>CAYUCC010000001.1:0-54455 GCA_964443225.1 uncultured Anaerolineae bacterium
CCTCAACAGTTACTGTTTTTGGATGGGCGGCAATTTTACCCCGTTTGCTATACGCTAAGTAATTTGGGGGTTGGGGGTTGGGGGTTGGGGGTTTTCTTTCCAACCCCCAACCCCCATCCCCCATCCCCTATCCCCTAATCCTTACGGCTGAGTGGTTTCAAGCCCGGAGGGGCGTGCTTCTTTGAAGTACTGGCCGAACAGGTTGGAGTAGGCCAGCTGCAGGTAGAAAGTGCCGGCCATGTTGACGACCCAGGCAATGATCCAGCCACAGATTGGGATGAAGAGCCAGATCAAACCAAAGAGGGACAGGACGATACCGATGACGATGGCAGCCACGAGCATGACCACGTAGGCCACGAGGTAGCCATTGAGGTTGCGCCGGATGTCGGCAAACAGCTCGCGGAAACGGAACATCTGCATGACGTCATCGGTCAGGGCAAAACGCGCTGTGGCCGCCGGGATGACAAAACCGACCGCCAGGGCGTACAGCAGCACCAGGCACGACACGACCAGGCCCATGCCGCTGAGCAAAACGCCAAACGCATCCGCGGCATCGGCCGAATCACCCATCGCGGCACCGAGGCCACCGCCCATGACCGTAAACAGACACGAGATGATCAGGATGGGGACCATGTAGACCAACAGGCCCAGCAGCCATTTGAAGCCGCGTATGAAGAAACGTCCAAAGTCGTCCCAGCTGGGCAGCGGACGTGTTTCGTCCTGGATCGTATTTTGCATGACGTCGATCGCATACCCCGACGCGGCAAAATTGGCAATGGGGATGGCACTGACGACAGCACCAATGAGGACTTTATTGACCCACTTCTCATCCTCGAGCACAAAAGAAAAGGCTTTACCGATCTCCATGGTTCTCCTTTGTCCCTCCAAAATGACAGGACTTCCGAAGTAGACCTTCGGAAGTCCTGTGGTTTCAGTTACCCGTTGAATACGCCAGCGGCGGCACCCAAGCCGGCCGCCAGCAAGCCCAGTACTGTGCCGATGAGGATGAAGACGATGACCTCGACAACGATGGCGATGACGACGGTGATCAACGCCTTGTTGGACTCGAGGTTCATCGACGACCGTGTGGCCACGTAGCCCAGGTAGAGCTGGTAGAGCGACAGAGCCAACGTCACCGGCAGCGCCAGACAGCCAAGCAGCGGAATGGCACCCACGATGCCGTTGAAGGCCAGGATCGGCGCCGTGAAGAGGGCCATGCTGTAGAACACCTCATCCTGGGTACCAGTCCCGCCCTGCCGCGTGCCGACATAGTGGATCAGGAAGGCGAAAATGAAGTATCCTACGATGGGTGCGATGACCGCACTCAAGAGACTGAACACGGCGGCACCAAAGCCACTCAGCAGGCTGAAGACAAACGCCACCACACCCGAAATGGCGGCCGCCACGAGAACGTAGATGAGCCCCTCGCGCTGGCCACCGTGCCGTTCGAACTGCTCGAACGTATCGGTGGATGGCCGCGTGAGCACGGCCATACTCTGCTTGAACATCTCACCAAGCGAAACACCCTGTACTGTCATTTGAACGAATTCCTCCTTCGGACAAAACGTGGCAGACGGTCGGTCTGCTCAAACAACACCGGCCAACTCACAGTGACATCCATGGGGTAGCGGACGCCCATCCACACAATGGCCGATTAACAAGCCCAGGTGTAATCCGCACCGGGTTCGCGGCGCCGTTGCACGCAACCATGCTGCAATACGCAGAACCAGGGGGCAGGTTTCAAGGGGACGACCACGCCGGTCTTTGCGGCGCTTGCACGACCGGAGTCACCGTTGTCATTCGTCAACAACGGGCCGGGCCCGGTTTAGAACGGCAGACCCAACGCCGTCGTGAGAGCGCTGCGCCCGGCATCGATCAGGGCGATCAGCAGCAGGCTGCCAACCAATCCCCACAACAGGGGTACCACCAGCTGGCGTCCCTGGGTTGCCGTGGACGGCCGGCCCATGATCAGCAGGACGATCACGGTCATGACCAGCGTCAGGATCACGACGGTGCCCAGGGCGCTGGCTACGGCCAGGGGGAGTAACAGCGCTTCCCAGTCGCTCTGCACGGCCAGCACCAGCACGGCACCCATCACCACCAGGGCGGCCAGTTCGCGCAGATTGCGCACCGTGGGCACCGGGTCCGGATTGGCCCACGCCGTCAGGTTGAACATCGGCAGGACCAGGGAGATGACCGCAATGCCCTGCAGGATGCCGGTGCTGACACGCAGGATATTGCGTGGCTCATACAGGTGCGGCGCGCCGGGGAATAAGGTCAGGTACGAATTGACCCCATCGAAGGCCCAGAGCACAAAAAATATCACGAGTATGGCCAGGATGGGGGTAGGTGGGAACAGGCTGGCCCGTCCGCGGCGCATCGCCATGAACACGAGCAGCCCAAAAAAAGCGCCCAGGTACTGGCCTGTGCAGCGGGCACACAGCGGCATCGGCCGGTCACCGATGAAAAAGGAACGGGCATCGATCTGGTGGCACACCGCATAACCGACCTTGTCGGCCTTGTCGAGCAGGCCACCGGGCGCAGCCAGCACCACCACCAGCACGATGAGCAGCGCGATTCCTGCCAGGAGCCAATCTCGGCGACGGGGTGGGGTAGGATCCGGCGCCGTCGGCATCATCTCAGGTCGTTGCATCTCTTCCGCCCGGCAGATGACTTGTGCCGGTCAGCCGGCACCAAAACATGTGGGGTAATTGTACATCATGTGAACCGAAGTGAGAAATCGCGCCACATAGAAAAGGATCCGCCAGGTCCGCCACCCGGCATTCTGCCGGTTCAGCTGCCAGTCACGTCTTTGACAGCGCCCAACACGGACGCTATAATCTGCCCACAAGATCATCGGTTCCCACCTGTGAGGTAGTCGTTTGTATGGCAGTGCGTGAGATCGTAAAAATTGGCAGCCCGGTGCTGCGTACGCGGGCGCGTAAGGTCAATCGTTTTGGGCCCCAGCTCAAGACCCTGGTCGACGACATGGTCGAAACCATGCGGGCCGCCCCCGGCGTGGGACTGGCGGCGCCCCAGGTTGGCATCACCGAGCGGGTGATTGTGATCGAAATGCCCGAGGACCCTGAGGTCCCCGGCAGCGGCAGGCTCTATGCAGTCGTCAACCCCGAGATCGTCAAAGCATCCAAGGACGAAGTCCTGGGCGAGGAGGGGTGTCTGTCCATCCCCAATCTCGTCGGAGATGTCTGGCGCGCCGAATGGGTGACGGTCAAGGGGCAGGACGTCAACGGCGAACCGGTACGCATCAAGGCCACCGAGTGGCTGGCACGCATCTTCCAGCACGAGATCGATCACCTCAACGGGCAGCTGTTCATCGACGTGGCGACCGAGATTCGACGGCTGGTGCGCACGGAAGAAGGTCTGGTGAGCGTTCCCCTGGAACCCGCATCGGCAATACCCGCCGGGGAAACCCACCCCGCGCCGGCCGAGATTCTCTGATACAACACTGACGGTCAGATCAGACCACACAAAAAAGAACCGGGGCGTCGAACCGCCCCGGTTTTTTCTATTCGATGAACCCCATTCGATTGGGTGGCCAGTAACGTATCAGGGCTCGTCCCAGGATTTGGTCCCGATGGACGGTGCCGAAGCGGCGTGAGTCGTTGGAGGCATGCCGGTTGTCACCCATCACGAAGACGTGCAGCGGCTCCACAACCCACGTGTGACTGCCCGGCGTATCCTCGGCCACGTAGGGCTCGTCCAACAAACGCCCATTCACGTAGACGCGCCCACCGGCAATCTCCACCGTTTCGCCGGCCAGCGCAATGACCCGCTTGATCAGCAGTTCATCACCCTGGTCGGACATCCGTACGACGACGATGTCGCCCCGTTGCGGCCCGTGCAGCTGGTACGAGACCTTTTCCACGATCACGCGCTGGTCCGAAGACAAACCCGGCTCCATGCTCGACCCCTGCACGCGCATGGCCTGCGCCATGAACACGTGCACGACCAGGGCGATGAAGATGGCCGGCAAGACAGTTTGCATCAAGCCGGTAAACTGCGGCTTGAGCCCACTGCCCGGGGATGCTGCGACCACCGCCACGCGGTGCGGTTCGTGGTTATCGGGCATAGACCTGGTTTCTAACGGTAGCGTGAGCCGCCACGATCACGACGATCACCCCCGCGGTCACCGCCACGATCACCCCCGGGGCGTGGGCCACGTGGGCCACCACGATCGCCGCCGCTGGTGCGGCCGCGGGCATCGCGCGCCCTGGCTTCTTCGACCGTCCAACCCTCCAAAACTGCCTGGCGGCTGAGACGAATCTTGCCCTGGTCGTCGATGTCGATGACCATGACCATCACTTCGTCACCCACACGGACCACATCTTCGACGGTGGGAGCGCGGTAATCGGCCAGCTGGGAGATATGGACCAGGCCATCGACGCCCGGCAGAATCTGCACGAAGGCGCCATAACTCTCGGTACGCACAACGCGACCGACGTAGGTTTTGCCGATGGTCACTTCTTCGGTCAGCGACTCGATCTCGCGCACCGCCGACTCGGCGCTCAACCCATCGGTCGAGGCGATAAAGACCGAGCCGTCGTCTTCGATATCGATCTTGACGTTGTACTCTTCCTGGATCGCCCGAATCATCTTGCCACCGGGGCCGATGATCTTGCCGATCTTTTCGGGGTCTACGTGAATGGTCAGGATGCGCGGCGCATACTGTGACATGGCAGCGTGTGGTTCGGGAATGACTTCGAGCATCTTACCCAGGATGTACAGACGACCCTGGCGTGCCTGCTCCAGCGCCTGCTCCATGATATCCATGCGCAGACCCTTGATCTTCATGTCCATTTGCAGGGCCGTGATGCCGTCGCGCGTGCCGGCAACCTTGAAGTCCATGTCACCCAGAGCATCCTCGACACCCTGGATGTCGCTGAGCACGGCAAAACGATCGGCTTCGGCATCGGTAATGAGACCCATGGCGATGCCCGCCACCGGCGCCAGAATAGGCACGCCGGCGTCCATCAACGCCAGGGTACTGCCACACACCGAGGCCATCGAGGTCGAGCCGTTGGACGAGAGCACCTCCGACACCAGGCGCAGCGTGTACGGGAACTGGTCGACCGGTGGAATCATCGGCGCCAGGGCCCGCTCGGCCAGCGCACCATGGCCAATCTCACGCCGCTTGGGACCACGCATCGGGTACACCTCACCCGTCGAATAGGGTGGAAAGTTGTAGTGATGCATGTAGCGTTTGGTCTCTTCGGGCAGCAGCGTATCCAGCGTCTGCGCCTCGCGCGGCGTCCCGAGGGTAGCAATCGTCAGGACCTGTGTTTCGCCTCGCTGAAACAGGCCGCAGCCGTGCGTACGCGGCAGGATACCCACCGCCGCACTGATGGGGCGGATCTCATCAGGCCGGCGCCCATCCGGTCGTATGCCCTCATCCAGAATGCGCGCCCGTACCTGCTTTTTGATCAGGCTGTCGAAAACGGCCTTCTGCTCCTGGACATCGAAGATCGCTTCGTCGGTGTCTTCGACCAGTTCACTGCGCAGGGTATCGATGGCTTCGCTGCGTTCGCCCCGACCCAGGCCGCTGGCAACGATGGTAGCGATTTTGGCCTGCATGCGGCGGGTCACGTCATCGACCACCTCGGCGCCCGGGATGAAGACCTTGTACTCCATCTTGGGTTTGCCGATCTGGGCGGCCATTTCTTTCTGCACGCGGATCACGTCCTGCATCGACACATGCGCCAGGCGCAGGGCTTCGAGCATCACGTCTTCCGGAATCTCATCGGCACCCGCTTCGACCATGAGAATGGCATCTTCAGTGCCGCTCACGCGCAGGTCCAGCGTACTGTGCTCCATTTGGGAGGTCGTTGGGTTGACGACAAATGCGCCATCCACGTAGCCGATACGTACGGCACCGACAGGCCCGCCAAACGGAACGTCTGAAATCATCAGGGCAGCCGATGCGCCGATGATGGCGAGAATATCCATGTAATTCTCCTGGTCGGCCGAGAGGGCGGTCAGGATAATCTGGACGTCGTTGCGGAAACCTTTGGGGAAGAGCGGACGCAGGGGGCGATCGACCAGCCGGTTGAGCAGGATTGCCGATTCGCTGGGGCGGCCTTCGCGCCGGAAGAAACTGCCGGGGATTTTGCCCGCGGCGTAGAGCCGTTCTTCGTAGTCGACGGTCAGCGGAAAGAAGTCCACGCCCTCACGGGGCGTCCGCGCACCGGTAGCCGTGGCCAACACCACCGTGTCACCCAGGTGCACGGTGACAGCACCGCCCGCTTGCTGCGCCAGGGTGCCGGTCTCGATGGCAATCTCCTGCTCGCCAAGCCGGGCGGTAAAACGATGTTTCTGTATCATGTTTTCGGTCCTTTCATGTTTGCCAGTGCAAACAATTCAAATGCCCCTATCGACGATGGCAGGGACAAATCATATGGAAACGGTCAAACGACCGTGCGTAAATGCCAGTCGCGCACCACGGCGGACTGGCGTCTCCTGGGCCGGACCGAAAGGCCAGGAACTGGGGAAAGCGGAGAAAAGGACCTTTCTCCGCTTTCCCCAATGCCTGTTCCTCCGGACCGGCGAACCATGCCCGTACGACGCACGCAAAGCAGTGCGTGCGTCGCAGCCTGGAAACTACTTGCGTAGACCCAGGCGATTTACCAACTCAATGTAGCGATTGTGGTTCGTACGGCTCAGGTAATTCAGATGACGACGACGCTTGCCGACCAAACGCAGCAGACCGCGACGCGAGTTTTCGTCGTGGGAGTGCGTTTTTAAATGATCGATCAAGCCGTCGATGCGCCTGGTGAGAATCGCAACCTGGACTTCCGGTGAACCGGTATCGTTTTCGTGAGTGTGGTATTCCTTGATTACTTGTGCCTTGTCTTCCTTCGACAGTGTCACCGTACTATCTCCTTGAACACATCCAACGTATCGATGGTCGGAGTTCGCACCTCCGACACTGGCCAGCCGAAACACCGCTGGAATACCAGATACGCATGCCCCAGCCTTAGCCGTCGCCGATTATAGCACAGCCCATACTGTTCAGCAAATCATTGGACACATTCCCGATTGGTGCGTGTGCGTAGTCTCACAAATTGCCAATCTATGCTATAATGCAGCAGCTAGTTTTGCTGGTGCGTGCTCCTCTACGTGACGCAATCTCGAACAGGCGGCATAGGCCCGGTCATGATTCTGTACGAACCCACGAACGACGAAGAATGGGTCACAGCGCTCCATGCTGGACGCGTGGAAGCGTACGAAGCACTGTGGCGCTATCTGTACAAAATCACCTTCAACCTGTGCACGCGCCGCGTCGCCGATCTCCCGTGGGAACGTCAGCTGGCCCTGGCCGAAGAAATCGCCCAGGAAGGGCTGCTGCAGGTCTGGCGTAAGCTGGACGCTTACCGGCGGGATGGGCCATTTCTGGCCTGGGCAACACGCATCGTCGTCAATAAGTTCCGTGACCGGATGCGCCAGGAACGCCCCTGGCAGGCCAACATCACCATGGACGAAACGATCGAGATCAACGCGCCAGGCCAGCTCGATATCGATTTCGCAGATACACTCAAACGCGCCATGAACGGTTTGAGCCCACAGGAACGGGCGGTCCTGGCCGGGCGGCTGCTCGAAGAACGCAGCAGTGAAGAGATTGCGCACACACTCCACATCTCACGCGGGAACGAGCGCATCACCTATCTGCGCGCCCGCCAGAAGCTGCGTGCTTTCCTGGAGGCCCATGGATATGTGCCACCGTGATCCACCAGGCACCCGCCCTGCTGTGGCCAGCCGCGGTACTACGCCAGCCCACCCTCCCCGCCCTCAGCGCCGTCCTGGACGACGCCGGATCGGCCACCGCAACGTGGGCAGCGTGGCAGACGGTCACCCAACAGTCACCCGATGCGCTCGATGACCGCTGGCGCCAGCGCACCCTGCACCACCTGCGCCATGACCAGCCTGTCCTCTGCCGCCTGTGGCAGCAGCGCGCCCTGGATTATTTCAGGCAGTGCAGTGACACCGCCGAACAGCTCTACCATTTCGACCAGTTGGCGGACGCACTCCTGGTCCAACAGGCCTATGAAGACCTCGCCAGGCTGCTGGACCAGAGTACACTGCCCGCCGTTCCGCAAGCCACTCACCTGCGGACCTACCTGACAGGCGTGCTGGCCTGTGAGCGCCACGCCCATGCAGAGGCAACGACCACCTTCGAACACCTGCTGGTACAACCCGATATCGACCCGACGCTGCAGGCACGCCTGTGGAACTCGTTGGGCGTCAACGCGCAGTATCTCGGGCGGTACGATCAGGCCTTAAAGAGTTACTGCCATGCCTGCGACCTGTTTGTTGCCCAGGGCAATCTGTTGGGCCAGGCCAAGGCGCTCTTCAACCTGGGTACGGCCCACCGTCACCTGGGTGAGTTGCCGGCCGCGGCCAGCGCATTTCAGGAGAGCCTGGTGCTGCTGGAACAGCTTGAGGCACGGGATTGGCAGACCTTTGCACTCAATGGGCTGGGATTGGTCGATACCGGGTTGGGGCGGTGGGCAGAGGCCGAACAGATCTATCGACGCGTGGCGGTATTGTGCGAGTCTGTCGATGACCGCGAAGGCGCCGGTATTGCATATAATAACCTGGGTGAGCTCTTTTTGTTCACCGGCCGCTGGGACAGCGCGACCGCAGCCCTGGATGCGGCCGGTGCGCTTGTTTCCACCCCCCTCTCCCGCATCGAAATTCAACTCAACCAGGGACTGCGCAGCATGGCCCTCCATGACCTGCCCGCCGCCGCAGTGCGTTTCCAGGCGGCTCACACGCTCGCCACGCAGCATCGGAACGTCCGCTATCAGATTCTGGCCCTGTACCTGACCGGCAACGTGCTGGGTGCACAGCACCGTGACGAGGAGGCGTTAACGCAGTATCAACAGGCACTGGCGTTGGTGGAGACGCTGCGCGGGCAGATCGAAGAGAGTGATGTCCGCTCGCACCTGTTCACCACCTGGCAGCCTGTGTACATGGCCGCTGTGTTAGCCTGTGTGCGTCTTGCCCGACCCGAAGAAGCCTTGACTTGGGCGGAACGCGCGCGGGCACGTGCCTTCTTCGATCTGCTCGGTCACCATGATGTGTCCCAAACAATCACCCCAGCCCGTACACCGCTCGACACCTCCGACATCTGCCGGCGTCTGAAGCCGGCGACAGCGGCGCTCGTCTATTTCTGCACCGGACCAGGCTCTGCGCGGGCCCATGCACCCGACAATGCATTGACGTCGATTCTGTGGCCGCCTCCGGCTATCGTTGGTTTCACCGTCAGTACCACCGGTGTCACCGCCGAAGCGCTTCCTCTGTCACCCGCAGTCCTCGAACAACGGGCGTTCGACCACGACGGCCGTGCGCTGGTTGCACTCACGCCGGGCGAGAATGGTCAACTCCTGACCCCGTGGGTGCTGCGTATCGGCTACGATGCCCTGTTGGCGCCTGTGTTGGCGCGGTTTGCAGCATCTGCGCTGGAGGAACTTGACACCCTGTGCATCGTGCCACACGGTCCCCTGCATCGTGTGCCAATCCAGGCGCTACCCGATCCTGCGGGCAGCGATCTGTTGACTCGCGGGTTCGACGTGATTGTGGCGCCGTCGCTCAGCGCATGGTTGGAGAACCCGCCGTCCCTGCCACCGGCGCGCCCGGACGCCGTGTTCGGTTACGCACCCGACCTGGTACACGCCCAGGCGGAGGCTATCGCCATCGCCCGCTTGTTGGGCGTGCGTCCGCTGGTGGGTCACCAGGCGCGGCAGGCCGGCTTCCTGGCCGCAGCTCGGCGCGCACGGGTCCTGCACTGCTCGTGTCACGGCACGTTCGATCGCCACGCGCCGCTGCGGTCCGCCCTGCACCTGGCCGACGGTTGTGTGACCGCCGCCGACCTGCTGGCAGCGGGCAGCCTGCCGATGGATCTGGTGTTTCTCAGTGCGTGCGAGAGCGGGCGCAGCGAAGTCGAAGGGGCCGACGAGCTGATGGGGTTGGTTCGTGCGTTTTTGCTGGGTGGAACGCGCGCCGTGGTCGTCAGCCTCTGGCGCGTGGACGAGCTCTCGACGCGTGTCCTGGCCGAGCTCTTCTACGAGGCCTACGTCGGCGACCAGCAGCCGCCCGCACGCGCCCTGCGCCTGGCGCAGTTGGGTGTGCGGAACCTCACCCTGACAGGCCTGGCCGATCGTCTGGCGCGGGATGGTCTGCCCGGCGATGCGATCGACACGACGCTGGAGCGCCTGGTCGCCATGAATGCAACGTGGTCGGTAGCAGACCACCGCTTCCCGCTGGCACATCCTTATTTTTGGGCCGGTTTTGTGGTTGTTGGCTCGTGATGGGTGGGATGTGCCTATGGATCGCAGTCGAACGGGATCACTTGAACAACCAGATCGGGCAAAACGTGTGCCGGGATTTGGGCAAATATGACCCGTCCTGCATCATCGGTCACGCCGGTGCGTCGTTCGGGGCCGAAGTGCAGCGACACCTCGCTGCCGCCGTAACCCTGGTAGAAACGGGCCGGTTGGCGCACGTATGCCGTGACGATCACGCGGTCATCGTTGGCCGCATCGGCCACCAGTTCGATCATGAGGTTATCGTCTGGTTGGCACGCCAGGTGCACGAGATGTTCGCCTGGCAGCGGATTTTTGGTCGCCATGCCCGACGGGCGCACCTGCAGGTACTGCGCCAGGCTCAACCAGGTGGTGCCATGTGTGTTACGCACCCAGTACTGGCCCTGGCTGGTGACCTGGCCCACCCGCTGGCGAAGGCGTGTCAGGGGGCCGGGCAAAAATGACAGGTTGGCCGATGGATAGGCGGCAGGTTCGATCAATGTATCGGCATCGACCTGGTTCATAATCCAGCGCAAGTCACGATAGATACCGGCGCAATGCCCGCAGGTGGTCACGTGGCGGTGCAAAGCAGGGTAACGATCCGCCCAGGATGCTTCGCCGGCCTCGACGGTCACGCGTTCGATTTGGTCCAACACATCAGCACATGCCATTGTCACATCACCATCGTCGGCAAAGACTGCATGTAGGATCATTTCCGATTTTGTTGCGATCACAGTGTAGCCTCGTTGTTGTTATCACCCATAGTGACGTAAAGCACAGATGGATTGTTACAAACTCCTTAACGCCTTTCGGCAGAATTTGTCTCAATGTCCGGCGGCACATATAATCGGCATACTGGAGCCGACGTGTACCTGACCAGTCTCTCACTGACCAACTTCCGCAATTATGTGCGCCTGGAGCTTGAGTTTCCTGGCCGCCTGACCCTCGTTCAGGGCACCAATGCCCAGGGCAAAACCAGCCTGTTGGAAGCCATCTACTATCTGGCTACCAGCAAATCGTCCCACGCCGACACCGATCGTGAGTTGGTAAATTTCCTGGCCCGCGAAGACAATACGCGTTTTCTGCGACTCCAGGGAAGAATCCAGCATGCACCGCTGGCTGCTGTACCGGAGCAGCTGGAGATCGTACTGGCGCCCGCCAACGGCGATACAACGAGTTACACCAAACGGGTGCGTATCAACGGCGTGGTTCATCGCGTGTTGGACCTGGTGGGGCACCTGCGCGTGGTGCTCTTTCTGCCAGAGGATATCGGACTGGTGACCGGCGCGCCGGCCGTGCGTCGTCGCTACCTGGATGTGGCACTCTGCCAGATCGACCCGGTTTACCTGCGCACCCTGAGTACCTGGAACCAGGTGTTGACCCAGCGTAACGCGCTGCTGCGACGCCTGCGCGAACAGGGTGGCAGTGCGCAGCAGCTGGAATTTTGGGACGAAAAGCTGGTCACCCTCGGCGGTTACCTGATGGTCAAACGCCACTGGTTCGTCGGTGCCCTGGAGGCCGCGGCGGGGCCGCGCCAGCGTGCCTTGACCGCCGATCGTGAGCGTGTCGCCCTGGAATACCTGCCCAGCGTGAATCCACAGCGCGATGCGACGCAGGTGGCCAACCAGCTCGCCCTGCAGTACGAAGTGGTGGCGGAGTCTGCGGGTGTGATGCCACCCATGACGCAGGACGAGATTCTGGCCGTGTACCGGACGCAGCTGGCCGCCGTGCGCCAACGGGAGATCATGGCCGGCATGACGCTGCTCGGCCCGCATCGCGACGAGCTGCGTTTTCGCGTGCAGGGTCGCGATCTGCGCACCTACGGTTCACGCGGCCAACAGCGCACAGCGACGCTGGCACTCAAACTGGCCGAGTTCGAGGTGATGCGCGACGTCAGTGGTGAGCCGCCCGTCCTGCTGCTCGATGATGTCATGTCGGAACTGGATGCACAGCGACGGGCCATGCTGCTGCATGCGCTGGAGGGCGTGGACCAGGCCATCGTCACCACCACCGACTGGAACGATTTTACACCGGAGTTTCGCGCCCATGCGCGCTGCCTGACGGTGACGGAAGGTCGCGTGCACGAGGTACCGGGGGAGGATGCGTAGAATGCCTTCAACCGCTGAGGTCGTCATCTGTGGCGCCGGGATCGCCGGCCTGGCGGCAGCCTACTACCTGGCCATGGGCAAAGGGATCCGTGATGTGGTCGTCATCGACGAGCGGCCGCCGCTGTCCCTGACCAGTGACAAATCATCGGAGTGTTACCGCAACTGGTGGCCCGGTCCGGGTGATGCCATGGTCAGCTTGATGAACCGCAGCATCGACCTGCTGGAGACCCTGGCGCTCGAGACCGGCAACGCCATTCAGCTCAACCGGCGTGGCTATCTCTACGCCACCGCCGATCCGGCTCGCCTGCCGCAGTTCATCGCCGCGGCCGAAGAGGCCGCGGCACTGGGGGCCGGTCCGGTGCGGTACCATCGCGGCCAGGGGAACGATCCGACCTACGGTCCTGCACCGGCCCACGGCTTTTTCGGCCAGCCCACCGGCGCCGACGTCATCACCGACGCTGCCCTGATTCGCGAGCAGTTCCCGTACCTGTCAGACAAGACCGTCGCGGTCGTGCATGCGCGGCGCTGTGGTTGGTTCAGCGCCCAGCAGTTGGGCATGGTCTTGTGGGAAAAGGCGCGTGCCTGTGGGGTGCGCCTGGTGCAAGGCACGGTCGATCGGGTCGAGGTGGTCGGAGGTCGTGTGGTTGCCGTACACGCCCAGACCCCAGCCGGTGCGCAGATGTGGGCCACGCCCACCTTCGTGAATGCGGCAGGACCATTTGTGGCGCAGGTCGGGGCACTGATGGGTGTCGATCTGCCGGTGTTCTCCGAGCGGCACCTCAAGATTGGTTTCAACGACCACCTGGGCATCGTGCCGCGGGATGCCCCCTTGCTCATCTGGGCGGATCCGCAGCACGTGGACTGGGACGATGACGAGCGTGCCTGGTTCGACGAGAGCGAGGAGACACGCTGGCTGCTTGACGAATTCCCGGCGGGCGTGCACGGTCGTCCTGATGGCCCGGCTGACAGTCCTGTTGTGCTGATGCTGTGGCCTTACCACGTACACCCGGTGGAGGTCGTGTTCCCGGTGCCGGGTGACCCCGAATACCCCGACGTGGTGCTGCGGGGCATGGCAACCATGCTGCCGGGCCTGCGCGCCTACAGGGCGCGTGTGCCCAAACCCTACATCGACGGCGGTTATTACACCAAAACCGCCGAAAACCGGCCATTGATCGGCCCGCTGCCGGTGGACGGTGCGTATGTGCTGGGTGCGTTGTCCGGTTTTGGGCTGATGGCGGCGACAGGGGCGGGTGAGCTGCTCGCAGCGCAGATAACCGGCGGCAGTGTGCCTGATCATGCACCCCTGTTTGCCCTGGCGCGGTACGCCGACCCAGCCTATCGTGCACTGCTTGACCAATGGGGTGACGCAGGACAGTTGTAGGATTTTGGATTTTGGATTTTGGATTGGGGAGGAGGGATTTTGGATTTTGGATTTTGGATTGGAGATTTTGGATTGAGGATTGTGCCGGGGAGGGCATGATGATCAATTTGTACAATGCTGATACGGGCGAGCTGATTGGGGCGTTGAGCGAACAGGAGCTCAAGTTTCTCAACGACAACCTGGAGGAGGAGTCGGCCGAGGATCAGGACTATTACATCGGGGCACCGACGGTCGACTATCTGCAGGATAATGGGGCTGGGGAGAACCTGCTCGCCCTGCTGCGCCAGGCCATGGGAGAAAACCAGGAGGTGACTATCCGCTGGAGCCGCGCGTGAGGGGCTATTCGAATGGAACAACAAGATGGTTGGGTATCACTTCACCCAACCATCTTGTTGGGACCAAGGCAATATCTGCCGTATGACACGTGTCATGTGAAGTCCTGTGGTCTGGGTTTACAATAGGGGGGACGTAATCGATCACCCCTCCGTGTGTCACGCAGCCGAGATGATGATTCAGGGGCTGCGGCCACCCGGATATACCATGTGGATAGGTGAATTGCATGACCCGAGTGGCCGACATCATGACTGCAGATCCAGTCACCATTCATCCCTCCCAATCCATCGGTACGGCGATCGCCCTGATGCGCCAGGGCAATTTCCGGCGTCTACCCGTGGTCGAAAATGGGCGACTTGTCGGTATCGTGACCGATCGCGATCTACGACGGGCCACCAATTCGCCCATCCTCGTCCACGAAAAATGGTACGATAACTTCATCCTCGAACACATCGAAGTCGGGGCCTGCATGACCGTGGACCCCGTAACGGTGTCGCCCGAGACGACGGTTCTGGAGGCGGCGCACCTCATGCGCAGCCACAAATTTGGCGGACTGCCCGTTCTCAAGACTGGACAACTGGTAGGCATCGTCACCGAAATCGATTTGCTCGACTATCTGATCGAACTGTTAGAGGCCAACACATCGCAAAGTCGTCGCAACGGCGAAGAATGATTCTTGCCCTGCGCGCTGCGACCATCGTCAACGACGACGATTATCCAAAGGAGGAACGATTGTGGCCAAAGGCACTGTAGTCATCGACACCAATCGCTGCAAAGGCTGCGAATTGTGTGTCTCGGTCTGTCCCCAACATGTATTGCACGTTGCAGCGTCGCTCAATGCACGTGGCTACTACCCGGTCGAGCTGGTCGACCCGGAAAGCCACTGCACCGGCTGTGGCTTGTGCGCCGTGATGTGCCCTGACGTCGTGTTCACCGTCTATCGCCTGCAAAAGGCGCCGCAGCGCGCTGCGGCGCTGGTGTAGGCCGGAAAAGGAGTGTAACCATGGCAAAGGAGCTGTGGAAAGGGAACGAAGCGATCGCCGAAGCCGCCATTCGCGCCGGCCTCGAGGCGTACTTTGGTTATCCCATCACGCCTCAAACGGAGCTGCTCGAGTACATGTCGCGGCACATGCCGCGCCTCGGTCGCGTGTTTCTGCAGGCCGAAAGCGAACTGGCCGCCATCAACATGGTGTACGGCGCAGCGTGCGGCGGTGCACGTACGATGACGTCTTCGTCCAGCCCAGGCGTGAGCCTGATGCAGGAAGGACTGTCGTATATTGCTGGTTCTGAGGTTCCGTGTGTGATCGTCGACATCATGCGCGGCGGTCCGGGCCTCGGAAACATCCAGCCGTCGCAGGCAGACTATTTCCAAATGGTCAAAACAGCGGGACACGGTGACTTCAACAACATCGTCCTGGCACCGGCCACCGTCCAGGAAGCGGTGGACATGACGTACGAAGCCTTCGACCTGGCTGAAAAATACCGGACCACCGTGGTCATCCTGGCGGACGGGACCATTGGTCAGATGATGGAACCGGCCACGATGCCTCCCTACCGTGAGTTGGTGGCTGACAAACCCGATTGGGCGCTGCGCGGGGCGGACGGCCGCTCGCACCGCTTCATCACGTCGCTCAACCTGACCGCCGAAGGCCTCGAAAAACACAACCTCCGGCTGCAGGCCAAACTGGCTGGGATCAAAGCCGCCGAAGTACGTTACAAAGATTTCCTGGTCGACGACGCCGAGTACCTGCTCGTGGCCTTTGGCACGATGGGGCGGGTCGTCACCTCAGCAATCCGCCAGGCACGCGCCCAGGGTATCAAGGTAGGTCTGCTGCGTCCGGTTACGTTGTGGCCGTTTCCTGAGCAGCGTCTGCAAACGCTGGCGTCCCAGGTCAAGGCGATTCTGGTGGTCGAGATGAACGCCGGCCAGATGCTGCACGACGTCAAAGCGGTGGTCGAAGGGCGGGCACCCGTTCATTTCTACGGGCGCATGGGCGGCGCCATTCCACTGCCCGACGAGGTGCTGCGTGAGCTGACCACATTGGTCGCCACCTACGATCTGCACAAGGAAGTTCCGCCCGTCCCGATACCCTCCACGGGTGGCAATGGTCATCGGACCGTTGAGAAATTGTCGGCCCTGCCGCAGGAGGTGACACGATGAACACCCCAATCACCAGCCTCGACGAAATGACGATCGTCTACCAGCGCCCCGATGCCATGACCGATGCCGTCACCCACTACTGTCCGGGCTGCACGCATGGCATCATTCACCGTCTGGTGGCCGAAGTGATCGATGAATTGGGCGTTCGGGCACGGACCATCGGCGTTGCGCCGGTGGGCTGCGCCGTGTTTGCTTACAATTATTTCGACGTCGACATGGTTGAGGCGGCCCATGGGCGGGCGCCAGCCATGGCGACCGGCTTCAAACGCACCCAGCCCGACAAAGTGGTCTTCACCTACCAGGGTGACGGTGACCTGGCGGCCATCGGCACCAATGAGATCATCCACGCTGCCACACGCGGCGAGAAGATCACGGTGATTTTTGTCAACAATGCGGTCTACGGCATGACCAGCGGCCAGATGGCACCCACCACCCTGCCGGGCCAGGTGACAACATCTTCACCCACGGGGCGTGATGTGCAGCTGGCCGGTTATCCCCTGCGGGTGGCCGAGCTGATCGCCATGCTGCCCGGGGTGTCGTACTGCGTACGCCGCTCGACCCACAACGTACGTGAGGTCAACAAGACCAAAAAGGCGATTCGCACGGCGTTCGAGGCACAACTCGCCGGTGAAGGGTTGGCCCTGGTCGAAATCCTCTCGTCGTGCCCCACCAACAACCACACGACCGCGGTCGAGGCGCTGCACTGGATCGAAGAATCGATGGTGCCGTACTTCCCCCTGGGCGATTATAAGGTCAGCGATGCTGTGCAGAAGCTGAACGGGAAGGAGTGACATGGAATACTCCATTGTATTCTCTGGTTTTGGCGGGCAGGGCGCCTTGTTTGCCGGCCAGGTTCTGGCCTATGCCAGCATGGATGCCAACAAGGCTGTGACCTGGATCCCGTCGTATGGCCCCGAAATGCGTGGTGGCACGGCCCACTGCGTCGTGGTGGTGGGTGATGAAGAGGTTGGTGCACCGCTGGTACGCAATCCCGACGCCGTCGTGGCCCTGAATCTGCCATCGGTCGACAAATACGAGCCGCTGGTCAAACCCGGTGGGCTTTTGGTTTACAACAGTTCGCTGGTAAGTCGTCCTGTGACACGACCCGACATCACGATCATTCCGGTGCCGGCGAATACAATTGCCAGCGAACTGGATAACGTCAAACAAGCCAACATGGTGATGTTGGGCGCATTGCTGGAGGCCACGGGGCTGCTGCCCCCCGAAGCCATCGATCGCACCCTGGAAGAGCATCTGCCCGCACGCAATCGACGCTTCCTGGAGTCGAACAAACTGGCGCTGCGGCGCGGCGCCGCGTGTGCGACACCCAGTGCCGTTCGTTAGCGGCCGCGCACGTGCCGGTCCAGTGACCGCACAACCATGAGGGCAAGAGGAGAGGATGTCGATGTACAAGAAGATTCTTGTACCGTTGGACGGATCGGGACTCGCCGAGGTGGCGCTCCACCATGCGGAGGCTTTGGCGCTCGAGTTCAAGAGCCAGATGGTGCTGCTGCGTGTCATTGTCTCCCCCTACCAGTTGATCGCGCCAGACCTCGTTCTGTCGGGGACGGTATCCGAAGTACCGGGTCTGCGCGAGCAGGCGCAGCAGTACCTGCAGGCGGTGTGTGGCACGCTGCGTGAGCGGGGGCTGACCGCCAACTCGGTTGTGCTGGAAAGCCCGGTCCCCGATGCGATCATCGATTACGCCAAAAGCGAGGGGATCGATCTGATTGTGATGTCCACGCATGGGCGCGGTGGCATCAGCCGCTGGGTTTACGGCAGTGTCGCCGAAAAAGTCCTGCAGGGCGCGCCGTGCCCCGTGCTCTTGATACGCGCAAAGGAAAAGTAACCATGACAACGCCGTGGCAACGACGCTACGCACAGCGCAACCAGCGTATGGGCAGTTCGGTTATTCGTGAGCTGCTGAAGTTTACCCAGCAGCCAGACGTGATCTCATTTGCCGGTGGCCTGCCGGCGCCTGAGCTGTTCCCGGTCGAGGCATTTCGTCACGCGGCCGATCGGGTGCTGACCCAGGCGGGCGCCAAAGCGCTGCAATACAGCACCACCGAAGGCTACATGCCACTGCGCACCCTGATCGTGCAGCAGATGGCCCACTTTGGCATCCAGGCCAAAGAGGACAATGTGCTCATCACCTCCGGTTCGCAGCAGGCGCTGGACCTCATCGGTAAACTGCTGATCAACCCGGGTGATACGCTTCTCGTCGAGCGCCCGACCTACCTCGGTGCGCTGCAGGCGTGGAACGCCTACCAGGCCGAATACATCGACGTGCCGATCGACGACGACGGCCTGCGCATCGATCTCCTCGAAGAGGCTTTGCGCGCCGGCGTCAAGTTCATGTACATCCTGCCCAACTTCCAGAACCCGGGCGGCGTCACCCTCTCCCTTGACCGGCGCCACGAGCTGGTCGAAATGGCCGACCGCTACGGAATTCCGATCATCGAGGATGACCCCTACGGCCAGCTGCGTTACGAAGGGGAGTACCTGCCGTCCCTGGTGCGGCTGGACTGTGAGAATCTGGAGTCACGCGCCGTGGACGGGCACGGCTACTTCCGCGGCAACGTCATTTACATGAGCACCTTCTCGAAGCTGCTGGCCCCTGGCCTGCGCGTCGGCTGGATCGTGGCCCCGGTTGAGGTCATCCAGAAGTGCGTCCAGGCCAAACAGGGCATGGACCTGCACAGCAGCATTTTCGACCAAATGGTCACCTATGAAGTGGCGCGTGACGGTTTCCTCGAAGCCCACATCGAAGAAATCCGGCGTGTCTACTGTGAACGGCGCGACGTCATGCTGCACGCGCTGGAAACGTACTTCCCACCCGGTGTTCGTTGGACCAGACCGCACGGTGGGCTGTTCCTGTGGGTCACGCTGCCGCCAGAGATCAACACCGAAGCTCTGCTGCAAGAGGCGATCAAAGAGAAGGTCGCCTTCGTGCCAGGGCACGCATTCTACGCGGGCGGACGCGAGTGTGGCTTGTGCAATACGATGCGGCTCAACTTCTCCAACGCCGATCCGGTGATGTTGGAGGAGGGCATTCGTCGTCTGGCACGTGTCATCACAGCTCGCATGGAAGAGGCTGGCCTGCTGGCAAAGACAGTTGCCTGATCTGAAGTCGTCAACCAGGGCTGCCAGGGACGTGGTCATCACCCATCTCGGGCAGCCCTCGTGTGTTGTGAGCCCCAGTCGTGGACCGCGCAACACTGCCTGCTGGAGGAGAAGTGCCTTATGCCCGACTATCTTGTGCATGACATCATGTGCTCCCCGGCCATCACCATCAGCCAGCATGCCGATTTGGACGAAGCGGCAGAGTTGATGGAGACGTACGGCTTTCGGCGACTGCCCGTCGTCGATGATGACGGTCAACTCGCGGGCATTCTCACCAAAGGGGATGTGCGCGCGGCCTCCATGGCGGCATCGGTCGATCCCTACGATCCGCAGGCCGGCAATTGGCTTACCGTGGAAGAAGCGATGACCCAGTCCGTATTGACAGTGACACCCGAAACGCCGGTGGTTGCAGTGGTGGAGCTGATGCTTCGACACAAGGTCGGTGGATTTCCTGTGTTGGCACAGGATAATTCGGTGATGGGTATCGTCACCGAATCGGATATCTTCAAATTGATCGTGCGTGAGTGGAAAGAACATCCCGTCTCTGTGACGTCAGAAGCGAAGGAGTGAAGATGGACATTGGTGTCCCACGCGAACGGCGAGCCAGCGAGTACCGTGTCGGTTTGATCCCATCGGGAGTACAGATCCTCATCGAGGAGGGCCATCGCGTCTTCGTCGAACAAGGGGCCGGTATCGGCAGCGGTTTCGCCGATGAGGATTACCGGCGAGCGGGTGCCAACATGGTGTACGGCGCCGAAGAAGCGTATGCGCGGGCCGACCTGGTGGTCAAAGTGGCGCGTCCCACCCCCGAAGAGACGACCTGGCTGCACGCTGACCAAATCTTGTGCGGTTTTCTGCACCTGGCGGCCGCCCGCCGCAGCCGCGTGCAGAGTCTGCTCGACAACAAAGTGACAGCCATTGGCTACGATACAATCCAGGAAGATGACGGTACACTCCCGGTTCTGCTGCCAATCAGCGAGATATCGGGACGGATGTGTGCCCAGGTGGCGGCCCGGCTGCTGGAGAACACGAGCGGTGGCAAGGGTGTGCTGCTGGGCGGTGTGCCAGGCGTACCACCTGCTGAAGTGGTGATCCTGGGTGCCGGTGTCGTCGGATCGAATGCGGCACGCGCATTTTTGGGCCTGGGTGCCAACGTCTATGCACTCGACAAGAGCCTGCGCGCATTGGAGCGCATCGACACGATTTATGGCGGTCGTGTCGTGACACTCGTATCCCATCCGTACAACATCGAGAAGATGGTGCGTTTTGCCGATGTATTGGTGGGCGCCGTTCAGACGGCTGGCATGCGGTCACCCATGCTGGTCCGGCGCGAGCTGTTGCGAACCATGAAGCCGCGATCGATCGTGATGGACGTGTCGGTCTCCAGTGGTGGGTGTTTCGAAACCACGCGACCCACGACCCACACCTCCCCCACGTATGTCGAAGAAGGCATCATTCACTACTGCGTGCCCAACATGAGCGGTATCGTGGCGCGCACAGCAACGCATGCTTTCAACAATGCGGCATGGCCGCTGATTCATAGTATTGCCCGTGATGGTCTGGATGCTGCGCTGGAACAATCCCCGGCCCTGGCGCGCGGCGTCAACGTGCGCGACGGTGAAGTCATCCATCCGGGATTGGCAGCTGCAATCGCTGTCAGTTGAACCGCTGGAACCGGCGGCACAGGGGAAAACAGCAAGGTAAGACGCAATGACAAACTGGATGGTACGTTTTTGGAATAAGGTCGTCCCCGCTGACAAAGCGGTACAGGTCATCAAATCCGGCGACCGTATTTTCCTGACCGGCAACTGCAGCGTGCCCCAAACACTGCTCAATGCTGTGGTCGAACGCGCACGTGCAAATGACGTCGAGCGACTGGAGATCGTGCAGGTATTGACTATCGGTGACGCGGCGTACGTGGCACCCGAAATGGAGGGCAAAATCCGCGTCAATACGTTGTTCATCAGTCACAACGTGCGTAAGGCGGTCAACGACGGGCGCGCTGATTTTACCCCGGTGTTTCTGTCGGAAATCCCGCGTCTGTTCCGCAACGGGCAGCTGCCATTGGACGTGGCCCTCATTCACTGTTCGCCACCCGACGAGCATGGATTCCTCTCGTTTGGGGTAGAAGTTGGTCTGACCAAGCCGGCTGCCCATAGTGCCAAAATCGTGGTCGCCGAAGTGAACGAGCACATGCCACGCTGCCTGGGTGACAGTTTCATTCACATCAGCAAAGTGGACTACCTGGTTCCGGTCAGCTACCGCCTGCCTGAAGTTCCCCAGGGCACGCCCGGAGAGCTCGAAAAACGTATTGCCGAGCACATCGTCGATTTGATCCCCGATGGTGCCACGATGCAGATGGGCATCGGCGCCATTCCGGACGCCGTGCTGCATTTCCTCGAAAACAAAAAGGACCTGGGTATCCATACCGAGTTGTTTTCGGATGGGGTGATCCCGCTCGTCGATGCCGGGATCATCAACAACGAACGTAAGACGCTCCACCCGGGCAAGATTGTGGCTGGTTTCATACTCGGCAGTCAAGACCTGTACAGCTTCGTCGATAACAATCCGATCGTCGAGTTCCATCCCCAGGATTATGTCAATGATCCATTTATCATTGCCCAAAACGAGCGCATGATCTCGATCAATTCGGCGCTCGAGATCGATTTGACCGGTCAGGCGTGTGCAGACTCGATCGGCACATCGTTTTACAGCGGTGTTGGTGGACAGCTCGATTTTGTGTATGGTGCGTCACGCAGCAAAGGCGGCAAACCGATCATCGCCCTGCCCAGCACCACGCGCAACGACACCATCACCCGTATTGTGCCCACACTCAAAGAAGGCGCCGGCGTCACGACCAGCCGCAACCACATCCACTACGTGGTGACAGAGTTCGGTGTCGCCGAACTCTACGGCAAGTCCATCCGTCAGCGTGCCCTCAACCTGATCAACATCGCTCATCCCAACTTCCGCGATGAACTGACGGCGTGGGCAAAGGAACACAATTACATCTGATCGAGTGGTTCGGAATGTTGTGGTGCCTGCACGAGAGGGCGTCCAGTCGGACGCCCTCTCACGTTATGACAGTTCTTCAAGCCCTCAGGCCGACACCAGATCGGGTGGCAGGTGGGGCAACCGGTTGAGGTACATGACGCGTACGCGCCCATCGGCGCCCAGGTCGAGGCGTGAGATGCCGGTGTTATAGTGGAAATAGTCGGTCGACGTCTCGAACGGCAGGCGAAACAACGCCTTCATCAGCAGGTCCGAAAACCCGCCATGGGTCACCATGGCCACGCGGGCGTCCTCGCCCGCCAGTGACCACAGCCGTGCGGCAATCCGGTAGGCGCGCGCCGGTCGCACCTCCCGTTCTTCCCAATTCGCCGTCCACCAACCCGCCGCTGTCACTTCCGGTGGCAGTATGAGTTCGGCCACCGTCTCCAGCATCTCCTGCCGTGTCATGCCCGGCTGCCCCACGGGTCCGGTGTCGGTATCCAGGTAGATGCCGCCGGTCTCGTGGATGTCGGTCCACACTTCTGCTGGCAGCTGAAGGGCATGCACCAGCGGCTGTGCTGTTTGCAGCGTCCGCCGCATAGGGCTGCAGATGAGATGCGTGAAGGCATACCCAAACTGGTTCGAATAATTCGTGCGCCCATCGCCCCGTTCAGAATCGACACGCTGCGCCAGGTATGACGCCAAACGGGCGGCCTGCTGCTCGCCCAGGCGCGTCAGTGCCGGATCGGCGACACGATCGGTCGAATTCTGGCTGTAGGCGAGGTTATTCTGCGATTGGGCGTGGCGAATGAGATAGAGTTCCATGGCGGGGTCAGCTCATGATGGCCTCAGGCCTGGGCAGCCACGGCCTGTCGCTGTGGCACGGTTGCAACACTAAAAGAGACTGACAGCAGCACCAACGCCAACCACACCAGGTCGGCTAACAGAAGATGCACAAGCTGCATCCACACCGGTGCCAGAAGCAGGACGTTGATAGCACCGGCGATCAGCTGCACGATGAGCAGGCCAGTCAGGAGCCTTGCCAGCCGGTCTGCGGCCGGTTGCGAGGATTGGCTGCGCGCCGCGCGGGCCACCACGATCAGGTAGACGCCGATGCCGACCGCCAGCACAGGATGTAGGACCCGTAATCGAACCAGGAGATTCGCCGTGATCGAGAATTCCTGTTGAATGCCCTGCGCCAGCGAAGTCGCTGGATACAGGGTGTCCCCAAGCGCGGCGATGGCACCGCTGACCCCCAGTAGAATCGATAACAGCCAGCCAGTGCGCAGCGCCCACAGCAGGCCGCGCGTGCCTTCTACGCGCGCGGTTTGACCGCCCGATGCCCACCAGGCGGTCAGCACGAGCGCGGCCAGCAGCAGCAGCGTATTGACCAGGTGCAGCGACATCGAGATGGCACGCGCCAGCGAATCATTGTCGGCAACCAGGCCAAACAACACCAGGCCGGCCCCGAGTAACGCTTCGGTGATGATGAAGACTCCGCTCCACACCGCCGCCGCACGCACGGGGCTGCGTCGCGGGAACGCGCGAAATGCCCACAACACCAGGATTGCGACCGCAATCAAGCTCACACCAGAAGTCGCACGGTGGGCAAATTCGATCAGGGTTTCTATCTGGGGAGCACGCGGCATCACCTGGCCGTTGCACAAGGGCCAGTGGCTGCCACATCCGGCCCCCGATCCGGTGGCCCGGACGTAGGCTCCCCACAGGATGACCAACAGGTTGTAGAACAGAACAAGCCAGGCGTACCTGGCAAATCGGTTGAGCTGCAGCATGATAGACTCCGATCAGGCATCCCCGCTATCATGCCACAGCCTGGCCGAAAGTTCAAATTTTCTCAACGTCCGCGGCACGGTCCGCACGGTGTCTCGCCGGTTAGATTACTGGCGGACCGTGCCGCAGATGTCACTCGCGGTCTCACCCCGGCGATGGTCCGCTGGTGTCCACGACCGGCACGTCGGCATAACGCACAGCCGTGACGACGCTGTTCGCCACCCAGGCCGGTCCGTTGGCCGTTTGTACCTGCCACCAGCTGGCATCGGCATTACGACCGATGATCGGGAGCTGCTGGTTTGGCCCCAGCGAACCTACGACGCCGAACGTGGTGCCCGGTCCACTGCGCAGGTTGACTGGGCCACTTCCGGCGAAGACCGTGGGTCCCGTTGCGCTGGTCAGAGCCGCCGGCTGCGCCAACGTCCGGTTGAAAAACTCGACCGAACGCTGCATCGCCGTGTTGAAGTTGCCCGAGATGTTGTGGTTGTCGCCGGCGTAGGTGAACAGCTCGATCGGCATGCCGGCGTCGAGCCCCTGCTGGTACAGGATCTCGGAAAACTCCACCGGCACACTCTCGTCGCCCCGCGCATGGTGCAGCTGGATCGGACCCGACAGGTCATCCAGGAAATAGTTTGCCGACAACGAGCGCCACATTTCGGGGTTGCTTTCGGGCGAACCGAAGAGGCTCATCAGGCCACTGCGCCAGCGGCCACGCGTGCTGCTGGGATTGGGCGTAGGCGGCGGCTGGCTGCCGCGCCGCCAACGGCTCATCAGGTCCTCGTACGACCCGACTACGCCGCCCCAGATTACCCCTGACTTAATGTCCGGCGACGTGACCATTGCGCGCAGCGTGATCCAGCCGCCCATCGAATGGCCCCACATCCCGATGCGGTTCGCATCGGCATCGGGGTAGGCCTTGAGCGAAGCCACCGCATTGAGCACGTCGATCACGTAGTCGGGCGAGCCGTAGGCACCGCTGGCCTGGCCTTCGGATTGATCGTGGCCGCGGTAATCGGGCCGAAAGACGATGTACCCGTTGCGCGCAAACCCGTCCACGTACGCCACATAACGCTGCGTCGTGCGGTACTGGCTGGGCGGGATGTAGCCGTGATTGAAGATGATCACCGGCCAGCCATCGGCGGGCTTCTGCCCGCGCGGCACCGTTAGCAGCCCATACTGTTTCAACCCCTCCGAATCATACGACGCAATGTAGCGATCGTAGTTCGACCCCGGTGCCAGCGTCTGCTCGATCACCAGTGCGCTGCCAGGAAATTCCTGACGCCGCAAGTATTCGATCGACAGGGGATGAATTGGCGTCGGTGTTGCCGTGGGGGTCGCCGTTGGGACCAGCGTCGGCGTGCTGGTCGGCACCGGCGTCGGTGTAAACGTTGGCGCCGGTGTCGCCGTCGGGGCTGCCGTGGCCTGCAGCGCTACCGCCACCGTCGTCGGCACCGGCGTCTCGGCTGCCTGCTCGCTGCACGCCGCCACAACCAGCAGCACCAGCAGTCCAACCAGCAGAGCCCCGCCACGTCGTCGCCAGCGTGTCCCATGTCGCAACATACTATCGGACATCATCAGTCCCTCCAATCCAAGTCATAAGGGGGAATCACCCAGCGCCCCGGAGAGCGCCCAAAACCCACAGACGCCAGTCCGGCAGCCACGCGCCCATCAACAATAATCCGTTCCAATCCGCTCCCAATCCATTCCCCGAATCCGTTGACAGAAATCCGTTCCAATATCCGTTCAATCCGTTCCCCGGGGGTGGGACTCGGTCCCACCCGCGTTGACAGTAATCCGTTCCAATATCCGTTCAATCCGTTCCCCGGGCGTGGGGCCGTGTCCCACCCGCGTTGACAGTAATCCGCTCAATCTACCCCCACACAACCCCAACCCCTGGCCCCTAACCCCCAACCCCTATTCCCCGAATCCGTTGACAGTAATCCGTTCCAATCCGTTCCCTACTCCGCCCCCTCCGCCCCCAACAACCCAATCGCAAACGTCGTCCCCTCACCCACCACACTCTCCACCCGAATCGTGCCTCCGTGCGCCTCGATGATCGACTTCACAATCGCCAGCCCCAAACCCGACTCACCCTCGTCCTGCGGGCGGGCCTGATCCCCGCGATAGAACCGGTCGAAGATGTGGGGCAGGTCGTCGGCGGCAATGCCACTGCCGTGATCCTGAACCTGCAGGACCGATCCGCTTCCATCCACGGCCGGTGCTGCGGTCAATACGATCGACCGGCCAGCCGCGGTGTAGCGCAGTGCATTACTC
This sequence comes from uncultured Anaerolineae bacterium, assembly GCA_964443225.1. Classification (GTDB taxonomy): domain Bacteria; phylum Chloroflexota; class Anaerolineae; order SSC4; family Amarolineaceae; genus SSC4. Next base: position 26,482 of record CAYUCC010000001.1, read on the forward strand.
ACCAGGTTACCGAGCACCTGGGCCATCCGTTCCGGATCGACGAGTACCGCCGGCAAATCAGCGTCCGCCTGCACGTCGAGCTCGACCCCGTTTTCTTGTGCGCGGGCGGCATAGGCGCTCGCCGTGCGCTCCAACAGGGTGCGCGGTGCGCAGGCCTGCCGGTTCAGCGGCAGTTCGCCCGCATCGGCCAGCGAAAGCGTACGCAGGTCGTCGATCAGGTGGTTGAGCAGCTGGGCTTCACCGTACATCGTCGCATAGACGTCCGGTGTACCGGGGAGTTTGTTGTCACTCAACGCCTCCGTATACCCCAGGATCACACTCAACGGCGTGCGCAGCTCGTGCGCAATGTCGGCCGTCATCTGGCGGCGCAGCTCGCTGGCGCGCGCCAAATCGGCGCTCATCTGGTTGAAAGACCTGGCCAGGTTCCCCAGCTCATCCTGGGTGCGCACCGGCACCTGGTGACCGAGCTGCCCATCCGCCACGGCCTGTGTGGCGGTTGTCAGTTCACGCACCGGACGCGCGATCGTACGCGCCAGCAAAATACCTAACAGTAGCGCGATGACCGCAGCTGCGCTGGCACTCACGATGATAGCCTGGCGAACCCGGTCGATGAAATCGGCCTCCGGCGATGTCAGTCCGGTGGGACGGTCGTTGGAGCTTTCCAGGACGATACGACCGACCACCACGCCATCGACCTCCACGGGAATCCCACGATTCGTTTCTTTGGCCGACAATCGCTGTCCAACCCGATCGCGGCGGCCGCTTTGCACGACAAGTCCTTCGGCATCGGTGAGCGTCACCGGCGCCACGACATACTCGCGGCCGCCGGGGCGGTAGTAGGGATTGCGCATCAGAATCGTGCCAATGCCCTGCCAGCTGCCGTTGGTTTCGTAATAATCGGTCAGCTCGTTCTGCAGCTCGGTTCCATACCGGTCGGCGATGAATTGATCGAACTCGCGCTGCGTCTGGCCACTCACCAGGAGCGCCATCAAAACCGTGCCGGACAGGCCAACCACCAGAAACGCCAGCGTGAGTTTGACGGTCAAAGAACGCATGATACCCCTAGCCTATGCGCTCGTTGGCGGCAAACCGGTAACCGACCCCAAAGACCGTCTCGACGTAGCGCGGATTGCGTGGGTCTGGCTCGATCTTGGTACGCAGATTGCGCACGTGCACGTCGATTGTACGCTCGTACCCTTCGTAGGCATCCCCCTGCAGACGGTCCAACAGCTCGGCGCGGGTGAATGCCCGTCCCGGCGCCGACAAAAACGCCGCCAGCAGATCGAACTCGGAGGGTGTCAGATCGACCACACGGTCCTCGACCGTCACGTGACGGCTGCCCCGGTCCAGGGTAATGCCCGCCGCCCGCAGCACTTCGGATTCGGCGGGCTCGCGGCTGGCGCGGCGCAGAATGGCCCGCACCCTTGCGGCCAGCTCGCGCATCCCGAACGGTTTGGTGACGTAGTCATCGGCACCCAGCTCCAGACCCAGTACCTTCTCCCCTTCCTCGAGTTTGGCCGTCAGGATGATGGTCGGTGTATCGGTTTCACGCTTGTGGGCGCGCAGAAATTCGTAACCGCCCATGTGCGGCATCATCAAGTCGAGAATGATGAGATCGGGCTTTTCGTGACGTGCGACGTAGAGGGCTTCCTGCCCGTCACCCGCCATAACCACCCGAAAGCCCTCTTGTTCCAGGTACGCCTTGACCAGGAGGCGTAGTTCTTTTTTGTCGTCTACTACCAGAATCGTTCGAGTCATAAGCCACACACTGCTCTACTCACGGTTGAACCGTACACCTGGGACCCGCTGGCGTCATGACCAGCCGGTGGTCCCAGGTGCACGTTTAGTCATAACCTGCAATCGGTCAGACCGGTGTCGCCACAAAATCGAGCTGCAGCGTCACCGTATCCTCCACAGCGCTGACCGCCCGCGCCGCCGGAATCGCGATCTCAAAATCGGCATAGGCCAGCGTCGTGGTGGCTTTGCCTTCCAGCCGTGTGTCATTGACCGGCACCAGCGTCACATCAAAGGTCACCGGTCGCGTCACGTTGCGAATCGTCAGATCACCTACGATTTGGAACGTCATCTCCTCGCCCAGCGTGACTTGTTCGGGCAGGCCATTGATCGCTGTGGGCACGAAGGTGACCAGTTCGTAGGCATCGGTCTCCAGGATGCGGTTTTTGATCGCCCGGTTACGGAATTCGTTGTCGGTCGTCAAGTCCCGGGCATTGACCTGGATCGTCCCCACGCGCGCGGCAGTTGGGTTGGCCGGATCGACCGCCAGCTGGCCGGCGACCTGGCTGGTGGTTCCGACGACCGTCTTGGGTGCGCCATTGAGCACTTCGTTGATGATGAAGCGCGCCTGCGACTCCGCCGGTACGATCTCGAAGATCAGCGGTGAGGCATTGTCCGCGTTGGGCGCAATGTCTGCTGCCTCGGCGGCGGTTGTGGCGGTCGGTGCTGGCTCCGTTGCCGGCACGGCGGCAACCTCAGTGGTTGCAGTGGGGGCTACCGTGGGGGGAACGGTCGTTGCCGTCGCCTGGGCCACCGCCACCGTGGGAGTTTCCAGGGTGAGCGGAACGGCCTGCAGCGGGCCGCTGGCCTGTTCGGGGGGCTTGAAGAAGGCATAACCAACCACCCCCACGACCAGTACCAACACGATACCGGCAACGATCAAAAATGTTCTCGACACGATACATATCTCCTTTCGGCAGGCTTGCGAGCCTGATGATAACCTGAATGCCCAGTTAGTTCAGTTGGGCACCTGACAAACTTGTAGTGCACACTTGAGTGCGCTGAAGTGCACACCACAAGCCCTTACTTGGTATTGAGTACCTGGTCGATCTCGGCTTCGATCGCCGCATCGTCCGGGTTGGGATTGTTCTTGAGAACCTCGCGTAGGGCGGTCCTGACTTTTTCGATGTCACCCCCGCGCGCCGCGATGGCTTCGGCCAGGGTCGAGCCTTCGCTGACAGCCTGGCGCAGCGTCTCCGCCGTGATCCCAGTCGTATCGCTGATGACACCGGTCCAGCGCAGCGCCGCACGCTGCGCCTGCTCGGCCTGCAGCTGTTCTTGGGTCACCTCGCCGGTTTTCAGCTGCAGGGCCGTAATCAGCTGGTTGAGAATTCCGCGCGTCATGAAGCCGGCGGCCTGATCACCCCCCTGCGCCAGGCGTTCGGCCAGGGCGGTTGCACGCGCCTCCGGATTGACCTCGCCGCCGGCAAAGCCGCCGGGCGCTCCTTCGAAGGGCACACCGCCACCGGGAACACCCCCAGGGGGCCCACCGCCCGGAAACCCGCCGCCGGGGTTGGCGGCGCCACCGCGGTTTGTGGCACCATCGGCATTGCTGCCATCAGCACCGCCGCGGAAAACGCCGGGACCCAACGCTTGCAGCACGTCGCCCACGTCGTCGGTCGTCAACTGCAGGGCGCGGATGGCCTCGATCTGGGCGGGTGTCATGGTCTGTTGGATTTGTGCCAGCAGTCCGTCCAACTCGGCCTGCGCCGTCGTATCACTGTTGCCCAGGCTCTGGTAGGCCTGCCACAACGGCAGCAGTTTGCCCGCCTGTTCGATACTGATCGCCTGGCCGCCTTCATCCAATTTGAGGGAACCCAGGATTAGCTGGGAGACGACGGGCAGGGCATTGGTGTAACCGGTATTCAACTGGCCGGCGGCCGCAGCTGACGCGGCTGGCTGATCGCTGTTGGGGGCTGCGGTCCCGCCGCAGGCCGCGAGCACCAGGATGCTGAGCAAGCCAACGATGACCAGTATGGTTTTGCGCATGTTCGTATACTCCTGATTATTCATGGCGCAGGGCTTCGATCGGGTCGAGCTGCGCGGCTTTGTTAGCCGGATAGAAGCCAAAGAAAACCCCGATCGCCGCGGCCGACACAAAGGCCAGCACGATCGAACCCGGCACGATAACTGTCCGCATATCGCTGGTCGCCCCGAACAGGATCGACCCGCCAATCCCAGCGGCGATACCGATCAAACCGCCGACCAGGCTCAACATCAAGGCCTCGGTCAAAAACTGCAGGCGAATATCGTTGGGCGTGGCACCGACCGACTGGCGAATTCCAATCTCACGCGTGCGTTCGGTGACGCTCACCAGCATGATGTTCATGATGCCAATGCCGCCCACGATCAGCGACACACCCGCCACCCAGGCCAACAAGTTGCGGAACGCCTCGGTTGCAGCACCGCGGGTTTCGATGATGTCGTCCTGCGTCGTCAGGGTAAAGGGCAGCTCGTCGACCGTCAAATCCTTCGTGCCCGCCAGCTTGAGCTTGATCTGCTCCATCACCTTGTCCATCTCGGCATCTTCGTCGATCTGGGCGTAGATGACCTGCACGCGGTTGCCCATGAAACGGGCAAACTGCGACGGCAGCAGACGGTCGAACACCAGCGTGATCGGCACGTAGATGCGGTTGTCGAAGTCGGTGTTGCCCACCGTGCCCTTTTCGGCGGTGATGCCGACAACCGCCAGCTTCAGTGTGCCCACGGTGATCGTCTGCCCGATGGGATCGGTCGTGCCAAACAGCTCCTCGGCGATACCTGGTCCCAGCACGGCCACCTTGGCTTTGCGTTCCATGTCCGACTCGTTCAGGAAACGGCCATCCGCCACGGGCACCTCGCGCACCGATGGGTAATCGGGTGTCGTGCCGAGCAGCTGCACGTCGCTGAGGCTGGTGCTGCCGGCTTTGACCGTCTGGCTGGTTGGCATTTCGACCGCGGTGCCCACCACACCGGGGATGTTGGCCACCAGCGCGACGTCATCGTACACCAGCATCGGCGTATTCTCCACGGACCCCGGCCGGCCGCGACCGAACGATGACTGGATGAAGACCAGGTTGGCGCCCAACCCTTCGATCTGTTCGGCAATCGTTGCTTCGGTGCCCGCGCTGATGGCGATCATGATGATGACCGCCGCGACACCGATGATCACACCCAACATCGTCAGCAGGGAACGAATCTTGTTGCGCACGATGCCTTCCCAGGCAATGCGACCGATTTCCAGCGGGCTGATCAGACTCGAAATCGCCGCCGATTCATCGTGTGTCTCACGCCGGCCGGCGGGCAGCACGGCAGCACCGTCCTGACTCATCGTCATGATTGTCCCCCCACATAATTCCCATCCCCGGCCACTTTGCCGTCAACCAGGGTGATGGTGCGTTCGGTCCGTTCGGCCAGGTAGGCTTCGTGCGTCACCATGACGATCGTGCGGCCGCGGCTGTGCAGCTCGTGCAGCAGACCCATGATCTCCTCGCCCGTTTTGGTATCGAGGTTGCCGGTCGGCTCGTCGGCCATGATCAAAACCGGATCGTTGATCAGGGCACGGGCGATCGCCACCCGCTGGCGCTGCCCGCCCGAGAGTTCGTTGGGCTGATGGTCTGCGCGGTCGGCCAGGCCCACCGCGTCCAACGCCGCCAGTGCCCGTTCTTCCCGCTCGTGGTTCGTCAGGCTGCGCCCGTTGCGTTTGTACACCAGCGGCAGCATCACGTTGCGCAGCGCCGATGTGCGCGGCAGCAGGTTGAACGACTGGAAGACGAAGCCGATCTGGCGGTTACGAATCGCCGCCAGCTGCACCTTGTCCAGCGCGCTCACGTCCTCGCCGGCCAGGAGATACTGCCCCGACGTGGGTCGATCCAGGCAGCCCAGGATATTCATCAGCGTGCTTTTGCCCGATCCGGAGGGCCCCATCACAGCCACGAACTCACCCGCGTCGATGCGGATGTCGACACCGTCCAGGGCTTTGACCTGCACGGCGCCCATGTCGTAGGTTTTGCTCAGATCATGGGTTTCGATGATCGATGTCATGTTTTGATTCCGTCGCCATCACTGAGTTTCGACGATGCCGGTGGTCACCACCTCGCCTTGTTCAAGGCCAGACGTGATCTCGGCATAGGTGTAGTCCATCAACCCGATTTCGACCATGCGCAGTGTCGGCTGGCCGTCCTGCATCACGAAGACGGCGTACTGGCCAGACGAGATCTCGCGCAGCGCCTCGACCGGCACCAAGAGGGCCTGCGTGGCGCGGCCGCCGATGACCTCGACGGAAGCGTTGAGTCCAATCGGCAAGGTTTGCGGTTTGGCGAAAGAATCGGCATCGAGCTGGACAATGGCGCGCACGGTGCTGACGCCGTTCGAGTTCACGAGCTCAGGATCGACCTGCACGACCTTGCCGGTAAACACCTGGTCCGGCAGAGCATCGAAGGTCACTTCGGCCTCGTAATCGAGCCCCACCTTGTCCAGGTCGGTTTCATCCAGGTAGATTTCGACCCGTGGCTGGTTCAAGTCGGCCAGGGTGACCAGGGTTGTGCTACCGACGCGTTCACCGACGTCGGCGGCGATGGCCGTGACGGTCCCGGCAAACGGGGCCTTCATCGTGGTTTCTTCCAGAACGGTTTGCGCCGACGTGAGGGAATTTTCGGCCTGTTTGACCGTAATCTCTGACAATTCCAGGTCGATGGCAGCCGTGCCAGCCATCAGTTCATCCAGCTGGGCCTGTGCCTGCTCGACGGCGGCGCGGGCCGCGGTGATTTCCTGCGCGGTCGAGCCTTTGCGCAGGCTGTCGAGGGTGGACTGGGCTTGGGCGACGCTGGCGCGGGCAGCCGAGATTTCGGCGGCGGTGGCACCCTGCATCGCCGTGTCGTAGGCGGCTTTGGCTTTTTGGTAGGCCAGGGTTGCTTCCTGCAGCGCGGCAGCCTGGGATGTCCCGGCCACTTCGGGCCGCCAGGCGACCTTGTCGTATTCGCTTTGGGCCTGCTGCAGCGTAATTTCGGCCAGTTTCAAATCGACCTCGGCCGCCGTGATGTCTTCAGCTGAGGGGCCCGCCAACAGGTCGGCCAGTTTTTGCTGCGCGCTGAGCAGCGACTGCTGGGCGGCGGCGATGTCCTGCGCCGTCGATGGCTGCAGACGGTCTTCCAGGGTCGCCTGGGCGGAAGCCAGGCTGCCTGCGGCGGCTGCCAGCTCGGCGGTCGTTGGCTCCTGTTTGAGTTTGGCAAGTTGAAGCTGGGCCTGGGCCAGGTTGAGCTCGGCATTCGCCACCTGCATGCGGGCGTCGGTGTCGTCGACGCGCGCCAGCACGTCGCCGGCGGCCACTTCGCTGCCCACCTGCACCGGAATTTCGGTCATTACGCCGCCGCTGCTGAAGCCGAGTTCCACCTCGGACGCCGGAATCACCGTGCCGGCGCCGGTGGCCGACACCACCAGGTCGCCGCGGCGCACGGTGGTCGTCTGCACTGGTTCTTCGGCAGTGTCCTGCGCCAGGGTCGTCTGGTTGCGGTAAATCAACAGACCGCCGGCGGCCACGGCCAGAACGATCACAAGAATCAGGAGTCCACGCCAGATATTGGTTTTGCGCTTCATTCTATCTCTTTTCCATCTATCTCTTTTCCATATACCGGCATCCACCGGGCCAGGCGTGGGCGGCACGGGCGCCCGCGGCGCAACAATCCTTCGGTGTTCGAGGTCTATCCGAAAACCTTTTCGTTGCCGTGTTCCGCCTGGTGTTGCGCGGCGTTTTCGGATAGACCCCATTCAAGTCAATGCTGAATCAGGGTATCAGATAAATGTTCAGAAATTGTTAAGAAGCGGTTGGGGAGTTGTTATCGGCCACTGAATTTGTAAACTCCCATAATTCATGTTATTATCAGGAATATGATCCCTAGATTGCTTGAACAAACGATCCTCGAACGCCTGGCCACCCTACGGAAGGTTCTCCTGATTCTGGGTGCGCGGCAGGTTGGGAAGACGACGCTGCTGCGTTCGATCGAATCCAGGATGGTGCAAGAGAATCGGCGTGTTCGTTACCTGAACTGCGATCTGGCCGAAGAAAGAAGCGCGGTCAACACGACGGCGCGCACGCGGTTGGACAGGCTGGTAACGGGTCTGGATGTGTTGTTGGTTGACGAGGCGCAGCGCCTGGATGACCCTGGGCTGACCCTGAAAATCCTCTACGATCTGTATCCGCAGCTCATCGTCATCGCCACTGGATCATCGAGCTTCGATTTGCGCAACCGGGTCACCGATGCATTGACGGGCCGCTATTTCGACTTCATGATGTTCCCGTTGTCGGTGGGCGAACTGCTGGCGGACGCGGGCGTTTTGTCTGATCAGGCACTGCGTCAGCCGGCGGCCGATGCGCTGCTGCCTGAACTGCTGCTGTACGGCCAGTACCCGGAGATCTACCTGGCCGCTGATCCAAAATCCAGGCAGCTTCTACTGGCCAAGCTCGTCGAGAGTTACCTGTTCAAGGACATCCTCACCTTTCAACGCATCCGCTATTCACAGGTCATCGTGGACCTGGCGCGCGCGCTGGCGTACCAGATTGGCAACGAGGTCAATGAAACCGAGTTAGCGGGCCGGTTGAAAGTCGATCGCAAGACGGTTGTGAGCTATCTCGACATTCTGGAGAAGTCGTTCGTCATCCTGCGGCTGCACCCATTCTCGAACAATCCACGACGTGAGATCGGCAAACAGACCAAGATCTACTTCCTCGATCTGGGCATTCGCAATGCACTGATCAACGACTTCAACGACCTGGCGATACGGGCGGACCGTGGGCGTATGTGGGAGAATTTTCTGGTTGTGGAGCGTCTGAAGTGGTTTGCCAATCGCGGTGAGACGGTGCGCAGTCGTTTCTGGCGAGCCTATGGCGGCGCCGAGGTGGATTACCTGGAAGAATGTGCGCATGGCCCGCAGGCGTACGAGTTCAAGTATGGCAGCGGACCTTTGCGCGCCGGCGGTGAGGCATTTCACCGCACCTATGGCACGCGTGTCCAGCTTATCAACCAGGAGAACTACCTCGATTTCGTATTAGGGGTGTCCTGATCTGTAACCGACGTCTCCGAGCCGCCCCTCCCAAAAAAACTAAAGACCTCACAGGTTTCGCAGACCCGTGAGGTCTTTGTGTTGTACGAAAAGCTGCTTCTGGTACGGCGGTGCTGTCCGATCCGAAGTCAGGCGCGTGCCAGGTCAACCGGCAGCCGGCGGATTCGATAACTGCCGGCCCTGGCCAACACCTGGGCGACAAACTGCTGCGGCACGTCGACGAAGGTGTGGTCTTCCTGGATGCGGATCGCACCAATGGTGTGACCGGGGATTTCGGCGTAGAAGGCAATCGTACCTACGACGTCGTTCGGCCGGATGCCATGGGCACGACCGGCGCTGAGTGTCAGGCGCACCATGCCCTCTTCCTGGACCCCACGGGGCCGGCGCGGGCGGTGTTCGGTGCTGCGTATCGGTCGCGGTGTGTCTTCGTGGGCGCGGGCGCGCGGGCGCGGTTCTGCCACTTCCTCGATGGGTGCAATGGGGCGCTGTTTGTCTTCGCTGCGTGCCACCCGCAGCGCGGCCGCTGCGATGTCGAGCGGATCGTGACCGGCTTCGATCAGCTGGTTGACGATGGGACGTTCCCGGGTGAAGCGGCCGCGACGCAGCCACACCAGCAGCTTCTCCTGCAGCTGGGCTTCGCGGCGATTTTCGATGTCGGCGATCGACGGCAGCACAGCGAGGGTGATCTCTTGCCGCGCAAAAGACTCGATCTTGCGCAGGTACCACCGTTCCTGCGGCGTTACCAACGAAATTGCAATACCCGTTTTGCCCGCGCGCCCCGTGCGCCCGACACGATGGACGTAGACCTCCGCATCGGACGGCAGGTCATAATTGAACACGTGCGAAATACCGTCGATGTCGAGACCGCGTGCGGCCACATCGGTTGCCACCAACACCGTGCTCTGGTTGCGCCGGAAACGCTCCAGCACCTGTTCGCGCGTTTCCTGGCTCAAGTCACCGTTGAGGGCTTCGGCCGGAAAACCGCGCACGGTCAGTTCGCTGGCCAGCTCACCCGTGCCGGCACGCGTGCGCACGAAGATCAGAGCGCTGGTGATCTCTTCCATCTCGAAGAGACGGGTGAGTGCGGCCAATTTATCGGCTGCGTTGACAACGTAATACCGTTGTTCCAACGTCGCCACCGTGCGCTGCCGGGGTCCCAGTGCCACTGACTGCGGGTCGCGCAGGTATCGATCGGCCAGGCGGCGAATCTCCGGTGGCAGGGTGGCCGAGAAGAGCGCTGTTTGACGCGTGGCGGGTGTCAGGCTGAGAATGGCTTCGATATCTTCGATGAATCCCATGCTCAGCATCTCGTCCGCCTCGTCCAGGACAACGGTGTGCACGGTGCCGACGTCCAGCACACCCTGTTTGAGCAGGTCCAGCAGACGCCCTGGGGTACCTACGACGACATCGACGCCTTTTTGCAGGCGGCGGATCTGGCGCTCGTACGGTTGGCCGCCATAGACAGCCAGCACACGAACGCCGCGCAATTTTCCGTAACCGTGGAAAGCCTCAGCGACCTGCATGGCCAATTCACGTGTTGGCACCAGGATCAGGCTCTGCACGCAGCGCTGGCCTGGCTGCAGGTTGTGAAGGATCGGTAGGGCAAACGCGGCGGTTTTGCCGGTGCCGGTCTGCGCCTGGCCAATCACGTCGTGGCCGTCGAGCATCAGCGGGATCATCGCGGTCTGGATGGGGGTGGGCACGGAATAACCGAGCTCAGTCACGGCCTGTACCAGGTCTGGGTGCAGGCGCAGTTGGTCGAATTCTGTTGTCATAACGCTCCTAACGTTTGGTTGAGTCCACTGTGTGGCCAGGTCCTTGCGGAAACTGGCCTGTTGCCTGCATACAGCCGACTCATCCCACGTGTAAGAGCCTCCTGTGGCAACAAAATACCCGACCCATCGTGGTCGGGCACCCCTCTGGCTGGTCGAAAAACCGGCCAAACAAAAAACCATGATCCCTTGCGGGATCGACGGGCGCAAGTATAACATACCGGCGCCTGGCATGCAAACCTGACATCAGGCAAAAAACTCCCTTCCTCCCTGTTGCCAGGAAAGAAGGGAGCAGAACGGCTGGAAGACAAACCCTTCAGCCAGGGTGACAGGGCCGGCGCACGCACCCCGCGGCCGGCCCCACGTTGTTGTTAGAGGCCCGGATAGTACGTACCAAACCCACCACGGTAGTAGCGCGAGGGTGTGGTGCTGTCGGTGCTGCTGTCGTTGCTGCTGTCGGGAGCGCCGAAGAAGCGCATCCCACCGTGCCCGCCGCGGCCACCAAAGCCCGGCATGCGGAACATCTTGGAGCCGCTGCTCTGGGCCAGGATGGCATCGGCCTGGGCCTGGGTGATGACACCGTCGGCCACGGCCTGGTTCACGGCGTCCTCGTAGACCTTCTGCATCGCCGCCGGCACGCCCTTATCGGTCATGTAGTCCTGCAGGGCCTGGCGAGCCTTGAGCAGATCGGCCTGTTCCTGGGTCATCTTGCCATCCTCGACAGCCTGGGCCAGCGTGGCGTCATACGCCGTTGTGCGTGCCTCTTGCAGCTTCTCGACCGTGATGTTCAACTCTTCGGCCAGGAGGGCATCGTAGTCGATGGTATCACTGCCGAAGAAGCCGCCGTGACCGCGGAAACCGTAGGTGCCGCCGCGTGCCAGCAGGGCATCTGCCTGGGCCTGGGTGATCAGCCCGTCCTCGACAGCCTGCTCGATGGCTGCCTTCTGCGCGTTCTCCTGTGCGGTCGCCAGCTCGGTGGTGGTGATGCCCAGCGCCTCAGCCAGGGCTGTGTTGCTGACCCCAAAACCACCCGGCCCACCACGGTGTGCAACCACGTCCGCAGTGGTCGTGGCGGCCGCCGCGGGGAACGCCACGGCCATGATGGCCACGACGGCCAGGCCCACGCCCAGCGCTGCGGTCCATTTCCTGAATCCTGTCATCGTTTCATCTCCATTCGTGTCGAATTGTGTCGAATCGTCTTGTCATGCGGTTCACTCCGAACCGGTTGGCCAATCTGACCAACTGTGCTGATTGTAGCAGGGAGATATTCAGAATTTATGAAGGAGTGGGGAGGAAAGTGTTTAGGAGGGAGGAGGGAGCACGGAGTACGGAGTAGGGAGTACGGAGTAGGGGTTGTCAATTTGGGGGGTGCGTGGTATGCTGCAAGGGTGGGGGTGGGTAAGGAGATGAAGCGGAATCTGGCCAGTTTGACGGCAATGGGGTGAACGGCTCAGCTTTGGCATTCCGATTGCCAGCATCGACGCCTTTCTGGAAGCGCGTGGCTTCGAACAGGTCGTCAATGCCGACCCCATCGTGCTGGAGAAACTGTATTTCAGCACCAGTGACCGGCCACACCACGTGGCCGACGGTTACGCGATTGCCTCGGCTTTGGTCCGGCCTGATGACGGTTGACGGGCAAATCTTGTGTGATCCCTGGAGAAGGAGCGAATGATGACCACCATCAATTCCGAAACTCAATCTGACATTGTTGCCCAAATGGTGCAGTGTCTGGTTGATCAATTTGCCCCGGACCAAATCATTCTGTTCGGTTCCCGCGCCCGCGGAACCGGTCGGGCGGACAGTGACGTCGATTTACTCGTCGTGATGCCGGTTCGCGGCTCAAAACGCGCAAAGCGCATCGAGATGCGGGTGGCGCTCCACGAATTTAGAGTGCCAAAAGACATCATTCTGGTGACACCCGAAGAAGTGGCACAAGCCCATTGGCAGGCCGGTACGATTATTCAACCTGCACTCCAAGAAGGCATAATCCTCTATGCTCGACCTCAATGACTTGAATCCACAACAGATTCAGATCGTACAGCACTGGGTGGTCAAAGCCGAGAATGACCTGAGGAAAACCGGCCATTCCTTGGCGTGGTGCCGATCCTTTGAGTCAGGAGGAAATGATCATGGCAGAACTTGAACCCGCTTCACCGTCGCGCGCCGGCCCCTGTGCGCTGCTTGTGATCGACGTCCAGCAGGGGCTGTTTCGCAAATCGACACCCATTTACCATGCCCAGGAGCTGCTTGCCCATATCGATGCCCTGGTGGCCGCCGCGCATGCCGCGGGAACCCTGGTCGTGTACGTGCAGCACGCGTCCGACAAGGTTCTGCCCTGGGGTTCGGACGACTGGCAGCTGCACCCGCGGCTCCATCCCACCGGCGCCGACCTCATCGTGCACAAGCAGCACGGCGACGCATTCGAGGCCACGACGCTGCAAGAAGAGTTGGCCGCACGCGGCATCCATTCGCTGGTCATCACCGGCCTGGTGACGCACGGCTGCGTCAAAGCCACCTGCCTGGGTGCGCGCGAGCGCGGTTATGCTGTCGTGCTGGTGGCTGACGGTCACAGCAGCTACAGCAAAGACGCCGCGCGCCTGATCGAGGAATGGCATACGAAACTGCACGCCGCTGGTGTGACCGTGACGCCAGTTGAGGCCATCTCATTCTAAACTCATGTTCTGATGAAACCTGGGGACTTGAGGCGCCACAGAACTGCCCCCCCCCCCCAATCCAAAATCCAAAATCTAAAATCTAAAATCCAACGCGTCGCGAACCCACCGCGCCTGCCACGGCGGTCACACCCGCCAGCAGCAGTCCCACAACAGCAATCACCAGCATCTGCATCGCGGCCAAAAAGCCCAGGAAGTAGGTGGCTGGCTCGGGCAGGGCCCAGCTGACCTGGGCACCGTTGAGCACGAAACTCAGCAGGGCCGGCAGCCCGACCAGGGCCATCGTCAGCAGCGCCCAGTTGAGCGTGGTCTGCGCCGCAACCGCCGGTGCCTGGCGATAGAGACGCAGCGCCAGCAGCAGCACCAGCCAGGCCACGCTGACTGCCAGCGCCGCGTTGGTGGCAATGGTCACGATCATGTCGCCCGCGCTGATGACCGAGCTCAGCGAATAGCTGCGGCCGTCCAACACGGCGTATTTCAGGTTGAAGATCAGCACATACACCAACGCCGCGCCCACCATCCAGGCCAGGGCCCGGCTGCGCGTACGCCACACCACGAAGCCCAAAACACCGACAATCACCAACGCCAACAGCAGTCGCGGCAGCCGCTCGCTGGTGGCGCGGGACGTACGCGCGGCGGTGATGGCGGCCTGGGTGGCTGCCACCGCATCGCTGCCGGCCGCGACGTCGAGCGCCTGCCCGGTCGTCGCACTGTAGGCCGCGGCCAGGCCCTGCTGCTGGCTTTGCGCTGCGGCCTCGATGCTGGCCTCGGTGCCGGCGGGCAGGTCGAGCATGTCGGTCAGCACACGGCCCTGCGCCGAGGCGGGAAGCGCCGTACCCAGCAGTGCGGCCAGTGTCGGCGCGACGTCCACCTGCTGCACGTCACCGTATTCGCCCGGCTTGACACCAGCCCCCGCCACCACCAGGGGCTCGACCAGCACAACCGGCTCGTGCCCGCCGTGTCCGCCGCGGTCGATGTGGCCGTGGTCACTGGTCACCACGACCGTGTCCTGCGTCAGATCGAGGGTGCCGACGATCTCGCGCAGCAGGTCATCGGACCGCTGGGCGGCGGCATTCCAGCGTGGGTCCTGCGGTCCCCCTTCGTGGTGGCCGGCGTAATCGACCTGCAGGAGGTGGATCAGGGTCAGCGCGTGTGCGTTGTCATGCAGCCAGGGCAGGGCTGCGGCGACGACGGCGCGGTCGGCCGTGTCATCCTCGTTGGGCGTGTAGTAGGACGCATCGACGGTGTCCTGGGGAACCATCTTCTCGAACCAGTTGAAGCCGGATATCGCCGTGGCCAGCCCGGCACGGTGGGCGGTGGCAAAGAGGTGATCCTGGGTCCAGGGGATGTACTCCTCGTACGCCAGGTTGATCGGCGGTCCGTCGCTGAGCTCCGGTGTGGCTCCGGTGAAGAGCACCGTGTAGCCCGGTGCGGAATACGAGGGTATCCCACTGTGTGCCGTTGCCGCGGCGCCGCTGGCGCGCAGCTCGTTGAGGAACGGCATCACCTGCGGGTCGGCCGCCGTATCGGTGCGCAGACCATCGATCAACACGAAGACGACGCGCCGGGTCAGCGCATCGTCCAGCGGCGCGCCCGGTGCGGGCGGCTGCATCGCCAGCGGCGACCGGTACGCGTACATCGAATCCATCATGCCGGTGGCCCAGAAGTAGGCAACCACGGCAATCGCCAGGCAGGCGGTAATACTGAGCAGCAGCAGCAGTTTGCGGTTCATGGCGATGCTCTCCTTCTCACGAACGCAGGGCAGCGGGCTTGGCAGTGATCAATAGTGAGGGTGATGCGTGGGAGTTTACCGCATTCGACAAGAGCCGGCAAGTTGGCTTGGTATTCTGGCAGGATTGACATGCGCCGAGAATCGGCTTACAATTTGTTCTATGGCCATTCATCTCAAGAAGATCACAGAAAGGAGACATAATGGACTTTGCCGCACTCAACACCTTTTTGGCCGGGCTCAGCCTCAATAACCACAAGGCCTGGTTCGAAGAACACCGCACCACCTATCAGGCTCTGCGTGACCAGTTCACCACCTTCGTTGGCCAGGTTATCGACGGCATTGCGGCCTTCGATCCACCGGTAGGGGTGGTCCATCCCAAGGACGCGCTATTCCGCATCAACCGCGACGTGCGTTTTTCGCCCGACAAACGGCCGTACAAGACCACCTTCAGCGCTGCCATTTGCCCGCAGGGGCGCAACAGCGGCTTCCCGGTGTACTACTTTCAGGTCAATGAAAAGGGTGACCTTTTCATCGCCGGCGGTTCCTACATGCCACCGCCACCGCTGCTGACCCAAATCCGCCAGCACATTGCCCGTCACCCCGAGCAGCTCAGCGCCGTGCTGGCTGATGCCCCGTTCCGCGCCACCTTCGGCGACATCGGCGGCGAGCGGCTCAAACGGCCGCCACAGGGATTCGACGAGAAATCGCCGAATGTCGAGTACATCAAGCTCAAGAGTTTCATCGTCAGCCACGAACCACCCGATTGGCTGGCCCACACCGCCAACCTGGACGATGAAATCGTACGCTGCTTCCGCGTCATGCTGCCGCTGATCGCGTGGCTGCGCAATGCGCTCGGTACCGAGGTATAGCGGCAATTCGCGCGCGAAGGGGTCGAGGGTGTCGGTTGAACCTCCAACCCGTCCGCGCAGCTGCTCAACGACCTCCAGCACCTCGACGTCGTCGATACCGGCTGCGGCCCGGCCCTCTCCTTTGTCGGCCTGGATGAATCATGTTACAATCGTGACGTATTTGTTTCGCCAGATCATCACGGCCGTCACAGTCAACAATGACACGCCTATTCGTTCTCAGCACACTGCTGCTCCTCACCGGGCTCCTGTCGCTGGTGGCTACCGCCCAGTCGGTAGAACCGCGTGACCGCGCACCTGCGCGCCACCAGGACGAACCCCTGCCGCTCTACAACGGCGATTTCGAGATCGGTTTCATGCCGGTGACGATTGGCGGCGGCGCCGGCGAGGTCGGCACGGGCTGGACACCCTTCGTAACCAACGGCGCACCCTATTTCCTGGCAGGCCAGATTTCACCACCCCTCAACCGGTGGCAGGTGCTGCATGGACCCGCCGGTGCGTACGATGCGGGGATTTACCAACGGGTCGGCGGTGTATCTTTTGGTGATACACTGCGGGCACACGTCCGCGTCTATTTGCCGCCGGCGTTCGATGGTATCACCAAAACGATTGGGATCGATCCCCTCGGCGGCCTCGATCCCCGGGCCCCCTCGATCGTCTGGAGCCAACGCGGCAGCGGCCGCCCCTGGCACACACTCAGCGTGACTGCGACCGCCGCAGCAACCCAAACCACGGTCTTCGTGCGGGTTCAGCAGCCGGCCGACGTCACCCCGATCTACGTGGGTCTGGACGATGTATCCCTGGCACGCGTACGGCGTGGGGTGAACCAGTACTTCCCCCTGCTGCTGACGCCGTCGAACACACTCGCGACCACGTGGCAGTACCACGTGTCGGACATCATCACCGGCACGACGTCCTGTACCTCCACCGGCATGCGTGGCACGATCATGGCGGCCAACGGTGTGCCCCAGGCTGGGGTGCGCGTGGCGGTGTGGCCGGCGACGGCACCGGGTCAGCCGCACCTGTCGGCGCCGACGGGCAGTGATGGCCGCTGGCAGGTGGTGCTCAACGCCAGCGCGCCCGAAGCCGGGCGCTGGCAACTGGCAGTGGTGAATGACGCCGGTCAGGTCATTTCCCCGATTGTGGGCGAAATTGCCTACGCCGACCTGAGCCCCATCGTCGAAGCGCCGGGCGTGCCCACCCATGCCGACTGTATCAACGGCCATCAGTGGCTGCACATCGATTTTGCAGCCCGTACCACGTTTCCCGAATACACCCTGGCTTCGGTGCGCTACATTTCGTGCCTGGATAATCACCTCGACCACAACATTCGGCTGTGGGTCATCGACCAGGCCGGCGTGGGGCAGGCGGGCACCATGGTGCGGTTCCAGGAGATCGGCGGGTACATCACGGACGTGCGCACCGGCGCCGATCCCTTCAAACCTCCTGGTTACATCGACTTTCCGATTTTTCGACGCCAGGAATGGACGACACGCGTGCTGGATGGGTCATCGGACGTGGCTAACGGTATGAGCAGCACGACACCGCCTATCATCGAGCCGTGCGCGGGTAACACGTGGGGACACTATTCGTACGAGGTGGTCTACCAACACCGGCGCAGCCAGTAGAAACAGGCACGACCACACCGTGCACTTGCCACGGTCATCACAAAGGTTCGCCCGGCGAGGAGAAACATGGTTAAAGAGACTGTCGGTTACGTTGAGCTGGAATGGACGTGCAAACGCTGCGGCAGCAAGAACCCGGGAACGGTCAAAACCTGCAAGAGCTGTGGTGCCGCCATGGAGACCACAGACCAGTTCGAGCTGTCTGCCGATCAGGAACTGATCACCGACGAGGCGGCCCTGGCCAAAGCCAAAGCAGGCCCCGACATCCACTGTGCGTTTTGTGGCACCCGCAACGCCGGTGACGCCAAACTCTGCAAGCAGTGTGGCGCCGACTTGACCCAGGGCAAGGCGCGCGAAACCGGCCAGGTCGTCGGCGCGCTGCAAACAGGCCCTGTCCCTGACGTCACCTGCCCATACTGCGGCACCGTCAATCCGGGAAAAGCCAAAAAGTGCAAACAGTGCGGCAGCACCCTGGTCAAACAGCCAGCGCCACCGGTGCCCGTGCCTGCCGCCCGACCACAGCCGGCGGCGAATTCACGGATGTGGCTGTTGGTGGTTGGGGCTCTGATCGCCCTCTGCGTGCTTGCAGCCATTTTCTTCGTCGTCCAGGGCAGCCGGACCGAAAGTAACCTGGCCACGGTGACCGGGGTGAGCTGGCAGCGGACACTGCCGATCCTGGGTCTCGTGCCGGTGACACGCGAAACCTGGGAGGATGAAATCCCGTCGGACAGCCAGGCCGAACAGTGCAGCGACCGGGTGCGCAGCGTGCAAGACTCACCCGCACCCAATGCGCGTAAGGTCTGCGGGACACCGTACGTGGTCGACCAGGGCAGCGGTGTGGGCGAGGTGGTGCAGGATTGCCAATACGAAGTGTACGATGCCTGGTGTACCTACGTCACGACCGAATGGTCCGTGGTCAATACGCTGGTGGCCCAGGGGAACGACCTGCAGCCCACCTGGCCCGATTCACGCCTGGGCACCGATCAGCGCCTGGGGGACGGCCAGGAAACCTACGTCGTCGTGTTCAATGCCGATGACGGACAGATTCGTTACCGTGTTCCGAGCGAACAGGCCTTCCGCCAGTTCGAGCCTGGCACCCGCTGGAGAATCACCGTCAATGGCTTTGGGGACGTAACGGGCGTCGAGCCCGCGCCCTGAGAAGGGGTTGCTGCATGCCACTGGCCGATGCTGTCCGCTGGAACCAACGATACCTGGAACAGACCCGTGCCACCTTTGCGGCGCCGCGACCTTTCCTACTGGAACAGGCCGCCCTGCTGCCGGCACAAGGGCTGGCGTTGGATCTGGCCATGGGACCCGGTGGCAATGCGGCCTTCCTGGCGGCGCGCGGCCTGCGGGTGGTGGGCGTCGACATCGCCGATGTTGCGGTGCGCCAGGCAAAAGCACGCCTGCCGCAGCTCATGGCTGTGATCGCTGACCTGTATCAGTTCGAGCTGCCGGTCGCCACGTTCGACGTCGTGCTCGATTTTTACTTCCTGCAGCGCGACCTCTGGCCCCAGATGTCGCGTGCCCTGCGGCCCGGTGGTCTGTTGATCATGGAGACGCTGACCCACGCCCAGCGAATTTGCCAACCCGATATCGACCCCCATTACCTGCTGCAGCCGGGCGAGCTGCGCTGTGCCTTTGGCAACCTGGAGATTCTGACCTACCGTGAAGGTTGGACCGCGGGTGACCATGGTCACCGGCGCGCCGTGGCCAGTCTGGTGGCACGTGCACCGGTGTCACCAGGCTGTAATGGGTAGCCCAGGCACAGGAATTGGGGCAAGGATGCCCTGTGGTATCGAAAGGGAACAGATTCGATGACGTCAGATTTCACGCGACCACCCACTCAGCCGGATCATTCACCCGTCACGCCGGCCGAACCGGCTCCCCCGGACCCACAGGCAGCTCACGATCATGCAGGTCATGATGATCATGACCACGACCATGCGCATGCCCATGACGATCATGACCACGCACATCCCTACGACGACCACGACCATGCGCATGCCCATGACGATCATGACCACGCACATCCCCACGGCGACCACGACCATGAACACGACCCTGCGCATGCCCACGGCGCAGGTGGACATGACGGCCTGCGCGGTTGGCTGGCCAGTTTCTTCCACGTGCACGGCCACGATCATGACACGGCCCTGTCGACCGCTTCGATTCTCGAAACGAGTGCGCAGGGCATCCGCGCCCTGGCCATTTCGCTGGTCAGCCTGTTCGCGACCGCCGTCTTGCAGATCGTCATCGTCGTGCTCAGCGGCAGTGTCGCGTTGTTGGCCGACACCATTCACAACTTCGCCGATGCTTCGACGGCAATTCCACTCTGGATTGCGTTTGCGCTCAACCGCCGCACTGCGTCGCGCGGCTTCACGTACCGTTATGGTAAAGCCGAGGACCTGGCCGGTGCGTTCGTTGTGGTGGTGATTGCGTTCAGCGCGGTGCTGGTCTTCTACGAGTCGTTCAAAAAACTATTGGACCCGGTTGCGCCCAGCAATCTTGGTTGGGTCGCCGCCGCGGCCGTGATCGGGTTTCTGGGGAATGAAATCGCGGCCTGGGTACGCATCCGCACCGGACGACGCATCGGCTCGGCGGCCCTGATTGCCGACGGCATGCATGCCCGCGTCGATGGCCTGACTTCACTGGCTGTGCTGGTGGGTACGATAGGGGTGTGGTTGGGCTTTCCTTTGGCCGACCCAATCGTCGGTTTGTTGATTGGTGTGGCTATCCTCTTCATCCTGCGCGATTCGGTCCGCACCATTTGGCAGCGGCTGATGGATGCCGTAGACCCCAAGCTGGTCGATCTCATGGAAGAGACCGCGGCGGCGGTGCCGGGTGTGCACGGGGTACAGGAACCGCGTTTGCGGTGGATCGGTCACGCGCTCTGGGGAGAACTGCAGATCCAAGTCGACGGCGATCTCCCAACCGTGGCCAGCCACCAGATCGCCGAAGAGGTGCGTCACAACCTGTTCCACGCGCTGCCGCGTCTGCGCTCGATCACGGTCCACGTCGACCCGCATCCCGACGGGCATCCCGATCTCAATCACCAGCTCACGGCGCATCACGGGATCGCGTGAGTACGTGCGCTCAACCCGGCCACGAGCAGGTCGAGGGCGACGCGGTCCTCCATCTGGCCCGTTTTGATGACGATGTCGGTCTCGAGCAGGTCCACCAGCACCTGTTCGAGTGTCGCGAGGCGATAACGCTGCGCCGGCAGCCATGATTTTTTGACCGTATACGGCTTCTGCTTCAGCGTGCTGGCGACTTCGTCCTGACTCAGTCCCTGCGCGGCCAGCTCGTTGATCTGCAGCAGCAGCCGGTACTGCCAGGCGATCATACCCAGGATCGCAAGCGGTGCCTCGCCCGCCTGCAGCAGCTCCTGCAGCACACGCACGGCCTGTTTCCCATCACCTGCCGCCAGGGCTTCGACCATCGTAAACACGCTGGCCTCACGCACGGCGCTCACCAGCAGCCGCACATCGGCGACCTGGACAGTCTGCGCCGGGCCGGCATAGGTCTGCAGCTTGCGCAGTTCCTGATCGATCAAACGCAGGTTGTCGCCAATCATGTCGGCCAGGGCTTGGACGGCAGCGGGCTCGATTTTCATTTTGTGCTGGCGGGCGCGGCGAACCGTCCAATCACGCAGCCACTCGTCCTGTTTCCACCAGGGACCCTCGTACTGGCAGACGGTGATTTGGGCCTTGCCCGTGGCCACCAGCTGCTCCAGCAGTTTGTAGAGTGCATCCTGTTTGCGCACCAGCGCAGCTTCCAGCAGCACCAGGTCGGTGAAATCGGGCAATGCGGGCAGGTAGGTCAGAAGTCCTGCCTGCAAGGCCGTAGATGCCAGGGATTCCTCAGCGCGCTCGCTCCCGGGGGTCGTTGTGCGTGCCCGCGACGGTTTGCGATCCAGGGCGGCCCACAGACTGCGCACGATCACGAGGCGACGTGGTGCCAGAAAGGGTACCACATCGCAGGCATCGTGCAGGGCGGCCAGTGACAGGCGCGCGCCTTCGAGTTCGCTCGTGTTGAGTTCGACGAACTCACGTGCACCAAGCGCCGCCTTCAGACTGGCCAGCGCCTCGGCGCGCAGGAATTCCTGGTCACCGTGAATCAGGTGAATCATGCCGCAGCCAACTCGACGAAGTGCACCATGACCGGACCCAGGTTGCGCCGACGGGTCACGCTGGCCAGGCGAATGCCTGCCACCTGTGCCGACGTCGTGATGTGTGCCTGCAGCGCACGTCCCAACGGCTGCGCCGCGAACAAAGCCAGCGTGGCCGCCACGGTGACCAGGGGAAACTGCTCCCACCAGGGCCGCTGTTGATCGCCCAGCCGGCTCGCCATCCAGGCGGCGACGCCAGCCAGGACGCCGGATGTTACAAAATTCGTGCCGCAGTTGGGATGGATCACCAGGTTCGTATCGCCGGCGTTCAGGCGTCGCAGCGCCTCGTTGACGGCGTCGGTCAGCTCACTGTCGGTGGTGTCGCCCAGCACCAAAAAACCGCGGTGGTTGCTGCGTGCCACCAGGCGCCGGTCGGGCTGGCGGCGGCTCAACATGTAGACCGTTGCATGTTCGATGCCGTGGTTGCGACGGGTGGCCGCCACCAGCGGCACGTTCTCAAGGATGTTCATTCCGTTGCTCCGTATCACGTCAGGCCTGCAAAAGAACAACTTCGTATTTATGGGTGCTTGCGGGCAATACACAACAGGGACTGGCCGGCCGGCACGTCCCACAGCCGCCGCAGCGTACGCTCCGCTGCAATCAGCAGCGGTGCCAGGTCATTGAACAGACGCAGCTGACCCTGCGGCAGCAGCTGGCGGTGGAGCACCCGGCTGTTGAGCCACCACCCCGGGATACCCGCCAGGTTCAGGTAGCTCAGGCGTTGGGGCTCGAAACCGGCATCGGTCACGCGTTTGGCCAGGGTGGCCCGCTCATAACGACGATAATGCCCCAGCGCCCGGTCGAGTGTCCCGAACATGTAGGCACCAGCGGGCACAAACAGAAGCAGATGCCCACCTGGCTCAAGGCACTGGAACATGTGCTGCAACGCTACCGCATCGTTTTCGATGTGCTCCAACACATTGAGACAAACCACCGTGTCGAGGGGGTATGCGGCCAGCTGTTCGACGGTGTCGGGGGCTGTGATATCACCCAGGCACGTGTGCAGGTTGGACACACCGGCGAAAGCGTCTGCCACCAAAGCAACCGAGCCAGGCAGACGGTCGAGCGCAATGACGCGTTCCGCATTCAAAAAATACCGCGTCATATTGCCGATCCCGCAGCCAACCTCCAGCACGATGCGGCCGACGTACGGGGCAATTTCGGTATAGATCCAGCGGTTGTAGCGATCGACACTCGCCATGCGCCGCAGTGTTTCACGGCCAATCGGGTCGTCGGGTTCGGTCACGTGCTGGGGATCGACGGCAGTCGGCGCCACGCTGGCTTAGTCCACAAAACGATACTTGATCAAGGCCCACAGCGCGGGCAAACCGTCGCGCCACGCGCTGATCTTTTTGCCCTCGTCCAGATCGCGTCCGCTGTACGAGATGGGGACTTCGAAGACGCGGTAGCCGCGTTTGAGCACCTTGGCCGTTATCTCCGGCTCGAAGTCGAACCGGTTCGAACGGATACGGATGTTGCGCAGGACCTCGACGCGAAACACCTTGTAACAGGTCTCCATGTCGGTCAAAATGGTGTTGTACAGAACGTTGGTGATCAGCGTGAGGAACTTGTTGCCCAACATGTGCAAAAAATTGAAGGCGCGGTGCGGTCCCATGAAACGGGAACCATAGACCACGTCGGCTTTGCCATCCAGGATCGGCTGCAGCAGGACGACGTAATCGCGCGGGTCGTATTCGAGGTCCGCATCCTGGATGACGATCAGGTCACCGTTGGCATGACCCAGTCCGGTTCGGATGGCAGCCCCTTTGCCCTGGTTCTGGTGATGCAGGACGATCTTGACACCGGGCAGGTCTTGCCGCCCGAGGCTGTGCAAAACCTCACGCGTGCCGTCGGTCGAACCATCGTCGACCAGAATGAGTTCCTTGGTGATGCCATCGAGGTCGACAGCCAGCACGCGGCGCACAATCTCCTCGACGGTCTGGCGTTCGTTGTAGACCGGCATGATGATGCAAAGTTTGTGAGTTCCTTGAGTCACAGAAAAAAAATGTATCCCTCCGGTTGTTTTCACGGATTGATCTTAGCACAGGCGGCAACGCCCGTCAAAGGTGCGGGGAGTGGTTGGAACTTGAACAGCGCCATACGCCCTCCGCCGCAGGGTCAGATTTGGCGCAAATTGGCGTCAATTCGCGGTCACTGAAACACCCAATCCGAACGCCCCATTGGCGGGATCACCCGAAAACGACCCGATGTGAAGGTAATACGTACCATTCGGTACCTCGATCGTGGTGGTCAACACCGGAACCCGTTCCTGCTTCTGAGCCACGAGAGCCTGCGTGCCGCTAAAAACCCCAAACGATTGCTGCCACCAATGGCCGTCGATGCCATGGTTGGGTGCATAGACGTCGCCTGTGGTGACCTGCATATCCTCGGCTTCGATGCGCACGTCCAACCCGGCGGTACCGATCAGTCGGGCGTAATCGTAGGCGGCGTCGTGGCCTGGAACCTGCCCGACTTGAATCGTGATCCGTCCATTTTTCACGATGACCGGGCCCACCGGAATCTCCCACGCCGCACTTCGGGTATCACCCACAAACGAATGGGCCGGTGCAAATGCGGTACCATCAGGAAGATAAGAACTCAGGGCTGGGTCTGGGGTCGGGGTGGCCGGGCTGGGAGTGGGCAGCGGCCCGGCACGGGCATCAGGCTGTTCCGCCACCAGGTAACTCGTAAAAATCGCTGTCCCGTTCTGCAAACGATGTTGGACTTCCACCCCATCTGGCCAGTATTCGTGCAGCAGCGCCAGCTCGCGCCACTGATTGGGTCCGAGGATCCAGACGAACGGTGGCCCGGGGCAGCGTGCAAGATCGGCGGCGGTGGGATTGGCTGGCAAATCGATGAGCGGGCGCGGCGCGGCCAGGAACGCGGTCTCCCGCACCTGCACGTCGTAGGGCTCGGCCAGATCACACGCGGCCACGGACACCGGCAGCGTGGCGAGAAAACGTCCGATGAGCGCCTGCGGACGTCCATTGTCACTCACCAGGCGCACATACTCCGTCCAGTCCTGACGACCCCCCAGCGCCAGGAAGACTACGATCGCCGCCATGACACACAGCAGAAGGACTTGACGCACGCGCGACGCGCGCGATTGGGCACTCTGATCCGTCGACGCGGCGCCCTCCGGCTGCCCTGGCTGTGGTACCATGGCCAAACCTGCGGCAACCACGCGGTGCAGGGCCAGTCCGGCAAACAAGGCACCGGCAAACGTCATCCCCACCAGGCGCATCCAGGCAGGCGCATCGCCCGTGAGAATGCCACCGATGACCAGGTTGAGGCCCCAAAAGATGATCCAGAACGCAGCGCCCGGCACGCGCCACCAACGCAGCGCATAACCTAACCCCAGGGTGATCATAGGTGAAATCCAGCTGCCAAACATTGGATGCGGGTAACCAAACTGGGTGCTGGAATCGGGGCCGTAGTGGTACATCAGGAGCGAACGCCAGGTCTGTTCGAGCACAACCCCCAGGGTCGAGTCGACACCGTATTTGCCTTTCAGGTGGGTCATGACGTCGGGGTAGAACAGAAACACCACGCGGCTGCGTTCCATGAAGACGTCGAGATGCTGGGCAAAATAGACCGCCGTGGGCCCGACGGCCACGAGGAAACCGAGTCCGAACAAGATCAAACCCCGGCCGCGACCGGCCAACCACGACCGGTGAAACAGGAGCAGGTAAATACCAAACACAGCCAGCACAAAAAACACCACGCGACCGGCATAGTACATCTGACCGCCAAACGCCAGCAGCACGCCGGCCACGGCAAACGAGAAGGCCCGCCGGGCCAGCAAACCGTCGACCAAAAACAGGATCGCCCACAGACTCCACGGCCAGGGATCGATGTAGGCCGCAATGCGCGAAAAATGGATGTGCGGGATCGTGATCGCCAGGATGGCAGTCGCCAGCAGGGCCAGGCCACGCCGGCCAAACAGTCGCCAAATCAGCAAAAAGAATCCGAGCAGGCTGAACAACCCGCCCAGGACCGCCCCCATGTTCAGGCCGAACAGATTGTCACCGAAGAGCGTCATGCTGGCGATCGTCGGGAAATACCCAACGATCGGGATGTTGGCCCATCCCTCGCGGAAGATACGCCACTCACGGCCGTACAGGTAATCCCGCGCCTGCAGGCCGTAGGACGCCATATCGCCGTGCAGGTCAGCGGGCAGGGTTGCCAGGCGCGTCAGGCGCAGCCACGCCGCCACCGCCAGGATGACAGCCAACGCCAGCAGGGTCCACCACGTGGCGGGCGATACGCGACGCAGCCGGTTCGACAGATTGGACCAGATCGGGCGCGGCGGCACAGGCGCCTGGGAGACCAGGAACAGCAGCAGGCTGCTCACCCAGGCGGCCTGCACCAGGCGGTCTTCACCCAGCTGGATGAACCGAATGGCTGCCAGGCCGGCCAGGCCCAGGCTGACCAGCCGCACGATTGTGCGGACCGCTGCCGGGCGACGCACATTCCGCGGTGCAGCGTGGGGTTGGGGCCACCAGGAAGCGGACGGTTTCGGTGCCGCGAGCGCAAACACCACCATCGCCGCCAGGTACAGACCACTGCCAATGGCCAGACGCACGGCATCGTGCCCGCTGGGCGCCCAGGAACCGGCCACCCAGGTGCGCACCAGGTTCGCAGCGCCCGCCCCGTCGTAAAAACTCTGGGCCAGATAGGCGAGCACCAGGGCGAACAGGATGCCCAGCGATTGTGATAGGGCTTTGGATGAGCGGGGAGAAGGATTTGCTGTCATGTCCGTTGGGTTGGTTATTTTGACCTGATTGTACTCAACACCGCGTCGCTGGTCAACTGCCAGTAGGGCTATTGACTCGAACAAACATTACTTCCTGTGAAGTGACCTAATCTACCAGATGCAGCATCAAGTTCTTCTGCAGGCTGGTTACTCCGACAGGCTGCTATGTGGCGAAAATCGCAATTGACATCTAATAGGAACTCATGTACAATGATCCTAGTTTCGTGCTTTCTGGGCCGACCCGGTGTCGGGTGACCCTTAACACACCTCTCGTGTACGATCCTTTTTGTCATACAAGGAGAACTCAGTCCATGACGCACGTGATCTTTGATCTCTGTATTCGTGACGGTGCCTGTGCCGAAGTCTGCCCGGTCGAATGTATCGTTCCCGGTCAGCCCGAAGAAGAATGGCCCTGGTACTACATCGACCCCGACACCTGTATCGACTGCGGCGCCTGCGTGCCAGAGTGCCCGGTTGACGCCATCCGTCCTGAAGAAGACCTGGAACCGCAGTACTTTGCGTCCACGGAGATCAACGCTCGCTACTTCTCGGAAGGCCCGGGCTACCCCTCCTGATCTGGATGGTTTTTTGCCAGGGCTGGTCTCGTTTGCTCGTTTCAGACAGCCGATCCTGCCTGCGTTCAGGGTAGATACTGAGCACCTGAAGCAGGTCGGTTTGAGTGTTCAATTTCCTATGTTGTCTCCGAGACCTCTGCCATCCGCAGAGGTCTTTTCGTCACGAGGACGTATGCCACCCATCGACGATCACACGACCCTGTTCATTCCGCCGCGCGCCATGGTGCTGATGGCGCACCCCGATGATCCCGAGTTCTTCTGCGGCGGAACGGTGGCACGTTGGGCTCAGGCGGGCAGCCGGGTCGCCTACGTCATCATGACCAACGGCAACAAGGGCAGCAGTGTGCCTGACATGACGCCGGCACGCATCACAGCCATGCGCCAGATCGAGCAGCGCACCGCCGCGGCACGCCTGGGCGTCCAGGAAGTGATCTTCCTCGACTACAACGACGGTGAGCTCTTTCCCACCTTGCAGCTGCGCGAAGACCTGGTGTACCAGCTGCGCTGTTTTCGGCCCGATGCGGTCATCTGCCAGGATCCCACGACCTACTTCGTCGGTGACAGCCGGATCAATCACCCGGACCATCGGGCGGCTGGCGAGGCGGTACTGGCGGCCGTCTTTCCCCTGGCGCGTGATCGTCTCAACTTCCCGCACCACGAAGCCAACGGGCTGGCTCCCCATGCCGTGCAGCACGTTTTGGCCGCCGGCACCAACGAGCCAAACTACGTGGTTGACATCACCGATGTCATCGATCTGAAGATCGCCGCCATTCACGATCACACCAGCCAGATCAGTGATCCACCCGCAATCGCGGCGCGCATCCGCGAGCGGGCCACGGCAGTGACCGCCGACGGGCGCACGGTCTATCGTGAGCAATTTCGTTATATCAAACTGGCATAAACATGTCGTTATTGAGGAGCGCTGCACCTGGGGGTGCGAACTCCTCGACCCGCATCGATAGATTTGATCTCA
>CAYUCC010000001.1:54555-152919 GCA_964443225.1 uncultured Anaerolineae bacterium
AGCGCTGCACCTGGGGGTGCGAACTCCTCGACCCGCATCGATAGATTTGATCTCAGAGAGGAGCGCTGCACCCCCAGGTGCAGCACGAGTTCGCACCTGGGGGTGCGAACTCCTCGACCCGCATCGATAGATTTGATCTCAAAGAGGAGAAACCTATGTCCGACATTACCTATCGTATCGAAAAAGACTCCATGGGCGAGATGCAGCTGCCAGTGACCGCCCTCTACGGTGCGCAGACGCAGCGCGCCGTGTTGAACTTCCCCGTCAGTGGGCTGCGCCCCTATCCGGCGTTCGTCTGGTCGATGGTGGCCATCAAACGCGCCGCGGCCGAAGTGAACCGTGACCTGGATCTGCTCGATGCGAAGATTGCCAATGCAATCATCGAAGCCGCCGACGAAGTCCTGGCCGGCAAACTACAGGAGCACTTCGTTGTCGACCCCTTCCAGGCGGGCGCGGGCACCTCACACAACATGAACGTCAACGAGGTCCTGGCCAATCGCGCCAACCAGATCCTGGGCTTCGACATCACCGACCCCAAAAAGCCGGTCAACCCCAACGACCACGTCAACATGGCGCAGTCGACCAACGACACCATTCCGACCGCCATCCGCGTCGGGGCCCTGTGGCGCCTGCAAGAGCTGCTCACGGCGCTGGAGAACCTGGCCGCCGCGCTGCGCGCCAAATCGGCCGAGTTCGACGACGTCGTCAAGTCGGGCCGCACCCACCTGCAGGATGCCGTACCGGTGCGCCTGGGTCAGGAGTTCGGTGCCTACGCCCGCGCCGTCGAGCGTGATCGCGAAAAGATTGCCCTGGCGGCCAATGCCCTGCGACGCCTGGGTATCGGCGGCACCGCCACCGGCACCGGCCTGAATGCGCACCCCGACTACCATCGCCGTATGGTGGAAACGCTGACCAGGCTCACCAACGAGCGCATGGAAACCTCGGACGACCTCTTCGAGTCGATGGAGAGCATGGGTGATGTCGTCTTCTTCAGCGGCGCCATGCGTACCATGGCGCAGGACCTGATCCGCATCGCCAACGACTTCCGCCTGCTTTCGTCGGGCCCGACCACCGGCCTGGATGAAATTCGCCTGCCGGCGGTGCAGCCGGGTTCCAGCATCATGCCGGGCAAGGTCAACCCCGTGCTGGCCGAGATGCTGGACATGGCGATGTTCCACGTCCTGGGCAACGATTATACCATCCTGCTGGCGGCGCAGGCCGGACAGCTGGAGCTCAACGTGATGATGCCCATCATCGCCCACAACCTGTTCGAGGCGATGCTGGTGATGATTGGGGCAGTCAATGCCTTCACCACCAAATGCGTGGTCGGTATCACCGTCAACCGCGAAAAGGCCGAAGGGTGGCTGGCCAAGAATGCGATCCTGGTCACCGCGCTCAACCCGGTGATCGGTTATCTAAACGGCGCCGCTGTGGCCAAGGAGGCCCTCGCCTCCAACCGCACCATCAAAGAAGTGGTGGTCGAAAAAGGTCTGCTCACGGCGGAGGAAGCCGACAAACTGCTGGATGCACGCAGGATGACCGAAGGCGGCATCCAGGGTACCGGCGGTGGTGGCGGCTGATAATAAGTTGCCCTCATCGCATATCTGTGTTACCATTTCGATCGTCCTGTGACAACGCCGGCCTGGCTGTAAGACCAGGCCGGTTTTGTGTTGGGGGATAGTCTCTGGCAAGCTGGTGCACGATGATCGGATGGAAAACGAATACACAGAACCTGGTCGCGCCGCTGCGCGGGCGTGACTTTGGCCTGGGAGTGGTGAACGGTGTGCTGTTCGCCGGTGTCGACACGCTGCTCGACCCCAGCCTGGTCCTGGTGACCCTGGTGGGTCTATGGACCGGCTCACCGCTGGTGCTGGGGCTGGTGGCGCCGCTGGCCCAGGCTGGCTGGTACCTGCCGCAGCTGTGGGTGTCGGGCTGGCTGCAAAACAAACCGACCTCGTTGTCCATCTACCGTGCGATGGCGGTCGTGCGTACGCTGTGCCTCATCAGCCTGGCGGTGATGACC
The DNA here is from genome assembly GCA_964443225.1 of uncultured Anaerolineae bacterium. Lineage (GTDB taxonomy): Bacteria > Chloroflexota > Anaerolineae > SSC4 > Amarolineaceae > SSC4. The sequence goes on from CAYUCC010000001.1 coordinate 56,579, forward strand.
GTGACGGTGCAGGACATCGGCTGGAAGCTGATGCTGTTTTTCGTCCTGCTGATGGCCAACCAGCTTGCGGCGGGCTTCAGCGGCCTGTCGTTTATGAATGTTGTGGCCAAGGTGGTGCCGGCGGGGCAGCGCGGGCTCTTTTTTGCCTGGCGCCTGATGCTGGGTGGTATCCTGGCGATCGGTGCCAGCGTATGGGTGAAAAACCTGTTGAGCCCTGCCAGTGCCGTGACCTTCCCAGCCAATTTTGCGCTGATGTTCCTGGTGGCCGCGGTGTTGGGCGCGGCGGGTATGGGGGCGTTTGCCGCCGTGCGTGAGCCAGCCAGCGAACACGTGGCGCCGCGCGCATCGCTGCGCTCGCAGCTCGGTCGCGCGGCCGGCTTTCTGCGTACCGATGCCAACTATCGCCGCTTCCTGGGTCTGCGCCTGGCCCTGGTCGTCGCCAGTATGGGCACGCCGTTTTTTGCCGTCTATGCGATGCGCGAGCTGGCTGTGAGTCCATCGTCTGTCGGCACTTTCCTGGCCGCCAACGTGGCGGCCAGCCTGATCGCCTACGTGGTCTGGGGCCAGGTCTCGGCACGGACGGGTAACCGCATCGTCATGCGCTGGGGCACCACCCTGGGTATCGTGGCCCTGGGCATGGTGCTGCTGGCGCGCCCCCTGAGCAGTGTGATCAGCCCATCCGTTTTTTTTACACTGCTTTTCGTCCTGGTCGGTGTACGTGACGCCAGTATCAACGTGGCCAGCGGTCCGCTGCTGCTCGACGTGGCACCGGCAGCCTGGCGCCCACTGTACGTAGGATTCTCCAACACCGTCGTCGGCGTGGCGGTGCTGCTCACAACGGCCAGCGGGCTGATCGTGGTGACAGCCGGATACCAGGTGTTGTTTGTGATTTCCCTGGTCAGTTTCGTCATCGCTACCTGGCAGATCTCGCAGTACCGCGAGCAGCCGCAGGCCCAGTCCAGCACCAGCTACGCCTGATCGAAGAGGGCCAGATGTTCGTCTGGCCTCCTCGATCACCAGCCCATCGTGCCTGGCCCACCCTTGAACGGCCCCACGATGTTGGACGTGACCCAGCCACCGTAGAAGTCGCCGGACTGCGCCTGTACCTGCTCATCATCGACGTAACAGGCGTCCACGCGGCCAGGGTAAAAGGCAACGAAGCCAGCAATTGCCGCATAACCCGGCGTGGGCCGCGGATAATACCAGGCGGCATTGGCGGCCGTTTTGCCCGCCACGCTGACCGTGTAATAGCCCGCGGCCCCCTTGAACTCACAGAATGTCGTGCGCGGCGTCGTCGTGAGATACTCCATGCGCACGTCCTCCGGCGGGATGTAGTAGACCGGGGGATGGCTCGTTTCCAGCACACGCCGTGCGCGCCACGTATCGGCAATCACCACCCCGTTGAACACCACCTGCACGTGCTGCGTCGAGTCCTCCACCCGCGGCGGCCGCGGATAATCCCACACCGATTCCTGCCCCGGACCAGGCGTCATCCGCTGACGAGATACCGAACCTGCCATCACCACCTCCAATGATTCGAGAGACGTTTCAATATAATCACGCGACGGCGCCAAGACGCACAAAGATACCGTCGCGTGCCTTAGACGTGCCTGCTCGCCCCCGGTCACCCACGTCACCCACGTCACCCATCCAATCCCCAATCCAAAATCCAAAATCCAAAATCCAAAATCCCCATCCCCCCACCCGTTTGCAACCTACCCATCCACCATGTTACAATCATCGAACCACACGATCGGAGAAAACCCATGTTCCACACCGCACTGAACACCATTCGCCAGGCGTATTCGGGTGACGCCGCCAAGGACCAGGTCGCCATCATCAGCCGCCTGCACCGCATCCAGGCCAGCCCGGGTCTGCGCGATGCGGCGCACGTTGTATTCAACCAGCTGCAGGCCTGGGGTCTGGCACCGGAGTACCTGCAGCCACCAGCAACGGCGGATACGCGCTACTGGGGTGCCAGCCTCTTCCAGGAGTGGGACGCCAGCCACGGCACGCTGCACCTCCTGGAACCGGCGACACGCAAACTGGCCGATTACCGCGCCGTACCCCTGTCGCTGATTCCGCGCAGCTGCTCATTCCAGGGTACGCTGGAGGTGGTCGCAGTCGATGGGGGTGACCAGGAAGCGGACTACGACGGGATCGACGTGCGCGGCAAAATCGTCCTGACCAATACCATGCCCATGCGGGCGCGCCGGCTGGCCGTACAGCGTTTCGGCGCCGCCGGCCTGATCTACGACGGCATGAGCCAGGCGCCGCCGGTTCGCCTGGCCTACGATCTGAATGATGCGCTGCAGTACACCTCGTTTTGGTGGTGGGACGGCGAGACGCCCGACACCTTCGGTTTTGTCGTGAGCCAGAAGACGGGTGCCTGGCTGCGTGACCTGATCCGGCACAGCAGCAAACCGGTACAGGTGCAGGTCGATATCCGGAGCCGCTTCTTCGACGGCACGTTGGATGGTGTCACGGTGTGCATCCCTGGCGCAACCGACGAAGAGGTGGTGGTGGTTTCGCACCTGTGTCACCCGGCGCCGTGTGCCAACGACAACGCATCGGGCGTCGGCTGTGCGTTGGAGATGGCGCGCACGCTGCATACGCTCATTCAGCAGGACAAACTGGCACGACCGCAGCGTGGTATTCGTTTCTTGTGGGTGGCCGAAATGACCGGCACCTATGCCTACCTGGCGACGCATGAAGACCGGCTGTCGCGTATGGTGGCGGGCATCAACCTCGACATGGTTGGCCAGGACCAGGCGCAGTGCGGCAGCGTACTGCTGCTGGAGAGGCCGCCGGCGGCCAGTGCCAGTTTCGTCGACACGCTGCTGGAACGCGTGCACGCTGCACTGGCAAACACAAGTGCCAGCTTCAGCGGCCAGGGCAGCTTTGCCCTGCACCGGTATGCCAGTGTACCGTTCAACGGCGGCAGCGACCACTACATTTTCTCTGATCCGACCGTGGGTGTGCCCATGCCAATGGTCATTCAATGGCCCGATAAGTTCTACCACACCACGGCCGACACCCTGGAAAAGACCGATCCGCAGAGCCTGGCCCTGGCGGGAGTCCTGGCCGGCACGTACGCCTACTGGATTGCCACCGCCGATTCACGCAGCGCGGCGTGGCTGGCGGACGAAATCGTGACACGAGCCAGGGAACGCCTGGCACGCCTGATCCAGGATGCGATCAGCGCCGACCCGCCGCCGGCCTGGGATTCCGTTAAGCACCAGGCCGAATTCGAGGCAGATCGGACACAGGCCGCGCTCGAAACCCTGCACCGCCTGGCGCCACACCTTGATGTGGCTGCCTGGTTGACCGACGTCGATACCCTGGCCACCAGCGAGCTGGCCCGCGGTGCGGCAGCCTGGCAGCGGTATTACCCGGACCAGCCGCAAGCGGCTGCTTCGGCCGAGACCCCGGTTCCCGATGACCTCGTCACTGCCGCCCGGCAGGTCCCGCAACGCCTGTTCCGTGGGCCAGTCGAGGTTCTTCCCAGTCGCCTGGCCGCGGATGACCAGGAAGCCTGGTGGATATTTCAGCGCGATCGTTTGCAGAGCAAATCGGCGCAGGCCACCGTGGCCCAGTATTGGGCAGATGGCCAACGCACCCTGGCCGAGATCGACCGCCTGGTGGCGTTGGAGACCGGTGCCAGCGATCTCGATACGTTGGTCACCTATTTCGAGTTCCTGGTCAAAGCCGGTTTGTTTGTCCTGACCGACCTGGCCCCAACACCCAACCCTTAACCCCTGGCAAAGTCTTGCGAAGCGTGGTAACCTGCGCTATAATGGCTCGCTTTGTACGCACAAGCCAGTTCAGGATTCATGATGCGTGCCCTGATTACGGGAATCGCCGGCTTCGCCGGCAGCCATTTGGCCAGCTATCTGCTCGAACACAGCGGTTGTGAGGTGCACGGCATCGTGCACCGGCACGATTGGCGTATTCTGCATCTGCGTGACCAGCTGACGTTGTGGCGCGGCGACCTGCGTAATCCGGTCTGGGTCAGTGAACTCATCGAGCGCATCCGGCCCGATCATATACTCCACCTGGCGGCCTGGTCAGACGTGGGCGGTTCGTGGGAGCACCCCTGGGTGACGTTCGAGCTCAACGTGCAGACCCAGCTGAGCCTGCTGGAGGCGGTGCGCCGCCATGCACCGGCCTGCCGCATGCTAATTGTCGGCTCCAATGAAATGTACGGCCTGATCAGCCCGGACGACCTGCCCATCGACGAGGATACGCCCCTGCGTCCCCACAGCCCATACGGCGTGAGCAAAGCAACCCAGGATCTGGTCGCGCAGCAGTACTTCTTCAGCTACAAGTTGGACGTGGTGCGCGTGCGGCCGTTCAACCAGGTGGGGCCAGGCCAGAGCGACGATTTTGCCGCGCCCGCCTTTGCCCGTCAGATTGCCGAAATCGAGTCGGGCCAGCGTGCGCCGGTGGTGCGGGTCGGCAATTTGTCCAGCCAGCGTGATTTTACCGACGTGCGCGACATGGTGCACGCCTATTGGCTGGCCATCCAACACGGTGCCGGCGGTGAAGCGTACAACATCGGCTCCGGCCATTCACGATCGATACAGTCGATTTTGGATTTTCTGTTGGGCGAAAGCACCTGCCCGATCCAGGTCGAAGTCGATCCGGAGCGGCTGCGGCCATCCGACGTGCCCGTCAGTTACGCCGATACGCAGCGTTTCCGCGCGGCCACGGGCTGGCGGCCGGAGATACCATTCGAGGATAGTTTGCGCGACGTTCTGCACGATTGGCGCGAGCGTGTGCCACGGGCAACGCGTGCGACAGCGACTATTTCAGGAGAACAGAGAACGGCATGACAAAAAAACGCGCGCTGATCACCGGCATTACCGGCCAGGATGGGTCTTACCTGGCCGAGTTTCTGCTGCGGCAGGATTACGATGTCGTCGGCATGATGCGCCGCATCAGCGTCATCAATCTGGACCGTATCGAACACATTCAGGATCAGGTCACCCTTGTCCAGGGCGATCTGCTCGATGAGGCATCCCTGATCCGCACCCTGGACGAATTCCGGCCGCAAGAGGTTTATAACCTGGCGGCGATGAGCTTCGTGCCCACGTCGTGGCAGCAGGCGGTTCTCACTGGTGAGTCGACCGCCCTGGGCGTGACACGCATGCTCGACGCAATTCGCATCGTCGATCCGCAAATCCGCTTCTACCAGGCGTCGAGCTCGGAGATGTTCGGCAAGGTACAGGAAGTACCGCAGTCCGAACGCACACCGTTTTACCCGCGCAGCCCGTACGGTGTGGCCAAAGTCTATGGGCATTGGATCACTGTCAATTACCGCGAGTCCTACGGGCTGCATGCCACATCGGGTATCCTCTTCAACCACGGCTCACCGCGACGCGGGCTCGAGTTCGTGGAACGTAAGATCTCCCACGGTGTGGCCGCCATCAAACTGGGCATGCTGGACAAGCTGCACCTGGGGAACCTCGATGCCCGCCGCGACCTGGGTTTCGCCGGCGATTACGTCCGTGCGATGTGGCTGATGCTGCAGCAGGACGCACCCGACGATTTTGTCATCGCTACAGGTGAGACACACTCGATCCGTGACATGTGCGACGTGGCATTTCGGGTGGTGGGGCTCAACTACGAAGACCACGTCGTCAGCGATCCGCGCTTCTTCCGGCCCGCCGAAGTCGATCTCCTGGTCGGTGATCCCTCGAAAGCGGGACAACTGCTCGGCTGGGAACCGGTGGTCAGTTTTGGTGAGCTGCTGGCCATGATGGTGCAGTCCGATTTGGAGGCCCTGCGGGCGGGACGGCGGTTTGCCGACGTGACGGAGATCACGCGAATGAAGCGCTGATGGGGGGGGACCGCGAATCGCGCGAATGTGCGCGAATGTTTTTGCATTACGAGGAGTCCGCACCCCCAGGTGCGGAGCGACTGCGGATTATGAGGAGCGATTGAATGGGTGGTGTGATCAAGTTCGGAACCGACGGCTGGCGGGCGGCCATTGCCGAGGACTATACGTTCGATAACGTGCGGCGCTGTACGCAGGGTTTTGCCGACTACCTCAAGGCCACGTACGAGCCGGCCATGGTGCAACGGGGCATCGTCGTGGGTGGGGATCGTCGTTTTGCCTCAGAACACTTTGCAGCCGCCGTGGCCGAAGTGCTGGCCGCCAACGACGTGCCGGTACATTTTTGTGGCGGTGGTATCCCGACGCCAACGATTGCCTACGGCGTGAAGGTCCGCAATGCCGCCGGCGCCATCAACATCACGGCCAGTCACAATCCGCCGACCGACAACGGCTTCAAGGTGCGTGACCCGCACGGTGGGGCGATCGATCCGGCTGGCCTCAAGGAAATCGAACGCCGGATCCCCGACGATGTCGCCGGTGTGCGGCGCGTCCGCTTCGATCAGGCGGTCGACGATGGCCGTATTACGCCGTTCGACCCGCGGCCCGCGTACATCGAACAACTCCACCGCCTGGTCGATGTTGCACCGATTCGTGACGCCGGCTTCCGGATCGTGGTCGACCCGATGTGGGGCAATGGCGCCGGCTGGCTGACCGACCTGGTGGGCGGTGGTAAAACAATCATCAGCGAAGTGCACAGCGCACGCAACCCGATCTTCCCCGAAATGCTGCGTCCCGAGCCGATTCCACCCAACGTCGATGCGGGGCTGGCCGCCGGGCGCGCAGCGGGCGCTGACGTCGTGTGCATCATGGATGGTGACGCCGACCGCTGCGGTTGGGGGGACGAGTATGGGCGTTTTGTCGACCAGCTGCGGGTCTATGCCCTGGTGGCCATGTATTTCCTGGAGGTCCGCGGTGAGCGCGGCCCGATCGTCAAGACGCTGAGCACAACCTCGATGCTGGACAAGTTGGGGGCGCGGTACGGGGTGCCCGTGATTCATACCGGCGTCGGGTTCAAATACGTTGCGCCGGCGATGGTGCAACACAATGCGATGTTGGGCGGCGAAGAGAGTGGTGGTTACGCCTTCCGCAATCACGTGCCCGAACGTGACGGCATCCTCGCCAACCTGTATCTGCTCGACCTGATGGTGCGGACGGGCAAAAAGCCGAGCGAACTGCTGGCACAGCTGTTCGAGCTGGTGGGCGGGCCCCACTACTACGACCGCATCGACTACCGTTTGACCGACCAGGCCTTTGCACAGGCGGCGCGGCAGCGTCTCGATCAGGCCCAACCGGAGACGCTGGGTGGCAAACGCGTCACCAACAAGGTGACGGTTGATGGGTACCAGTTCTTCATGGACGACGGCGGCTGGCTGTTGATCCGCTTTTCGGGCACCGAACCGTTGATCCGGGTCTATACGGAAACCATGGACGAAGCGGCCGTACCCGCCATCCTGCACGACGGTCTGCGCCTGGCCGGCATCGACCGCTGAACGAACAACGTATGGAGCACACACACGAAACGACCGCGCGGCCGCAGCTGGTCGATTCACACTGCCACCTCAACTGGCACGCCTTCGATGCGGATCGCGAAGACGTGGTGCAGCGCGCCACGGCGGCGGGTGTCACGCGCATGGTGACGATTGGGGTAGACCTGCCCACCAGCCGGCAGGGGATCGCCCTGGCCGAAGCCTACGAGGGGGTCTATGCGGCGGTGGGCATTCACCCCAACGACCTGGGCGACGGCCTTACACCGGCCGACCTGGCCGAGCTGCGAATGCTGGCCACGCACCCGAAGGTTGTTGCGATGGGTGAGATTGGCCTCGATTACCATTGGCAGCGCGTGGCGCACGCGGTGCAGCAGGCGGCGTTCGAGGCGCAGCTGGCCATCGCCGCTGAGATGGGTCTGCCAGTGATCATTCACAACCGCGAGGCGCACGCCGATGTGGCGACCACGCTGCGCGCCTGGGTGCGTGCACCTGCCACACAGCAGTCACCGCTGGCGGCGCGACCGTTTTGGGGTGTGCTGCACAGTTTTTCCGGTGACCTGGTGATGGCCGGGGAAGCGCTGGAATGGCGCTTCCTGCTGTCGTTTGCCGGACCGATCACCTTTACGAATGCGCGCGCCGTGCAGCAGCTGGTGACGCAGCTGCCGCTGAACCGTCTTATGATCGAAACCGATGCGCCCTACCTGACGCCGCACCCCTACCGCGGGCAGCGTAACGAACCGGCGCATGTGGTCCTGGTGGCCGAGGCCCTGGCGCGGCTGCATGGACGGTCGCTGGCCGAGGTGGCGGCGCAAACAACGGAGACCGCCGCACAGTTTTTCGGGTGGTAATCCCACTGCTGAGAGGAACGCCTGTGGCAACGTTAGATCAACCGCAAGTGCTGACCCTGGTCGCCGATGACCTGGCCCGTGTCGAGGCCAAAATGCGTGGCGCCGAAGACGGGATGTTACCGGAGTTGGCCGAGGCGTTTTTGTCGCTCATCACCAGCGGTGGCAAACGGCTGCGGCCGGCGCTGGCCTTGATGGCGGCCCGCTTTTTCCCCCACACGCGCGAACAGGTGATTGCGCTGGCGGCGGCGGTCGAGACGCTGCACACCGCCACGCTCGTGCACGACGACGTGATCGACAATGCCCTGATCCGGCGCGGCAGCCCGACGTTGAACGCCGTCTGGACCAGCGGCGCCACGGTGCTGGCTGGAGACTACCTCTTTGCCCGTGCTGCCGGTTTTGCCGCTGAAACCGGCCACGTCGGGGTGATCAAACTGTTTGCGCGCACACTGGGCATCATCTGTGAGGGCGAGCTGCGCCAGCTGTCGGCACTGCGGCGTTGGGATCAGCCGCGCGAGGCCTACTACCAGCGCATCTATGCCAAAACCGCCTCCCTGTTTGCCGCCGCTACCGAAGGGGGCGCGTTACTCGGCACCAGTGATGGCGCCGCGGTCGATGCGCTGCGCGACTATGGGCATTACCTGGGCATGGCGTTTCAGATCATCGACGATATCCTGGACTTCACCAGCACCGAGGCAGTCCTGGGCAAACCGGCTGGCAGTGACCTGCGCCAGGGCACCGTGACCTTACCGGTGTTCTATTATTTCCAGGAACTGGCCGAACCAGCCCTCGTGCAGCGCCAGCTGGAAGAGGCCTGGCAGTCCAACGGGTCTCTGATGACCCACCTGGTCCGCCAGATTGCACAGTCGCCGGCCATCGACCTGGCAACCGCCGAAGCAGCGTCCTTCGTCGAGCGGGCCAAAGCAGCGCTGGATGCGCTGCCCGACGACGCAAACCGCGTCGCGCTCCTCGAACTGGCCGACACGACCCTCACCCGCCACCGCTGATCCAATGCCTGCGCCGACCGGGGTTGACCTCTCGATTCTCATCGTGTCGTGGAATGTGGCGCCGCTCGTGCAGCGCTGCCTGCAGTCGATTGCCCAACAATCTGCGCCAACAGATCAGCTGCACATACGCCGCTTGACCTCCCCGCCAGCCGGCGGTGCCACCCTGGAAGTGATCGTCGTCGACAACGCTTCGCGCGACGATACCGTCACGATGTTGACCGCTGAGTTCCCCTGGGTGCAGGTGATCGTCAACGCCGACAACGCCGGTTTCACCCGCGCCAACAACCAGGCGTTTGCAGCCAGCCGTGGTGCAGCCGCCCTTTTCCTCAACCCCGACACGGAAGTTTCGCCGGGTGCCCTGACGACCCTCCTGGTTTACCTGCGCGCGCACACCAACGTCGGCGTACTCGGACCGCGCCTGCGTTACCCCGACGGCAGCATCCAGTCTTCGCGTCGACGGTTCCCCACGCTGGCGACGGCGCTGTTCGAGAGCACGCTGTTGGAGCAGTGGTGGCCGCACAATCCAGCAGCGCGTGCCTACCGCCTGGAGGACGTACCCAACGACCGGGCGCAGGACGTCGATTGGCTCGTGGGAGCCTGCCTGCTTGTGCCGCGCCACGTGCTCGACCAGGTCGGCACCTGGGATGAGGGGTTTTTTATGTATTCGGAAGAGCTTGACCTCTGCCGCCGCATCCGTGATGCGGGCTGGCGTGTCGTTTATCTCCCGCAGGCTGAAGTCATCCACTACGAGGGCAAATCGAGCGAACAAGTCGTGGCGGCGCGGCACGTGCGCTTTCAGACGAGCAAAGTGCGCTATTTTGCCAAGTACCACGGGCGGTTGGTGGCCGAGGCGCTGCGGCTGTTCTTGTTGGCGACGTACGCCTGGCAGCTCCTGGAGGAGGGTATCAAGTGGCTGCTGGGACACAAACGGCCCCTACGTGCCAGCCGTGCCGGCGCCTACTGGACCGTGCTGCGCAGCGGGCTCAGACCCCAAAGGCGCTGAGGGCAGCATGCGAATCCTGTTGGTGACCGGGGAATTCCCACCGATGCAGGGGGGAGTCGGTGACTACACCGATCGTCTGGCGCGTGCCCTCGCCGATCGGGGGGTTGAAGTCCACGTGGCGACCGGCAGCCGCATAGGGCAGCCGGCCGCCGAGACAGATCCCTTCTCTGTGCATCCGGTGGCCGACTGGAAATACGGGTCATGGCGGACTCTGGAACGGATCAGCGGGCGGGTGCAGCCGGACGTCCTGTTGGTGCAGTACCAATCGGCCGCCTATCAACTGCACCCGGCGATCAACCTGCTGCCCGATTATTTCCGGCTGCGGGCGGGTGCACGGCGACCGCTGCTGGCCACGGCGTTTCACGACCTGCTGTTTCCCTACCTGTTTCCCAAGGCGGGCCCGCTGCGTATGGCGGCGGTGCGCCGGCTGGCGCGGCGCAGCGACGCTGCGATTGCTACCAACATGGAAGACCTGGTACAGCTGCAGGCATGGGGGCTGCGGGCGGTCGATCCGCAGGTCACCAGTCCACCGCGCCCGGGGGCATGTTTCATCCCGATCGGCAGCAACATCCTGCCCCAGCCCGGGGCAGGCACTGCGCGGCGCGCGGTGCGGGCCCAGTGGGGCGTGGGAGATGACGACTGGCTGCTGTGTTATTTTGGCTTTTTGCACGCCAGCAAGGGGGGCGACGTGCTGGTGCATGCCCTGGCCGGGCTGGTGCAACAAGGTCACCCGGCCCATCTCGTCATGGTTGGCGGACAGGTGGGCAGCAGCGACCCGACAATTGCGGCCTACCTGGCGCACATCCAGGCGCTGATCGAACAGTTGGGACTGGAAGCGCGCGTGCACTGGACAGGTTTTGTGGCGCCGGAGGCTGTTTCGGCCAACCTGCTGGCCGCCGACGTCGCAGTGCTGCCCTATCTGGACGGTGCCGGACGCAGCCGCGGCAGCCTGATGGCCGCCCTGGCGCATGGTCTGCCGACGGTCACCACGCAGCCGCAGTACACCTTGCCTTATTTTGCCGATGAAGACAACGTGCTGCTGGTGCCGGCGGGCGATGTGGACGCCGTGGTTCGCGCCGTGACGCGGATTCAGCTCAATTCCGTTCTGCGCCAGCGGCTGCATGCTGGCGCACAGGCGCTGCACGATGCCTACAGCTGGCAGACCATCGCCGCGCAGCACATCACGCTGTTTCAGGCCTACGGTGTCACCACGTAACCTGGACCCTCACGCAGCCACTGGGGCACGCCAGCGTCGCCCCCTCATGCCACCTGATCGACCGCTTCGAGCAGTCCGGCCGCTTCCCACGCCGTCATACCCCCCTGCAGCACCACGGTGTTGGTGTAACCCTGGTTGAGCAGAACGTAGGCGGCGCGGTTGCTGCGTCTTCCCATGCGGCACACCAGCACGATCAGGCGGTCGCGCGGCAGCATGGGGCGTTCCGTAATCAGACGAAACAGGGGCATAGACACCGCTTGCGCAATGTGTCCCTGTGCATACTCGCGCGATTCGCGCACGTCGAGAATGAGCGGGGGGTGGGCCGTATGCAGCAGCTGCCAGACGCGCTGTGACGGCATCTCACTGATGGGACCCCCGGGGATCGCGGTGTACAACGTAATCTGACCCGGGTAATCGGGCCGCGGCAGGTTCTGGCATTCACGAAAAACCCGCACGTCACTTTCGTAGATGCAAATGGCCGGATCGAGGACGCGGTAAAACAGGTGCTCGATGGCGGCGTCCCCATCCAGAAAGTGGTCGGCACCGAGGTACTGGTCGAAACCGGTCGAGTGCATCAGCGCCATGACCGGTTCCAGGACCCGTGTCAGGTAGAGGTCACCGCCGCGCTCGCGATACAGCCGGGCGATCGTCTCCAACATGTGAATCCCGCTGATGTCGCACTGCCCCACGTGCTGCATTCGCAGCAGCAGGAAACGCTGCGTCGGGTTTTGGTGCTGCACAGCCCGAATCGATTCCTCGACGTGGCTCACCGCACCAAAGTACAGATCACCCTGGATATCGATGATGCCCAACTGCGGACACACCGGCTTGTCGGGGCGATACACCAGGTGACGGAAACTTTCGTCGGGCACCACGGTGCGCACACGCGGCGTACTGGTCTGTATGATGTAGTAAACGAGCGACATCAGCACACCGCTGAGTACGGCAAACTGCAGGGGCAGCAGCAGGGTCGCCAGCAGCGTCACCACCATGATCAGGGCATCGCCGCGGGTGCCGCGTAGAATGCGCCCCATCTCCTTCCAGTTGACCATGCTGTATGCGCTCAGTACCAACAACACCGAAAGGGCGGCCCGTGGAATCCAGGCGATCAATGAGCCAAACAAGAGGAGGCTCACCAGTACTACAATGCCGGCTGCCGCACTGGCAATACCGCTGCGCGCCCCCGAACTGTAGTTGAGCGCCGATCGGTTGAAGGAACCCGATACCGGGTAACCGGAAAACAAACCGCTGGCCAGATTGGCCATGCCCTGGCCGACGAATTCCTGGTTGCTGTTGAGCGGCTGGTTGGTTTGGGCGGCAATCGCCCGCCCAATGGACGTGGCCTCGATCAGCCCGATGGCGGCCAATGCCAGCGCGCCCGTCGAGAGGTCGCCGATCAGGCTGAGATTGAGCAGCGGCAGGTTGGCCAGCGGGGGAAAGCCAATGGGGAATTCGCCGATGACCTGAATACCCACCTGGTCCAGGCGCAGCAGCGCCATCAGCAGCCCTCCCGCCGCCAGCACGATCAGAGGGATCGGCAGCTTGCGGTTGAAGCGGGGCAGCACCACCAGCAGAACCAGGGTGACCATCGCCAGAACCAGGGTTGGCAGGTGCGTGAGCGGGAGGTTAGTCACCAGGGCTTGAAACACGTCGGGCAGGGCGCGTGCCGTGTAATTCAGGCGCAGCAGGTTGCGCAGCTCCCCCACGATGATGAGAATGCCGGCCCCGGCTGCGAATCCCACCACGACCGAGTCGGACACGAAACTGACCAACATGCCGAGCCGCGCCATGCCCATGGCAATACGCAGAGAGCCCGCCATGACGGCCAGCATGCCCGCGGCCTGCATCATGTTGACCCCGGCGGGCAGGGTGATGGCGCCCACAATCGACGCCACCAAAATCGACGCCGTGTTCGTGGGTCCGGTTTGCAGCTGGTGGGATGACCCCCACAAAGCGCCCGCAATCGCACTGACGATTGCGGCATACAAACCCATCTGGGGTGGCAGACCGGCCAGATAGGAAAAGACAATGGCCTGTGGCAGCAGCACGACCGCCACCGTCAGACCTGCCAGCAGATCGGCCCGGAGATGATGCCGATCGTATGTCCGCAGCAGGATGACGGGACGAGTGAAGAGCGACGACGTTGTGCGCAGGAAATCGGCCATCGGTTGCCTACGGGTTCATCTCACGCAGCACAAAGAGCAGGGCGAGACCGTAGGCCTCGCTGGCACCAAACGCTTCGAAGAGCCGGCTTTCACCCTGCCAGTGCACGTCACAGCGGTAACCATCCACCGTGGTGGCCAGGCGTACGGTCGGCTGCGGCTCGTTCAAGAGCAGCTGTTCGAGCGTATCGCGCAGCTGGGCTTCGCTTGGCATCCAGAGCGCATCACTGACCAGGACGTAGTCCATGGCCCACTCCGGTGCCCCGTTGAAGGTGATCAGGTGCTGGTTGCGCAGTTTCTCCACGTCGACCATCATGTCGCTGATGACGAAGAGCTGCTCGTCCAGGTCGCGTTCGGGCAAGACGAAGAAGTCGTGGAGCTGTGGTGTCCAGACCAGACCAGCGTCTTTGAGTTGTTCGGCAAGTGTAATCGAGAGCATTGTGTCTTTCTCACGTAAAAATGATGACGCCGCGCGCGCCATCGCCGCGCAGCATGTCGGCGTACGCCTGGTTGATCTGTTCCAACGAATAGGTCCGCGATACGAGGCGCGCCAGGTCGAGCCGGCCGTTCAGGTAGAGGTCGGCCAGGAGAGGAAAGTCACGCGCAGGATGGGCGCTGCCATAGTACGAGCCCACCACGGTTTTTTCCTGCCGCGTGATCAGGGCGCCGGGCAGGTTCGTGTGGCTGCCCATGGGCGACAGTCCCACCAGCACAACGGTGCCACCGGGTCGCGCGGCATCCAGGGCCAGTTCCTGCACGGCAGGAATGCCGGTCGCTTCGAAGACGAAATCGGCACCGCGGCCGGCAGTCAGATCACGGATGGCTGCGGGTGCCGCCGGCCCCGACAGCACGGCGTCGGTGGCGCCCAACGTCCTGGCCAGGTCCCCTTTGGCGGCGGTGCGGTCGATGGCGATGATACGCGCCGCCCCGGCCAGGTGTGCGCCCAGAATGATGCTCAGCCCGACGCCCCCCGCGCCAAAAACCGCCACCGAGCTGCCGGGGCGCACCGGGGCCGTATGCAGCACCGCCCCGACACCGGTCGTCACGGCGCAGCCAATCAGGGCGCCTACAGCAAACGGGACCCGCGCATCCAGGGGTACGCAGCATTCCTGCGGCACCACGGTGTGGTCGGCAAAACAGGCCAGGCCGCAGTAGTGGTAGACCGGCTGTCCGCCCAGGGAGAGGCGCGGCGTGCCGTCCAGCAGCGTGCCCGCCCACAACGGCTCGGTGTAGGTTGCACACAGGCTGGGGCGGTCGTGCAGGCAGTAAAAACAGTGACCGCAGTTCGGCGCCCAGCTGAGTACGACGTGATCTCCGACCTGCACCCGCGTCACGTCTGGCCCGACGGCGCTGACGACTCCGGCGCCCTCATGGCCGGCCACGACCGGCAGGGGGTGCTGCGTGGCACCGGTGACCAGGTGCCAGTCCGAGTGGCACACCCCCGCCGCCGCCATACGCACCAGGACTTCCCCGGCGCGCGGCGGTGCCAGGTCCAATGTCGTGATCTGGAAGGGGGTTTCGACTGCGGATAGAAGGGCGGCTCGTGTCTGCATCGTTCAGGCCTCCATTGGCGGCTGACGTCGTTGTGCTGTCATTATAGTGCAGTTCAGGCCGTTGGCGAAAACCGGGGCAGACGCGACTGAACGGGCATACCTGGATGAGCCGACGGCCGGGGTCGATCCACTCTCGCGGCGCAGCTTCTGGGACCTGCTGTACGACCTGGCGGCGGCCGGCACGACGATCCTGGTGACAACGCATTACATGGACGAGGCGGAGAACTGCCAGGAGCTCGCCTTCATCCAGCAGGGCCGGCTGACTGCGCTCGGCACACCGCAGGCGATCAAGGTGAGCGAGATGCGCGGCCAGGTGCTGGAAGTGGCCTGCGACCGGCCGGATGTGGCGCTGGCGACCCTGCGTGACACGGGGCTGTTCGACGAAGTGGCGCTCTACGGCAGCCTGCTGCACGTCGTGACGAACGATGCGGATGCGCACGCCGCGGTCATCACCGAAGTCCTGGCGGCCGCCGGCGTGCAGGAAGTCGTGGTGGCGCGCATAACGCCGTCGTTGGAGGACGTGTTCATTGCGCGTGCGCGGGCTGCCGGTGGCGCGCGGGATTGAGCCAGTTGGAAGCAGGGCCGATTGCCGCAGGAGGTGTTTCGTGCGAGCACTTCAAACGGTCTCTCACAAGGGCTGCCTGGTGCCATAAGATTCGGCGTAATAGCGTACACGCTGTTCACGCAGGTCGGCCAGCATTGTTTCGAGACTCAGGCTTGCCGCGACACGAGCCTGTTCGATCTCGCGTGCAAGTTGTGATATCGTCGAGGCCATGGGCACGAACACCACGACACCATCGAGGTCCACGATTCGTAACGTGTCGCCGTTGGTAATGCCGTATTTTTCACGGATTTGTACAGGCAGGGTGATCCTGCCGCGCTGTCCTACTCGAATCGTTGTCATAAGTTCCATCGTTGCGCGGTCGTTTTGACCGGCGTCACGACCGTGGTGGTAGATTACCGGGCGTTTTTTGTCGCGCGACTATTGTCGTCACGTGCCGCGCGATGTCAAACTACGACGACGTGGAGGGCCACATGCGCGCTTTCGTGCGGGTGGTGTTTCTGATTCTACTGATCGTTCTCATCGGCGGTGGCGTCCTGTACCTGCGCGCCAACCCCGAGGTCTGGCAAAACACTTTGGTCACCGCCGGCCTGGTGGCGCCGGCCAGCGGGGCACTGCGTGCGTCGGGGTTCGTCGAGGCACGTGGGGTCGATGTGGCGGCCGAAGTCAGCGGGCGTATCGTCGCGCTGGCAGTGGATGAGGGGGATCGTGTGACCGACGTCCAGACCTGCTCATTCTCGGTTCAGATTGGCGGGGCCTTTGTCGTTTGTTCGATATCATGGTATGATGCGGCCATGATAGACCTGGATGCGCTTCGTAAGACCCAAGACACCACCCACCGCGTCCTTGCGCTGCTCAAACAGCCACCGCGTCCGCGTGAGATCCTGCATGTGCCGGCTTATGAGTTGATGGCGGCTTGATGAGAAGTATCCAGTGGATATGAACCTTGGCTGACAAAGCTGAAACCGTTCGAAGCAAAGACGCAGACTCAATATTGCGGACATGCGTGACAGACGTCCACGATCCTCATAACTAGCCGAAATAGCGCTAATTCGGCTGATGTATTAGCCAAATTTGCGCTATTTCGGCTAATGTGTTAACCTGAAGGCATGATTCCACGACTTCTGCAAGATCGCATCGCCCAGCAGCTGTATGCCGGCGGTAAGATAGTTGTTATCTATGGGGCGCGTCAGGTAGGCAAGACAACCCTCGTGCACCAGGTGTTGGGTGATCTCCCCTATCGCAGCTTGTTCATCGACGCTGACGAGCTGCGTTACGCCGACATTCTATCGAGTCGTGATTTGCGGCAGCTGCGCAGCCTGGTCGAGGGGTACGAGCTGCTTTTTGTGGACGAGGCACAGCGCATTCCCGAAATCGGCATCAACCTCAAGTTGCTCGTTGATCACGTGCCGCAGTTACGAATTGTCGTCACCGGGTCCTCATCACTCGATCTGGCCAGCAGAATTCAGGAGCCGCTGACCGGTCGCGCCTGGACACATCGGCTCTATCCAATCGCCATGAGCGAGTTAGGGCGAATGTACAATCCATTCGAGCTCGATGCCATGCTGGAGGAACGACTGGTGTACGGCAGCTACCCGGAACTCTTTGCCCTGGTTGGCGATCCACAGCGTCGCGAATACCTTCAGAATTTGGCTGCCAGCTACCTCTACAAAGATATCTTGGAGATTGGTGGTGTGCGCCATTCGAACAAGCTGCGCAACCTGGTGCGGTTACTGGCCTTTCAGGTGGGTCGTGGAGTTTCGCTAACCGAACTGGGTAGCCAGCTTCAGATGAGCAAAGACACGGTGGCGGTCTACATCGATCGCCTGGAACAATCGTTTGTGGTGTTTCGCCTGAGCGGTTTCAGTCGCAACTTGCGCAAGGAAGTCAGCAAACAAGACAAGGTTTTTTTCTGGGATCTTGGCGTGCGCAATGTAGCGATCGATAATTTGAAGCCACTGAGCGAACGTAATGACGTGGGTGTCCTTTGGGAGAATTTCGTCATCGCCGAACGTCTGAAGTGGCTGCACTACAGCCAGACTCTCGGCAGTCTCTACTTCTGGCGTGTCTACACCGGCGCTGAGATCGACATTGTCGAAGAGCGCGACGGCAGGCTGTATGCCTATGAATGCAAGTGGAGTAAGGCTCGCAGCCGCGCGCCGGAGTCTTTTATGACCGCCTACCCGGACACAACCTTCGAGACCATTACGCGGGCAAACTACCAGGGGTACATGGGGCCTGCCCGGTCTCAGCACGCACCATGATCGACGAGAGGCTGGACACAATGACAGATAACACCCACCATCTCTTTTCTCCCATCCAGCTGCGCGACGTCACGGCCCGCAACCGGTTGTGGGTCTCGCCGATGTGTATGTATTCGGTGTTTGCCGAGGACGGCATTGCCACCGACTGGCACCTGGTGCACCTGGGCAGCCGTGCCGTGGGCGGCGCGGGATTGCTCATCGTCGAAGCCACAGCCGTGGAAGCGCGCGGCCGCATCACCGCCCACGACCTGGGGCTGTGGAACGACGCCCAGGCCGATGCCTTGCAGCCGATCGTCCACTTTATGCAGGCACACGGCAGCGTGCCGGCCATCCAGCTGGCGCATGCCGGGCGTAAGGCAGGCGTGCCGGGCGCGATCGGTCCCAGCCCGCTGGCCTTCTCGCCCGAACGGGCCGTTCCGCACGAAATGACCGACGCCGACATCAGCCAGGTCATTGATGCCTTCCGCTGTGCCGCAGCGCGCGCCGCCGCGTCCGGCTTCCAGGCGGCGGAAATCCACGCCGCCCACGGTTACCTGCTGCACGAGTTCCTGTCACCTGTCAGCAACCAGCGCAACGACGCCTACGGCGGCAGCTTTGCCAACCGCACACGCCTGCTGCTGGCGGTGGTGCAAACCGTGCGCACCGTCTGGCCGGCGCGGCTGCCGCTCTTCGTGCGCATCAGCGCAACAGACTGGTTATCTGGGGGATGGGATATCGAGCAGAGTGTGGCGTTGGCCCGGCAGCTGAAAGCAGAAGGCGTCGATCTCGTGGACTGCTCGTCCGGCGGCCTGTCACCGGATCAGCAGGTGCAGACCGGACCCGGTTACCAGGTCCCCTTCGCCGAACGCATTCGCCGTGAGACCGGCATTGCCACCGGCGCGGTCGGCCTGATCCACGACGCCCACCAGGCCGATGCCATCGTGCGCGAGGGTCGCGCCGATGCCGTGCTGATCGCCCGCCAGTCGCTGCGTGATCCCTACTGGCCGCTGCGCGCAGCGCGGCATTTAGGCGTGGAATTGCCGGTGCCCTTCCAATACCGGCGTGGATGGTGAGAGCGACTTACCGGTACACTTCGTCGTGGCTGCCGATATCGAGCAGTATGATCTCCTTCTCGGTCAGCATGATAGTAAGGACGATGCGATACTCGTAGGTCAGGCTAATCGCTTGAAGACCCTTCATGTCGCCACTCAGATGATGGTAGTGGAGGTGAGGCGCAAAAGGGTCTGCCTTCAAATCATCGACGACACGAGAAAACCGATCTCGCAGTTCGGGGTGCTTTCGCAGAAACCTGGCCACACGGCGCAGGAAGTGCTGGGTTGTGATAATGGCAAACACTATTCCGGATCCTCTAGCCCAAGCGCCTGGATCAACTCTTCCGCCGAGTCGAAGCGGCGAATACGTCCCGCCTCCAGATCCTCCAGAGAAGCACGGATTCGCGCCTCGAAGGCCTCTTCCTGGGCATCCAGGAATTCCTGATAGCGCTCTTCGGTCATCACCACGTACTGGGGCCGATTCTCACGGATGACGTGCACCGGTCCCTTGGCCAGCAGCTCATCGACAGCGCCAATCCCGCGCCGTTTGATCTCTTGAGCAGGGATGGTGTTCATAGTTTGACTCCTTTCTGTACTCGATCAAGTACTGACAATTGTACCAGAACCAGTATCGAACGTCAATACCACAATCGGAGGCTATCATGGGTATCACCATTTTCTACCGCGGCACCTTGCGTGACGTGTTTCAACTGCCCCAGCTGGTATCCCAGATCGAGATGGCCTGTGGCCGGCTGCAGTGGCCCTACCAGCTCATCGACGAGCGTATCCTGGGCACGGCCGAGCGCTATCGAACGATCGACCTCGAAACCGACGACGGCATCCCTACCAGCACCTTCGAGATCGATCTCGAAGGTGTGGACGACCATTTGCGCGGCATCATCGTAGGCCCGCCGGGATGCGAATCCCTGCACCTGACGTTTGGGCGCACAGGCCGGCTGATTGACTACGGCCCCTTACCGCCTGAGGACGACAAGCCCGGTTGTTACGGCTTGATCATGGAGACGCTGTGGACGAAAACTCAGTTCAGTTCCCCGGAACTGCACATCCAGGTATGCGAGCTGCTGCGGATCGTCGAACCGTTCATGGCCGTTTGGGAGGTGATCGACGAAGGCAATTACTGGGGACAATGGGATGAAACGATCCTACGGGCTACCTGGGCGAAGTATGTTGACATCCTGACGGCGCTATCCGATCCCGCGGCGATGCAGGAACTCCTCGATGACGCCGGCATCGACACCCAGGTTAACACGCCGCCGGAGGTGGGCAAACGAATCACGATCACACGCCCGCCATGGCGTCAGGAGTGGGGTATCAGTGCGGGGGACAACTGAGATGCCCGCTATGCAGCCGGCAACGCGGACCTAAGGGCTTGTAGAAGAATAACTTCCTGCAAAATGGCCGGAATTCGCCGCAAAGCACGGTAAGTTATTCTTTTACAAGCCCGAACGGGCTTACGCGGCAAACCGCTGCTGCAGGCGGCGATACTCCGCCAGCAGGGTGCTGTCGTCCAGGGCAACTTCGAATTGGTGCAGCCACTGTTCGACGTAACGATCGTCCAGCGCGGCGCCTTGCCGGCGGACGATGCCTTCGACATCCAGATGATCCTGCATGCGCGTCGATACCAGTTTGTAGACAATCAGGTCTTCGGCACTACACACGCGTACCGCCAGGCCCGGCTGTATTTCCACCGTGCGCGCCCGCCCAATGGCGGCTTCATCGAACGACGTCTCGGCCAACATCACGTCGATGCGCGTGCCCTCCGCGTCCTGAAAAAACGCCAGACCCTGGCGCCGCAGCGCTTCATCCGGATCAGCATGGAGAGGTGTCAAATCAGCCAGCAACTCCAGGATATGTTCTCGCTCGTCTCGTCGTGCTAACACCTTCAGATCGGCATCACGCGTCAGTCGTGGTTCGCCCCAGGCACTGACGGCAAGCCCGCCGATGACAGCCGACGGTACACCAGCCTCGGCGAAACGTTGCTGCAGCGCCGCCACCGAACGAGCCAGGTGTTTCATAATAATCCCATCCGTCATCGCATTGAGTGTGCACAGTCGCGCTTGAAGCTCGGCTAGCGCCTGATTGCGCGACGCGCGAAACGTGGTTTCGGTCTGTTGCAGCAGCGGTTCGAACTCGCGCTGCAAGGCCAGATACTGACGAATGCCCTGCTCCACCGACAGTGTACGCAGCAGCTCCGTTTCCTGCGCCTCGACCTCGGCCCAGCCCGCGCGTAATTTGCGCAGATCATCCATCGGTCTACCTCAGCCCTGCCTCACGTGCAAGCACGATGGCCTGGGCGCGGTCGGCCACCTGCAGCTTGTTGAAGATGTTGCTCACGTGGTTGCGCACCGTCTTGGGGCTGAGCACCAGCCGGTGGGCGATGACTTCGTTGTTGTGGCCGGCGGCGATCAACTGCAGGACTTCACGCTCGCGATCGGTCAACTCGGGGAACACCTGGGGCGACACGGTGGGGCGTGGCGTCGAAAAATAGGTCATCAGCCGCGCAGCAATCGCCGGCCCAAACAGTGCCTCACCGCGCGCCACGGCACGGATCGTACGCAGCATCTCTTCCTGGTCGGCCCCTTTGAGCACATAACCACGCGCCCCGGCCCGCATCGCCGCAAAAACCGAGTCGTCATCCTCGAACATCGTGACGATGATGACACCGATGTGCGGACTGGTGGCGACGATGCGCCGCGTGGCATCGATCCCGTTCAGCCCCGGCATCTGGATGTCCATCAAGACCACGTCGGGCTGCAGGGCCTCGGCCTGGGCAATGGCGTCCTGACCCGTGGACGCTTCACCCACCACGTCGGTGTCCGGCACCGACGCCAGCAGCGAACGCAGGCCGCTGCGAAAGAGGGCGTGGTCATCGGCGATCAGGATATGGATGGGTTCCATCGGCAGCTTATTCGTAGTGGGTCCACATACGGATGATTTTCACGACTCGTTCCTGATCATAGACCTGGTAGACAAGTCGGTGATGGATGTTGATGCGGCGGGAATAGGCACCGCTCAGGTCACCGACGAGTTTTTCAAAGGGTGGTGGTGCCTGGTAGGGATTACGACGCAGGATATCGAGCAGTTCCTCAGCTCGGGTGCGCAGGCCCGCCGCGGCCAGGCGTTTGGCGTCTTTCTGTGCCTGCCTGGTGAATACGAGACGCCAGCTCACCACCCCACCTCGGCGGCACATTCGTCGAGCGGGGTCTGCAGTCCTTCGACGATGGACTCGCGCATGCCAGGTATATTCAACAAATACATCGTCTCCTGAATGGCGCGCCAATCCTCTTCGGCAATGAGGACCGCATTGGTCCGTTTTCCGGTGATGAGCACCGGCTCGTGCGACTGCGCCACCTCGTCCAACAGGCGATACAGCTGCGAACGTGCATCGGTCGCGGTAACAGACGTCATTGGATGCCCCCGGTATCAGGATGGCCGAAGTGTACGTTATCGCGTACGTTTTGTCAATTTCAGCCGTGATCGGGCCAACTTAATCCTGCCATTGAGATGATGACGCCCTACAGGGTCGCCGGATCAGCTGATAGGACCAGTGGCAGCGTGACCATGACGCGCGTGCCGCCCTCCGGCCGATGCACGATACGACAGGTCCCGCCAAGCTCGGCGGCCCGTTCACGCATTGAGGTCAGGCCGACACCGGGTCGCAGCATATCGGGCAGCCCATGACCATCGTCGTCCACCGCCAGGTAGAGGATATCGTCCATGCACAGCCAGACCGTACATTGCGACGCCCCGCTGTGGCGCATGACGTTGGCAAGGGCTTCGAGGGTGATGTGATAGGCGGCGACTTCGACGGCAGCCGGCAGCACGGGGAGTGAATCCGGGGCGCGCACGCGCACGTGCAGACGCCCGGTGGCCATCCCGTGGGTGGCGACAAACTCGTGCAGGGCGCCGACGAGGCCGAACTGATCCAGTGCCGGCGGGCGCAGATCATGGGCCAGGCGGCGCACATCGGTGATGGCGGTTTGGGCCTGGGCCTTGAGATCATCCAACACCTGGTTGGCTGCAGCGGGGTTGTTCGTCACCAGGTTACGTGCGGCATCGATCTGCAGAGCCAGGCTGGCCAGCTGCGGGCCAAGTCCGTCGTGCAGGTCGCGGCGCAGGCGGCGGCGTTCTTCTTCACGTGTGACCACCAGGCGTTCGCGCGAACGCTGCAGATCGGCGGTCAGGCGCACGGCGTGCACGGCCACCCCCGCCTGGCGCGCCACGTCGGCCAACAGCTGTGATTCGGCCGGCGTAAAGGTTTCGCCCGGCGCACGCACAGCCACAACCAGCTCACCGCACACTTCACCCTGGTAGGTCAGCGGCAGACGTCGCAGATCGGCCGGGGCGGCCGGGCCGCCAGGTGCCTGGTAAACCACGCCGGTTCCCACTTCGCCGCGATCGATCAGCGTGACCGCCACATAGGGCAGTTTGAGGGCATGCGCCAGGGTTTCAGCAATCGTGGGCAGCACCGCTTCGGGTGTCAGGGTGCTCTCCAGGCGCTGTCCCAGGCGTGACAGCACCGTCGCCGGGTCATCACGCTCACCGTACATCAGGCGGTTGACGGCCTGCTGCAGGCGCTGGCGCAGCGGCTGGAAGAGCACCGCCACCAGGCCGGTGGCCAGAATCGTGATGGCCAGGTTGCCGGGCACCCGCAGCACAAGACTGAAACTACCAACCACCAGCGCGTAGAGGCCGGCAATCAGCACCGTCAGCGTGCCGTACACCAGGCTGCGGTTGATCAGAATGTTAATTTCCCACAGCCGGTGGCGCAGCACAATGAAGGTCAACGCGATGGGCAGCAGAGCAAAGAGAGGTGGAAAGATAAGAAACGCAACCTGTTCGAGAATCTGTTGACCCCGCACACCGGGTGCCAGCGCAGGCAGGTTCAGCAGCAGCGCCACCAGACCGATGACCAGCGCCAGGGCGAGCGCCAGGCCCAGGGCCAACATCATCGTGCGCGACAGCTGACGCGCCGGGTCGCTGCGGGCGCGACGGTAGCGCAGCGCCTGGGCCGTGATGCCGGTCAGCGGCACGAGCACGCCAAAAAAAGCCACGAAACCCGCTGGCTCACCGTGTGTCGTCCAGCTGAACAAATAGCCAAAGAAGGCAAAACCCAACAGCGTCAGCAGGCGCACCGGCCACGCGATCCAACGCGGCGCGTGAAAGTAGACGCCAGGAATCGGCGGCAGGCGTCCATCGGGAAACAACAGCAGCGCCAGGAGGTAGGTGCTGCCGGCAAAAATGTGCAGAATCTCGTGAAAGTTGCTCAACACGGGGGAAGCATATTCGAGCGCCGTGTGTGATTGGTAATTGAAGACGGCCGCGGTGCCAACCATGCCGAGCGCCAGGAGACGCGGCACCCAGCCGTCGGGCCGGCGTCGGACCAGGGCAATGCCCAGGACCAGGTTGAGCACGCTGAAGAGATACTGGAAGAAGATGAAACCAAAAGTACCCGTGTTGTGGCGTGCGGCGTACAAATCGAACGCCAGCTGCTGCAGCCACGGCATGTCCAGGGTGCTGTACCAGGCGAGATAGGCATCCTGCCAGGTCAATCCACGCGCCAACAACCACGGCACCAGGCCGAGCACGAGCCACAGCACGACCGCCGCGGAATACAGACTGAAAAACAGCAAGAACAACCAGTGTCCCCCGCGCGCACGCACGGCCATGCGCAGTGGCCGGGCCGGTGCAGCATCACGAGAGGGGTGAATGGCCATACGCAATCCATTCCTGAGGGACCCATCGTCCCACGACGGTGAGCCTATCCCGCCTGTTCCACCGGGTGCGGGGCCGTTGATGATACGATGGACGTTCGAGCCCGCGGCACCCGCAGGGTCAGGTACACCACCACCGCCAGTCCCAGCCAGGGCAGCAGATACAAGACGAACCCAAACAGGATGGCCGGCGCTGCGGTGTGGCGAAGGTGGAATGCAGGAAAGAGTAGCATAACTGCCCACAAAAGTCCAAACATCAGCACAACCAGCGCACAAGCGGCTGCACCTGCGTACCGACGCTGCCCCGGCGGTGCCCGACGGGTGCGCACGGCCTGGGCTGCCACAGCCAGGCTGAGGGCACCAACCACCACGAGCCACAGTGCTGACTCCGACCAGGTGCGGGGATCGAGCAGAGTACCCGGCCAGGGATTGGCGAACCACAAGAGCAGCCAGGCGACCCAGCCCGCCGCGACGATCCACATCCCGCGCGGGACAAACCGTCCATCGGGTAGAATCCACAACAGTACGAACAGCCCCGTGAATCCGGCCACCTGCAGCAGGGGTGGAATCAGGCGTACCAGAGCTGCACCAGCCATCATGCCCGGCAGGAGCGGACCCTGGTGGAAGAATGCTCCGGCAAACAGCAGCAGCACCACTGCGGCAAACCGCGACAGCCAGCCCGACCCACCCTGCCAGAAGATCAGTACCGCCAGACCCAGGTAACTCACCATGAAGGCCAGCATAACCAGCGAAAACGCACCGTACGCAGCCTGCGCGCGTATCCCCAACCCGGTGTACAGGGTCACCATGGCCGGCGGCAGGATCACCCGCTCGCCCAGCAGCGAGGACATGCTGATCAGCGCCAGGAGGGCCGTCAAAGCAAACAAGGCCACCCAGACGACCGATGTCTGCCGCGCGGGGGAGCCGGCGAAGCGCCGTTCCAGGAACGGCACGAGCCACGCCAGCGCCAGGCCAAATCCGACCGGCAGGACGCCGAAAAGGGCAATTCCCGCCAGCGGTGACAGCAGGCCAAATTCACCGCCGGGTTGTGAGGTGAACAGCGGTACAACGAGCAGCAGCAGCAAGGTTACGCCCATCAGCAGTCCTAACCAGCCATCCGGCCCACGCCAGACACGGCGCAGCGCGATGTATAACAGGCCCAGCGGTATCCCCAGGATCGCGCCCATCAATACAATCAGCACGGTTCCCGTGAGGGTAAAGGATGGCTGGCTGCCAACCACCAGCGCCACGACGCGCATCGCGAGACGTGCACCGATACCGCCGATCACTGCGCCGGCCAGCAGGCCGGCCAGTGCACCGTTGCGTAGGGTGTTGAGGTTGATGTTCACGAACTGACCCTGCCGATGTCACGCAGTAACCAGGCCATGCCCGCGCCGGTGATGGTACCCAAGAGCAGGCCCGACAACACCAGGCTGACCAGCTCGCGTCCCTCGGCGCTCAGGCCAAACAGAATGGCCAGGGTCAGTCCAAGACCCACGGCGTTGAACGCTATCCACCAGGCGGCACGCGCCATGTACCGGCGCAAGGCCAGCCATTGTGCTGCGCCGAGCCACAAGCCCAGTACGGCAAGAACTGCCGCCGGTAGGAGGGCTGATTCAAACATCTCGTCGCTGCCGTTCATAACAAGCAGAATCACGCCGAACCCGGTTGCGCCGGCCACGGCGCTGAGCAACACCCAACGTCGAGCCACCGGCAGGCGGCCGCGCAGCACGATCGATTGTGCGAGGGCGACGGTCCCAAACAAGACGCCGCCCATGACCAGCCCGACAACGAACAGGGCTGGCAACTCACCGATGGCTTGCATCAGGGTTTCACCGATCGACCAGCCGAGGGGAAAACCCAGCAGGCCGCCAGCAATCGTCCCCAGTAAGGTCGCTATCACCCAGGCAAGCCACAGCAATGGCGTGGATGGCGTGCGCACTGACTGCATTCGCGTCATATCCATGAGGCAGATTCCTTCCTATCGATCGAGATGTGCCGTCACTGATGAACGGCTCATCCAGTATGCATCATCCACCGTCCCGGTGTCATGGGACTGGTGTCCTGATTTGGTGGGAATTTGGCGCAATCGTCACGCGAGGCGGAGCTCACATCCAGCGTAATGATTACGGCATCACCCGCGCCATGATAGGCCGATGGTGGGCCTTGTGGGTCGATGGGGTATTGACCACAAGTGACGGTTGTCTGCCAGACCGCGCGCTCGTGTGACCGGTGCGGGTCTGTGTGGTGCCTGGGGCTGGGCTCGCAGATTCGGTGTACGTCCATGTCGATTTTTGAACCAAACGCCAACGGGCGGCGTCTAGACACATACTTCATGCTTGCGGGAGGTTTCTGTGGCTTATCTGACTCGCCTGCTGTTCAACCACCGGCGACAGCTTGCGGTGATCGCGGCCTTGGCCTTTGCCACCGCGGTCTGCCTGGTGCAGCTGGCGGTACGTGCCGTCTATGCCCGCAGCACCGGCTATTCGGGCCTGGTCTGGAACCTGTTCCTGGCCTGGCTGCCGATGGTGGGCGCCCTGCTTGCTTACAACCTGGGTCGCCGCGGCCGCTGGCGCGACTGGCTGCTGGTGCTGCCCTGCCTGGTCTTCTGGCTGCTCTTTTTCCCGAACGCGCCGTATATCCTCACCGACATCCTGCACCTGCAGCCGCGGGGCAACGTACCCCTGTGGTACGACCTGATCCTGCTGATCAGCTTCGCCTGGACAGGCGCATTCCTGGGGCTGATTTCGTTGTACTTGATGCAGTCACTCGTGCGGCGCTCGGCTGGCGTGTGGGTGGGCTGGATGTTTGCATTGGGGGTCCTGGCACTGAGCGGCTTCGGTGTCTACCTCGGACGTTTTCCACGCTGGAACAGCTGGGACGTACTGGCCAATCCCTCCGGTCTGCTGCTCGATATCGCCCACCTGGTGCGCCACCCCGTGGCCAACGCCCCGACATTCGTGTTCTCGGCGCTGTTCGCCCTGTGCCTGGCCGCCATGTACTTCATGCTGGTGGCCATCATCGAGTTCAGACAGGACGAGGCTGGCACCTAGCCCTAACGATTCACTGTTTCATCAGCGTGACGCCGGGATTTGCCGCGGCATGGGTGGCCCCTGCCACGGCCTGATTTTTTGCAGTGTTTCAGCGAGTGCTTCCTCAGCTACTTCAGTGTCGTAAGCTGCCTGTGCGCGCAGCCAATAACCGTTCGACAGTCCGAAAAATCGGCACAGGCGCAGATCAGTATCAGCAGTAATCGCACGGGTACCTGCGATAATCTCACTGATACGCTGCGCAGGCACGCCGATTTCCTTGGCGAGACGATACTGCGAGATGCCCATTGGCACGAGAAACTCCTCGCGCAACAACTCGCCAGGTGTCACAGGCGTGAGTTTGTCCATAAGTATGCCCCTTAATGATAGTCTACAATCTCGACATCCTCAGCACCAGCAATGGTCCACCGAATGCAGACCCGATACTGATCATTTACCCGAATGCTGTGCCGTCCAGCACGATCGCCCTTGAGCGCTTCGAGTTGATTACCCGGTGGTACACGGAGATCTTCCAGTCGTCCTGCGATCTGTAGTTGCCGGAGCTTGCGCCGCGCCACGGTCTCGATGTTCACGAAACGTTTGACCCGCCGGCCATTCGCAAGAGCCTCCGTGTCAGAGCACTTGAACGAAACTATCATGGTAGCATAGTAACACATGACGTGATTAACGTCAAACGTGATTATCCTGGTGACATCTCATTCGCTCGATACAGTCGTCACATCAAACCCCGGCGGCCGCCACAGCTGTGCTACCTGTTCGAACGCATGCGCCACCCGCAGCAGCAGCGGCTCCTGCCACGCGCCGGCAAAAAACGAAAGCCCCACCGGCAGCCCCCGCACAAACCCCATCGGCACCGTGATGTGCGGGTAGCCGGCAACCGCCGGCAGGGTCGAGCAGCCACCCCCGGCGCAGTTCCCATTGACCGGATCGATCAGCCAGGCGGGACCACTGGTGGGTGCGATTAGCGCCTGCACCCCGTGGCTGTCCAGCGCACGGTCGATACCCTCCTGCCGCGCCAGCCGCTGGCACGTCTCCAGCGCCGTGAGGTATTCGGCCTCGCTCAGCGGCCCCTTGCTCTCCGCCAGCTGCAGGATATCGTGCCCAAACAATGGCATGACCTGCGCCCGGTGGGCTTCGTCGAAGGCAATCAGCTCGGTCAGCGTGTGCACGGGACCTTCCGGTCCCACCGTGGCCAGGTAGGCGTTGAGGTCGGCCTTGAACTCGTACAGCAGCACCAGGTATTCGGCGTCGTCCAGCTCGGGCGTCACCGTCAGCATCACCGGATCGACCAGCTCGGCACCCAGCTTTCGCAGCACGTCCAGGCTGGCTTCGAACAGCGGCTCGACCTGCTCGTGGGTGCGCGCCAGCCCACGCACGACACCGAGGCGCACGCCGTGCAGGTCGGTTCCGGCCAGGGCTTGGGTGTAGTCACGCGGTGTATGCGCGCCGGCTGCGGCCGTTGCAGGGTCGGCCGGGTCGGGACCGGCCAGCACGCTGAGCAGTACCGCAGCATCGCGCACGCAGCGTGTCATGGGGCCGGCGGTGTCCTGGCTGTGCGCAATCGGCACGATGCCGGTGCGGCTGACCAGGCCCACGGTCGGTTTGAGGCCCACCAGCCCGTTGGCCGCCGCCGGCGAGACGATCGAACCATCGGTTTCGGTGCCGATCGCCGCCGCACACAGCCCCGCCGCCACCGCCACCGCCGACCCGGAGCTCGACCCGCTGGGGCTGCGGTCGAGTGCATAAGGGTTACGCACCTGTCCGCCCACACTGCTCCAACCGCTGATCGAGCGCGTCGAGCGGAAGTTGGCCCATTCGCTGAGGTTGGCCTTGCCCAGGATCACCGCGCCCGCCGCACGCAGACGGGCTGCCACCGGGGCATCACGGCCGGCGACGTGCGCGGCCAGGGCCAGCGAACCAGCCGTCGTCGGCAGTGCATCGGCCGACTCGATGTTGTCCTTGAGCAGGATAGGCATCCCATGCAGCAAACTGCGCGGCCCATGGGTCATCCGCTCGCCATCCAGCGCCGCAGCAGCGGCAACCGCCGCCGGGTTGATCGCCATCACCGACCGCAGCATCGGCCCCTGGCGGTCAAGCAGCTCGATACGCGCCAGGTACAGCCGCACCAGCTCACGCGCCGTGATTTCACCCGCAGCCTGCGCGGCCTGCAGCTCGGACAGGGTCGAATTATGCATGGTTTCGGATTCCATTGTTGGGGATTGGGACTGGGGGTTGGGGGTTAGGGGATGGGGACTGGGGGTCAGGGGATGGGGGTTGGGGATTAGGGACTGGGGGGTGGGGGCTAGGGATTGGAGCTGAGGTTGCTGAGGGTAAACACGACCCAGCACAACCCCCGACCCCTATCCCCTATTCCCCATCCCCTAACCCCTATTCCCCATCCCCTAACCCCTAACCCCTGACCCCCATCCCCCATCCCCCTCTTCTCACTTCGCGCGGCTGCGTGTCGCTACGTCGAAGATCACGGCGAGGGCCAGCACGACACCTTTGACGATATTCTGCGCGTCGCTGCCGGTGCCCATCAGGTTCATGCCGTTGGTCAGTGATACGTACACCAGTGCGCCGATCAATGAGCCGACGATGCTGCCCACGCCACCGGCGGCTGATACACCGCCGATGAACGCCGCCGCGATGGCGTCCAACTCGAACCCAGCGCCGGCCTGGGGTGAGGCTGACCGCAGACGGGAAGCGAACATGATGCCGGCGACAGCAGCCAGCATGCTCATCGAGCAAAATACGATGTACGTGATGCGCTTGACGTTGATGCCGCTCAACTGCGCAGCTTCAGGATTCCCACCGACCGCATAGATGTGTCGGCCCAGCACGGTCTGGGTGGTCATGAACTGATAGATGGCGACGACGAGCAACATGATCACCACCGTCCAGGACATGCCGTTATAACCGGCCAGGATCCAGGTCGCCAGAACACCCAGGATCGACACAAAAACCAGCTGCATGACAAACAGGCTGTTGGGTAAGACCTCGAAGTTATAGGCTTGCTTCTTGCGGCGGCTGCTGATTTGGCTGAAGATGTACCAGACGATGGCAAGCAGACCGAGGATCATCGTCAACACGTGCACGGGGGCCCCATTGATCATGAAACTGCCCGATGCAACGATGTCAGGAATATAACCATTGCCGATGGCGTTGAAGAACTCATCCGCAATGATGATGGTCCCCGTGCCAGAGAGTACGACGACCAACAAACCACGGTAGACCAACCAGCCGGCCAGCGTGGCCACAAAGGCCGGGATACCCAGGTTGGCGACCATGAATGCCGGGATGGTGCCGAGTACGGTGCCCAGCAGCAGCACGGCCGGAATCACCAACCAAACCGGCAAACCCCACTCTTTGAGCGCAATGGCTGCGATCGCGCCGAGAAAGCCCAGCAAATAACCGATGGACAAATCGATGTGCCGGATCACGATGATCAGCGTCACGCCGACGGCCAGCACGGCGATATAACCGGTCTGATTCAGCAGATTGCTGATATTGCGCGAAGTGAGGAAAAGGCCGTCGGTTGAGAAGTAAAAGAATATCCAGATCACAAACAACGCAATGAACATGCCATACTGGCGGATATTCTGACCCAGCACCCGTCGCAGATCGCCAAAAAACGAATGGCCTGCTTCCTGCGATTGTGTGGCAGAAGACATGGTGAGCCTCCTTAATTGGTAGCCATCTGCATGATTTTTTCTTGAGTTGCTTCTTCGATGGGTAGTTCGCCAGAAATGCGGCCGGCGGAAACCACGTACACCCGATCGCTCATTCCCAGGACCTCAGGCAGTTCTGACGAGATCATGATGATGCTCATGCCTTCCTGCACGAGCTGGGTCATAATCGTATAAATCTCGTACTTGGCGCCTACGTCGATGCCGCGCGTGGGCTCGTCGAGGATCAGCAGGTTGGGCTTGACGAAGAGCCATTTGCCCAACGAGACCTTTTGCTGGTTGCCGCCGCTGAGGTTGCCGACTTTCTGCTCGACGGTCGGCGTCTTGATGTTGAGCGAACGGCGGTACTGCTCGGCGATTTGCACCTCGATGTTGCCATCGACGACGGACCGCCGGGCAATTTCGCGCAGGTTGGCCAGCGTGATGTTTTGCTTCACGTCCTGAATCAGGATCAGGCCAGCTCCCTTGCGGTCCTCGGTCACGTACGCCATGCCCCCCTTGATGGCTTCCTTCGGATGTTTGAAGTGTCCCGGTTTGCCGCGCAAGAACATCTCGCCATTGATGCGATACCCCTTGGGATTGCCGAACAGACTGAGGGCCAGCTCCGTGCGTCCCGAACCCATGAGCCCGGCAAAGCCGACGATTTCACCCTTCTTGACGTTGAAGTTGACGTCCTTGAGGATGGTTCGCCCAACGGCTGGATCGTATGCGGTCCAATTCTTGACCTCGAGCACCACTTCGCCGCCGCCCTGCGGGCAGATGATGAGGACTTTGATCCCTTTGGCCAGCAGGGCTTCGACGTTTGTTTTCTCCCGACCGGCATCACCCTGGCTGAAGAGAATCTCGGCGTCGTAGCCCGCCGCTTTGAAGGCATCCTGGAAACGCTTTTGATCCTGGACCCAGCGCGGCTCGTCGGTGGTTGGCAGAACGACCCCCACAGCCAGTTTGCCGGAAGACGCCTGTGAACTGGCGGGCCGGGTCGCAGCGCTCACCTGGTAATAGCCGGAGTCGATGACGGCGGCTTTGACACTCGCCTTATCGAGCGAGATTACCGGCGCCTGCAGGGTAGGAACGTCGATGGCGCCGTTGTTGAACTTCCCGCTGACAGCCGGTGCCTGACCTTTGAGCAGGGACACCGCGGCATCCACCGTGGCCTGGACCAGGGTG
The DNA here is from genome assembly GCA_964443225.1 of uncultured Anaerolineae bacterium. Taxonomy (GTDB): domain Bacteria; phylum Chloroflexota; class Anaerolineae; order SSC4; family Amarolineaceae; genus SSC4. Next base: position 89,249 of record CAYUCC010000001.1, read on the forward strand.
CGAACGTCCTTGAAAACGGTCATCGACTGCTTGCCATCCAGGATGTACTGAACCGACGTTTCCTCGGCGTCCTGGCCGGTGATCAGGAAGCTCTTGACGTCCGGGTCGGCCGCGAACTCATCGCCAATCGCGCGGGCGGTATTGTCGTTCGGCGCAAGGATAAAGACACTACCTTTGTCGGCTGCCGTGGCGATGTTCAGATTGAATTGGGCCAGGTTCCTGGCGGTGTGACCGTCCCAGTTCGTGGTCACCTGGCCAAAGATCGCATTCTGCTGCTCGCGGGTTAGGCGAGGGTTGGCCTGCAGGCTGACAGCCTGGCTCGAATTTTTGATGACGAACGTGCCATCTGCAATCTTGGGCTGCAGAACACCCCACGCACCCTCGAAGAAGAAAAAGGCATTGTTGTCGGTTGCCGCACCGGTGTACAAATACAGCGGATTGCCCTGGCCGGTGGCATGATCGACCAGGTACTGCGCCTGCTGCGCGCCCACAGCGATGCTGTCGAAGGTCACGTAGTAGTCGATGGCTGGGGTGTCGGTGATCATCCGGTCGTACGAGATGACCTTGACGCCGGCCGCTTTGGCTGCTTCGACAGCGGCGGCGGTTGTTCTGAAGAGATTGCGTTGTCGGGTGGGGTAGATATTGTTGATTTCGCGCCCGACCATGTGTTTGATCAGCACATATTCGGACACTTCACCTTTGTGGGCATCCAGGGTGCAAATGGTCTGTCCGTCGCGCAGCACCGTGACCGTGTCGGCAATGGCAATCACTTCTTTCAGCTTGTGTGAAATCATGATGCAGGTCACGCCGTGCTGTTTGAGCTCGCGAATCAAGTCGAGCAGGTTGTCGCTGTCATCCTCGTTGAGCGCAGCCGTCGGCTCGTCCAGGATCAGCAGCTTCACTTCTTTGCTCAACGCTTTGGCGATCTCGATCAGCTGCTGTTTGCCAACACCCAGTTCTTTGACTTTGGTGCCCGGGTTGACGTTGAGGCGCACGCGCTGAATTGCCTCGTTGGCGCGCCGAATCGTCTCATTCCAGTCGATGCGAAAGCCCTTTTTGATCTCGTTGCCCACGAAGATGTTTTCGTAGACCGTCATGTCGGGGACCAGCGCAAGCTCCTGGTAGATGATGGCAATCCCAACCCTCTCGCTGTCGGCGATGCCTGAGAACTTCTGCACCTCCCCATTGAACAGGATGTCACCCCCGTACGAGCCGTGCGGGTAGACCCCGCTCAGCACTTTCATGAGCGTCGATTTGCCAGCGCCATTTTCGCCGACCAGGCAGTGAATCTCACCGGCCGCCACGCTGAAGGTGACGTTGTTCAGCGCTTTGACGCCCGGAAATTCCTTGATAATGTTTCTCATCTCTAGAATTGGAGGTCGATCGGCCATAGCGGCTTCTCCTATAGAGTGAAGAATAAAGGAAGGAATCATTCCAAAAACAGCGGAAGTCTCGCAGCACAGAACCAAACGCACGAGCTGGCCGAAAACGACTGGCCAGGGTGTGGGTCGGCTGCAGGCGGGAGACTTCCGCTGTTCGAACTTCGACAGGCGCACGACGTGTCAATCGAACACGTCGTGATGGCAAGAATAGTGATGGCGTGCCATCACTATTCTTGCTGAGATGATCTACCGCTTACTCGATGCCGGTGAACTCGGCGCAATCGTAGTAGCCAGAATCGCAGATCGCTGCCTTGAGATTGTCCTGGGTGACGGTCACGATCGCCGACGGCTTGGCCGGGATGTCGGCCGCGCCGTTGTTGTACGTGTTCGTCTGCTCGGGCGTGCCACCACTGAGGAAGGCGACCGCTGCCGTGATGGCGTCATCGACCAGGGTGCGCACGTCCTTCAGGACCGTCATCTGCTGCTTGCCATCGGCGATGTACTGCACCGAGGCCTTCTCGGCGTCCTGACCGGTGATGAAGTACTCGGTCACGTCGCCGTCAGCGGCGAAGACGTCGGCGATGGCGCGGGCCGTACCGTCGTTCGGTGCCGCAATGAAGACCTTGCCCTTGGCAGCAGCATCAGCCGCCGTCAGGTTGGCCTCGGCCAGGTTCTTGGCCGTGTTGAAGTCCCAGTTCGTCGTGACCTGGTTGATGATCGTGGCCATCTCGTCGCGGGTCAGCGTCGCCTTGTCCTTGGCGGCCACGGCCTCGCTCGAGTTCTGCACCACGAACGTGCCGTCAGCGATCTTGGGCTGCAGCTTGTTCCAGGCACCTTCGAAGAACAGGAAGGCGTTGTTGTCCGTCGGCGCACCGGCGTACAGGTACAGGTTGTTCCCCGTCCCCGTCGCATTGTCGATCAGGTACTGGCCCCAGGCCTCACCTACCGCCACGCTGTCGAACGTCACGTAGTAGTCCACCGCTTCGGTGTCGCGGATCAGACGGTCGTAGGAGATGACCTTGACACCGGCCTCGCGCGCCTCTTCAGCCGCCGCAGCTGCCGCCGTCCCGTCGTGCGGGGTGATGATCAGTACCTTCACACCCTTGCTGATCAACGACTCGACGTTTGTCTTCTCCGTCGCCGAGCTGCCCTGGCTGAACAGAATCTCGACCTCGTAACCGGCCTTCGTCAGCGCATCCTTGAAACGCGCTTCGTCCTGCAGCCAGCGCGGCTCATCCTTCGTCGGCAGTACGATGCCAACACTGCCGCCGGCAGGCGGCGTAGTTCCGCCACCATCCAGGCCGGTGAAGTCAGAGGCCGGGTAGTAGCCGGAATCGATGATCGCTTCCTTGAGGTTGTCCTGGGTGACGGTCACGATCGCCGACGGTTTGGCCGGAATGTCGGCCGCGCCGTTGTTGTACGTGTTCGTCTGTTCGGGCGTGCCACCACTGAGGAAGGCGACCGCCGCCGTGATGGCGTCATCGACCAGGGTGCGCACGTCCTTGAGGACCGTCATCTGCTGCTTACCGTCGATGATGTACTGCACCGAGGCCTTCTCGGCGTCCTGACCGGTGATGAAGTACTCGGTCACGTCGCCGTCAGCGGCGAAGACGTCGGCGATGGCGCGGGCCGTACCGTCGTTCGGTGCCGCAATGAAGACCTTGCCCTTGGCAGCAGCATCAGCCGCCGTCAGGTTGGCCTCGGCCAGGTTCTTGGCCGTGTTGAAGTCCCAGTTCGTCGTGACCTGGTTGATGATCGTGGCCATCTCGTCGCGGGTCAGCGTCGCCTTGTCCTTGGCGGCCACGGCCTCGCTCGAGTTCTGCACCACGAACGTGCCGTCAGCGATCTTGGGCTGCAGCTTGTTCCAGGCACCTTCGAAGAACAGGAAGGCGTTGTTGTCCGTCGGCGCACCGGCGTACAGGTACAGGTTGTTCCCCGTCCCCGTCGCATTGTCGATCAGGTACTGGCCCCAGGCCTCACCTACCGCCACGCTGTCGAACGTCACGTAGTAGTCCACCGCTTCGGTGTCGCGGATCAGACGGTCGTAGGAGATGACCTTGACACCGGCCTCGCGCGCCTCTTCAGCCGCCGCAGCTGCCGCCGTCCCGTCGTGCGGGGTGATGATCAGTACCTTCACACCCTTGCTGATCAACGACTCGACGTTTGTCTTCTCCGTCGCCGAGCTGCCCTGGCTGAACAGAATCTCGACCTCGTAACCGGCCTTCGTCAGCGCATCCTTGAAACGCGCTTCGTCCTGCAGCCAGCGCGGCTCATCCTTCGTCGGCAGTACGATGCCAACGCTGCCGCCTTCGGTCGGCGGCGGCGCGGTTGGTTCAGTGACAGCCGGTGTCTCGGCCGGGGCCGTTGTGGCAGGTGCAGTGCCGCCGCAGGCTGCCAGCAGCATCGATGCTAATACGAGGATAGTCACGAGGACCAACCCGTAGGGCTTACGATTCATTTCTCTCTCCTTAGTAACTCTTGTTGATTAGTGTGCAGATCGGTACGCAAGACTGTCTTGGATGTTGTGCTGTGAGGATATACCACCTCCCTTGGCTCGTCATTGGCAGGGACGTTCGATCTGTGGGCCAGATCGTGGTTGGGATCGCTGCGCCACACCGCGCAGGTGAGTGTCATGTGAAGAATGTGCTTAAATCGACATGTTGATTATACACCTATTGTCGAAAAATGTTAAATCTATTGGGCAATATTCCGTTTTCCCACCTGAACCGTAGAGCCTATCCGAATAACTGTCCCCAGGCGCCTTATTGAGGCGAATATGCGGTTATTCGGATGGGCTCTTGGAAGCGTACGCCGTCGTCTCGATTTCGCCAGCTGACCCGATGTGCGCTACAATACGCTGTCAGTGCACACATCCAGATTCTGCGGTTCATGGTGCTGGGCGGCAGGGTAACGCGGCAGCAACCCTCGTGTTTTACGCACCGGCACAGCACCGCCTAGAAATGAGCACAACCTATGTCCCTCTCGTGTGTGGCCCTGGACCTGGAAACCACCGGTCTGGAGGCCGAACGCGATGCCATCATCGAGATCGGCTGTGTCAAGCTGATCGACGGTCGTATCGTGGCTGAATGGACCTCCCTGGTCAATCCGGGACGGCCTATTCCGTTGAAGATCACGCAGCTCACCGGCATCAGTGACGCCGACGTCGCCGATGCGCCGTCCCTACGCCACGTCGGCCACGAGCTGACCCGTTTCATCGGCACGCTGCCCGTCGTGGGTCACAACGTGGGCTTCGACCTGGGCTTCATGCAGGTGCGCGGGCTGTACCACGACAACCCGGCGGTCGACACGTTCGAGCTGGCCTCGCTGCTGCTGCCCCGCCAGGACCGTTACACGCTGGGCAGCCTGGCCGCAACCTTCGCCATTCAGCTGCCCGATGCGCACCGCGCTCTGGCAGATGCGCGGGCCAGCATGAGCCTGCTGCTCGCCCTGGTCGACTATGGCAGCCGGCTGCCACTGGACCTGTTGGCCGAAATCGTTAAACTGAGCGGGCGCAGCCAATGGCCGCTGGTTCCGCTGTTCCGCGAGATGGCCGCGCAGGCCGCGACGCAGGCAACGAATACCTCGTCACGCCGCGGCCGCCAGGTTGTCCCCGGCCGCGCGACCTGGACGAGTGGCGAGCTGCCGGAACCCCTGAACCCGCGCCGCGTCGCACAGTCAATCGATGAGGATGCACTGGCCGCTCTCCTGGCCCCCACTGGCCCGGCGGCCGCGGTCTTCCCCGGCTACGAATACCGTCCCCAACAGGTCGACATGCTGCGCGCCGTGGCGGGGGCGCTCAACCAACGCGAACACCTGCTCGTCGAAGCGGGTACCGGCACCGGGAAATCACTCGCTTACCTGCTGCCCGCGGCACAGTTTGCCGTGCAGAACGGCAAACGGGTCGTGGTGTCGACCAATACCATCAACCTGCAGGACCAGCTCTTCCTCAAGGACATTCCCGACCTGCAGCAGCTGCTGCCGGTTCCTTTCACGGCGGCCCTCGTCAAAGGGCGGAGCAACTACCTCTGCCCGCGGCGCTTCAACCATCTGCGCACGCGCCCCGACTTGACCGACGACGAGCTGCGGATGGTGGTGCGCAGCCTGATCTGGCTGCAGCATACCCAGACCGGCGATCGTGATGAGCTGCGTTTCATCAACAACAACGAACAGGCCGCCTGGAACCGCATCTGCGCCGACCGTGATCTGTGCACCGCCAGCCACTGCCAGGAGTTGGACGGTGGGCCCTGCTTTTTCTACCGTGCGCGCGCCGAGGCCGAAGGTGGCCACCTGGTCATCGTCAACCACGCGCTGCTGTTGAGCGACATCGTGGCCGACAACCGCGTGCTGCCCGCCTACCAGCACCTGGTGATCGACGAGGCGCACCACCTGGTCGATGCGATCACCCAACAGCTGGGCTTCAGCCTGAACGGTGCCGCGATTACGGCCCTGCTCAACGAACTGCAGCCGCCGCCCGGTGGACGCGGCCGTGGCCTGCTCAGCGAGGCGCAGATGTCGCTGGCCACCCTGGCCCCGAACGGGCACAACCAGGCCCTGGTGTGGGTGGCGCGCGCCCAGGACCAGGTCGAGGCATGCCGTACGCGCCTACCCGATTTTTGGCAGACCGTGCAGGGATTCGTCGCCGAGACGGGTCACGACAGTGCCCATTACGATGCCCGCGTGCGCCTGACGTCGGGCACACGCGCCCAACCGATGTGGGACCGCGTGGAGATTCAGTGGGAAAACCTGGCCCTGCACCTGCGCAAGGCAGCCGAGGCGGTCGAGCGCCTGCACGAGGCATGCGCCGCCGCCACCCAACAGAACTCGGGCGACTTCGAGGCCCTGGCCACCGACCTGGGTGCCGCCGCCCGCCGTGTACGCGAACTGGATGCCCAGGTCACAGCGTTGATCAGCCAGCCCGATACCAACGGCATCTACTGGATTGGCCAGACCGCCGAAAACGAGCGGGCCCCCGCCGATCCCCTGCTGCGCCTGTCGCTGCACGCAGCGCCGCTGCACGTCGGCGGCCTGGTTGATCAGCATTTCCTGCGCACCAAAGAAGTGGTGATCCTCACCTCGGCCACGCTGCGCACCGCCGGTTCCTTCGATTTTCTGGCCGATCGGCTGCACATGGGGGATGAGCCGGCCCTGGCGGTGGGATCACCCTTCGACTACACCGCCTCGACGCTGCTCTACCTGCCAACCGACGTGCCCGAACCGAACGCGACGGGTTACCAGCAGGCCGTCGAGCGCACGATCGTCGAGACCGCACGCGCCACCGGCGGACGCATGCTCGTGCTGTTCACGGCCTACAACCAGCTCAAACGGACGCACGGCGTGATTGCGCCGCTGCTGGCACTGGACGACATCGTGGTCTACGAGCAGGGGGGCGGCACCTCGCGCCGCCAGCTCATGGAGAACTTCAAGACCTCCGAGCGGGCCGTGCTCCTGGGCACGCGCAGTTTCTGGGAAGGGGTGGATATTGTGGGAGATGCGCTGAGCTGCCTGGTGATCGTACGCCTGCCGTTTGCCGTGCCCAACGATCCCGTATTTGCAGCGCGCAGCGAGACGTTCGACGAGCCATTCATGCACTACGCCGTGCCGGATGCCATTCTGCGCTTTCGGCAGGGTTTTGGCCGGCTCATCCGCAGCAAGACCGACCGCGGCGTCTGCGTCGTGCTCGATCGGCGCGTATTGAGCAAAAATTACGGCCAGCAGTTCATCGATTCGCTGCCGGCGTGCACGACCGTGCGTGGTCCGCTGGCGAATATCCCGGCACAGGCGGGAGAGTGGTTGGGGATGCAGACCCCTCGATCCTGAGGAGGACCACACGTTCGTTTGGCACAACGGTCTCGATGGCACGGGTCCGCACCTGGGAATTCCAAATGTAGCCAACCATCTTAACCACAAAGGGCACACAGGACGCAAAAAATCGCTTGTTTGATTGCTTTCGTGCCGCAGCTTTGTGTCCTATGCGCTCTATGTGGTCAACGCTGGGCTACATTTGGAATTGCTGGGTCCGCACCTGGGGGTGCGGACCCCTCATCCCCAACGAAGCACGGGGGCCGCACCCCCAGGTGCGGCACGACAGGTTCAGAGGGCGTCGGCCAGGGCGCGCAGGCCGGCCTCGGTGCTGAAGTAGCTGACGTGGTCGCACGCGACTTCGACTTCGTTGGGGACCGGGTCGCGGTCGTCGGGCACGGCTTTGATGCTTGCGACGCTGACGGCAATGTCGTTCGGTGCGCCCAGGAAGCCGACACTCGTCAGCGCGTGTATGATGCGCGGCAGGTTGAGACTGGCCATAAAACGCGCCAGCCGGCTGCGCCCCTGGGGATCGGCAGGATCGGGTGCCAGCACGCTGGGAATGATCGACGTGTTGCCCGCGATGACCGAGTAACGAATGTGGGGGTCGTCGCTCTCCGCCAGGGTCCGCAGAAACTCCGAATTGGGCCGCATCTGGTCCAGCGGGTCGTCGATCTTTTCGAAAAGGCCCACCAGGCTGCCAATCACTTTGACCGGCCAGGCCACCGTGGCCAGGCTGTTCAAGCCGACACCGATGGCAAAGGTCGCAAAGTCCTGAATCTTCACCCACGGTGTGCCATTGCTGGGCGTGCCCAACACGACCAGGTGCTGAATGATGGCCTGCCCGCCCTCCTTTTCGATCAACCAGCGCGACACGAGCCCGCCCATCGAATGCGCCACCAGGTGGACCGTCCTGCCATGGCCCGCCCGCAGACCGGCGTCCTCCAGACGCTGTTTGATCGCCCGTGCCGTTTCGTCGATGCGCGTGTTGATATTTTCGTAGTCGACGGTGAGAATCAGGTCGTACCGGTCACCCAGGGCGGGCACGGGATTGGGCAGGTGCAGCCACCCGGTGCGGCTGCTGGCGGTCATGCCCCGCGTGTCACCGATGAAGCCGTGCATGTAGATCAGGATGCGCTGCGCCGCCGCCACCCGGGTCCGCACGACGCCCATGTCGCCCGCTGGTGAATAGGTCACCGTCCCGTCAGCGGCAACGTCGGCCGTGCGCAGCAGCGGGTACGGATAGTCGAGCCCCAGGTGGCGGTTGGCCAGCTTCTGGAAGAAGATCTTGATCGACCCCACCACGTCGCGCGCGGCAGCGCTGGTCGGTGGGGTCAGCCGGTCGAGGCGAATGACGGTGCCTGCGGTCCCGCGCGCGACCTGTCCCAACGGCACGAAGAACTCACCATCGAAGGCCAGCGGCAGCACCGTCTCGCCTTCCGCCAGCACCTGCTGGCTTGTGATCACCAACGGCGCTTCGGGTGTGACCGCCGCATAGTCTTCAACCTCGCTCAATTCCAGGACACTGAACCCCGGTTCACCACGATGCCCACCGGCAAACTCGAACGGCACGGCGTCGGGATCATCACGCAGAACGGCAGGCAGCGCCAGGTTGCCCAGGTCACGCGTGGCAACAGCATGGGCCGCCAGGCGTGCCTGCGCCTTCAGCGCCGGGTGTCCCTGGATGGTAACCCCCGAACCCAGACCGGTGACCTCACCCGCCGCCGGCACCCGGGCACGCGCCTGGGTGCGCACGACGGTCACAGCCACCGTGCTCGAGGTCCAGTCGGCAATGCCCTCGCTACGGTCGGGTACGGCGGGCGTGTCGCGATGGACGACGCGGTCGAGCAGCCGGTCGAGGGTGTTGGCAAAGCTGCGGTCCGCGGCGCGCGCACTGATCAGCGCCTGCGGCGCAAACGTGACGGGCAGGGCATCCTGGTCCAACCGGCTGGCGTCGGCGGTGTGGGTGCTGACCAGCAGTTTGAGCCAGTAGCGGAACGTGGTCAGGCCCTGCTGCCACAGGTCATCGGGCAGTGTCATCGGCCACCAATCGCCCGCTGCCGCCCAACGGGTTTCGCCCGGGTCGAGCCAGAACCCCGGCGCAGCCCCCGTGACCACGTCGCTGTGCGCCGCATAGGCCTCCGACAACAGGAGCGGCATGCAGTAGAGACGTCGATCGGCCGTGGTGTTGGTGATTTTGATTTTGACGTCCGGCGGCCGCCACTGGCCTTCCACGGCGCTGTAATCCAGGCGCAGGTCGGTGCCCGGCAGGGCGGTCACTTCAGCACCGGTTTCGTTTCGGTGGATCACGTCGAGGCGCACGGCATCGGCGGGCACCTGGCTGGCGGCGTTGGCCAGGCCAGTGATGCTGAACCAGCGCGCCATGTGTTCGAGGCGGCTCACGACCAGCGCCGCGCTGCTGGCGTCGAAACCCGCCACGTCCACGGCCAGGGGATAGGCATCGCCAGCACGACGCAGGCGGTAGCTGCCATCACGAGCACTCAGCCGTACGTCGGCGGTCGCCGGGCTGCCGGTACGCACCAGCTGCGAGGCGCCGCCATCGGGACCGGCGGTGCGCAGTGCGGTGCGCAGCAGGGTCAGGGCACGACGGTTGCCCTCCAGGGCGACGATCAGCGGTGGCAGGGGGGGTGCGCTGACAACCGCCTGGTAGGCGGCGCCGCGCGCGGGCCGGCTGCCGTCGAAAAGTTTCACACGCACGGTGCTCTCACCGGCGGACGCCGTGGCGACACGTGCTTCGCCAATGGCTGCGGCCATGCTGCGGTGCGCAGCGGACGGTGTGCCGGCGGGGAACAGTGCCAGGCAGGTGGTTTCCCCATCACGCGAGGCCTGGATGCCGTGCACGGTACCGGCGTCGAGCACCCAGCCACGACCGCGCTGGTAGCCGACAGAAAAATGCGATCGACGTGCGACCGTGCCCCCCAGGAAGGGCTGGTCCAGGTCGGCGCCGGCCACCGCCTCCAGCTGCGGTGTCTGCAGCGAGACCTGCGCCTGCACCTGGGCATCGACCTGGTTGTACAGGCTGCGGTACGAAATGTCAGTGCCGCTGCGCTGCAGTGCATCGAGCAGAAAGTACGAAAAAGCGCCGCGTGTCTCACCGCCCAGGATGAGCTCCTTGGCTTCTTCGTCGGCGCGGCAGGCGGCGAACAGGATGTGCGGGCCATGGGGGAGGGTCAGCCAGTCGGTTGCGCTGTCACTGGGGCCAGCGCCCAGTGCGGCCACCTCGCGCGGCGTCACCAGGTAGGCATCCAGCGGTCGCATGCGCCCGTCGGTTGGCGCGCGGCGGACGATGACGTTGTCATCCTCTTCCATCATACGCGTGCCGGTGCCGGAGTGGCAGCAGTCGAGGATGATCACGACGTGCGGATCGTTGGCGGCAACGCCGGCAATCAGACGGGAGAGTTCCTTGTCGGCCAGGTCCCAGTGACCCGGCCGGCGGCTGTCGACACAGACCAGGGTTTCGTCGAGACGATCGGGTTCGATATCCCAGAACTCCGGGGCCGTACGCGCCTGGGACCCGTGCCCGCTGTAGTAAAACAGCGCCACGTCGCCGGCCTGCGCCTGGGCGAGGTGGTCCCGGAAGCCATCGATCAGTGCCTGGCGGGTGGCCTGTGCATCGGTCAGGACCTGCGGTGCAAAAAGATCGCCCATCTGCGCCACCTGCTGGGCCAACAGATCGTGCACGCGGCGGATATCGTTGACACAGCCGCGCAGCTGCGGGACGGGTGGTGGGTAGTTGTCGATGCCGACCAAAAGCGCGTAGACGGTGCGTGACATGCTGGCCTCCGAGGTGATTGGGGTAGGGTGCAGCCACATTTTAGCACAAAGCGACGCGTGGGGCCAACCGCCCGAAATGCCATACGCCACTTGCGCACCGAGGAGTGCCGCACGCCCACGTGCGGCACTCGTTTTCCACACAACACTCGACCACCGAGGAGTGCCGCACGCCCACGTGCGGCACGAACTTCTCATACGTCTCTGTTATGGTTCGGCGCCGAGGACTTCTTTGGCATCGCCGCTGGCGCGCCGGCGTACGGCGCGTTTCCTGTCGAGGGCCGCCAGGATCCGCGCATGGCGCTGGCGCGTCAGCGGGTAGAACGATACGAGCACGATACCCAGCACGAAGATCGCCGCCGGCAGGGGGCCGGTCAACCAGCGAATGACGTTGAGTGCGCTGTCCGGCTGACTGGCGGGGCCCTCGGTCGCGGCCACATAACCACTCATGGTGAGCAGGGTACCGGTCAGGGCAATCGTCAGAGCACCGACCATTTTTTGGATCAGGGTCACGACGCTGTAATACGCCCCCTCGTTGCGCTCGTTGCGCCGCAGCTCGTCCCAGTCCATGCAGTCGGGCAGGATGGCCAGGGGAATGACGTGGGCGGCCGAGAGGCCGATGCCGGCCAGGGCGGCCAGGATGAATACCGCAGTGCTGCGTCCCGGTGGGGTAAAACTGAGCAGGACGAGCACCCCCGCCAGAAAGGCAATGCCGACCTGGTAGGCGCGTACTTTGTCCCAGCGCGCGGCGGCGCGCACCCACAGCGGCAGGGCGAGAACCGCCACGCCAAACAGCAGCAGGAAAATCAGATCGCGTTCGCTGCCGCCCAGCCCGAAGTAGTCACGAATCAAAAAGACGAGCACGAACTGAATGAGATCGATCGGCATCCAGGTCAGCAGGTAGACCCCGGCCGCGATCAGGAACGCCTTGTTGGTCGCCAGCAGGTGAAAGGCGTCGCGCAGGCTGGGCTGCGGGAGCTCTTGAAACTCCAGACGTTCGCGTACGGTGGCAAACGTCAGCAGGATGGGGATGACACTCACGACGGCGAGGATCATCGCCATGCCCAGGTAAGCGCTGCGCAGTGCGGCCTGGCTGGGGTCGGGGCCGGCCAGGCGGTCGACCAGGGCCAGGGGCACGACGGCGCCTACCAGGCCAAAACCGATCGAAAACGCCATACGGTAGGCCTGCAGGGAGGTGCGACCATCGTAGGTGGGGGCCAGTTCGGGGGTCAGGGCCACGTAGGGCACGTTGGTCAGGGTGAAGAGGGTGTCGAACAGCATGTAGATGCCGGTGTAGAAGGCCAGGAGCAGCGCCTCCTGCCCCACGGCGGGCACGAACCACATAAAAATAAAGGCCACGCCAAACGGAATGGCCCCAAACAACAGGTACGGGCGCCGCCGTCCCCAGCGGCTGCGGGTACGGTCGCTCAGGTTACCGATGAACAGGTCGTTGAGGGCGTCCCAAATCCGGCCCAGGGCAATCGACAGCCCCGCCAGGCGCGGGTCGAGACCCACGACGTTGACCAGGAAGTCGAGGTAGAGCAGCGCCAGGGCCGTCGACGTCAGCGAAAACCCCGAATCGCCCGCGCCGTAGACGATCTTTTTCCATATGGGCATGGTCTAGACTATTTCCATGGCGACACCCGCGCGGCGACAGTAGATCAACATGTGGACTTCACTCTAGAAACGACACAAGGTGTACGACTGCATTCTTTGCAGTCTGACTTGTTTGGGCTATAATCCGCCCTGCGACACGTCCTTGGCCAGTCATTCAGGGCTCGTACAGGAATTACTTCCCGTGAATTGCTGCGAAAACCAATCAGATTGCAGGAAGTTATTCTTTTACGATGCCTTGGTGGAGAACAATCATGGTACTGCCTGAACCAATCACGGCTGTTTTCGAGAACGGCCTGCTCAAGCCACTGCAGCCGCTTGCGCTGAAAGACCAGCAGCGGGTGAGAATCATCGTCGTAGAAGACGAAATCATCCCTCCTGTGGATCTGGATCGTGTGCACGTGATGCATGAAGCGGCCGAGGCATGGCTGGCCATACAGCCCGCCGACGCCGTGCAAGAACCTGCACCACTTTCGCAAGATGACAAGGCCCAACTCGACGCGGAACTCGACCAGCTCCTGGCTGAGATCCAGCAATATTCGGCGCGCGACTCCGAAGAGGAGATCGCCCGACTCGTCGACGAAGCGGCATCTGTTATGCGCGACTCGCAATGACAGAGGCTTTCCCTGCGCAGATTCGTGCTGTCATCGACGTGAACCTGCTTGTTCGTGGCATTCTGTCGCAAACTGGTGGGAGTGCGCGTCTCATTCAGCTTTTGAAACAGGGTAAGTTCGTCCCTATTACTTCACGAACACATCTCGAAGAATTATACAGAGTTCTCGGATATTCCCGCCTGGTGCGAAAGTACCACTTGACTCGACGCCATCGACAACGCATCGTTGCGCAGCTCTACAAACGAAGTGTGTGGGTTGCACCCATTGGCACACTGTCACTATGCCGCGATCCCCACGACGACTACTTGATCGAAATGGCAATACTGGGTCGATCGGCATACCTGGTCAGCGAAGACAAAGACCTGGTCACAGACTCAAATATCAGCATGTTTCTCAGACAACGCAACATTCAGTTGGTGCGCCTGGAAGAATTTCTGGCAGCGTTGCAGCACTGATTCCACCCCTTGCACCGTGCTTGCACTGATGGGTGCAGTATTCCGCGCAGATCATCCAGTCAGTACGCGTTTCGATCGCGTCCGAACAACAGATTAAAAAGCGTGCGAATCATAATCTTGAAGTCGAGCAGCAGCGACCAGTTTTCGATGTACCAGAGGTCGTATTTGGTGCGCTCGACGACCGAGGTATCGCCGCGCAGGCCGTTGACCTGCGCCCAACCGGTCAGGCCGGCCTTTTCGCGGTGGCGGTCCATGTAGCGCGGGATACGTTCGCGGAACTGCTCGACGTACACCGGCCGTTCGGGCCGCGGCCCCACCATGCTCATATCCCCAATCAGGACGTTGATCAGCTGCGGCAGTTCGTCGACCGACAGCTTGCGCAGGACCGAGCCGAAGCGGGTGCGGCGCGGGTCGTTGGCTGTGGTCCAGCCGGGCCCGCTGCTTTCGGCGTCGGCGCGCATCGAGCGGAATTTGAGCATTGGGAACGGTTTGGCGTCGAGCCCCATGCGCTCCTGGACGTAAAACACCGGCCCCGGTGATTCGAGTTTGATCAGCAGCGCGGTCAGCATCATCAGGGGTGACCCGATGAGCAGGAAGAAGCTGGATGCGGCGATGTCGACCGTACGCTTGAGCGCCAGCTTCCAGCCGCGCAGCGCCACATCGCGCACCGTCAGCAGCGGCAGCCCGCCAAAGTCGCTGATGCTCACCTCGCGCGCCATGATCTGGAAGACGTCAGGAAAGACACGAATCCCCACTTTTTCGCGCTCGCACAGCGAGATGATGCCCACGATTTCCTGGTGGCTGGCTTCGGGCAAACCGATGATCACCTCGTCGACGGCGTACTGTTCGAGAATCTGCGGCAGGTCGACCACCGTACCCAGAACAGGGACCCCCAATACCGATGGCACGGTCGGGTTGGTATCGACGAGGCCGACGGCACGGTAACCCAGCGATGGCATGTAGAGCAGCTTCTGCAGGATCGTGCGCCCCACTTCGCCGGTACCCACGATCAGCACCCGCTCCTCGCCGGCGCCGCGTGCCTGCAGGGCGCGCGTGGCCCATGCCACCAACACGCGGCCCACCGCGGCAAAGACGATCGTAAACGCCCACAGGTAGAGCATCATCCAGCGGTGGTAGTCGATGCTGTCGCGGTACAGCAGCGAGATGAAGGCGATGCTCAGCAAGGTGGCCACCGAGACAGCGCCAAACAAAGTGTAGATCTCATCCAGGTACGAAAACGTATGCCGGCGCCGGTAAAGTTTGGCAAAAAAGAAGACGACCACAATACTGCCAATCTGCAGCAGCAGGATGGGCAGGAAGTTGCGCAGCGGACCGATGCCATCGCCCGCCGTGACGTAACGCAGCTGGTAAGCCAACAAGAATGCCAGGGTCACGGCCAGGATGTCGGAAATGATCAGCGCGAGGATGCGCAGCATGTGGGCTCGTTTCATGCAGTTCCTCCCGAAGCCTGAACCGTCAGCCGGCGCTGGCGCCAGGCCTTCCAGCGGCGCCCGGCCATAGCCAGGCCGCCGCGCAGTCTGATGCCGCCCAAAATGAGCCAGTGCAGTGGCCAGCCGGTGCTGGCCGCGTAGTGTTTGCGGTAGAAAATTTCCATCGCGCGGTAAAACTCGTAGCGCGCCTTGTCGCTGTGCTGACTGGCCGCTTCTTTATAATGAAGCACGGTGATGCCGGGCACGTACCAGACGTGCCAGCCCGCCGCTTTGATACGAAAGGCCCAATCCAGGTCCTCACCGTACATGAAGAAGGTTTCGTCCAGCAGCCCCACATGCTGGATCGCCGCGCCGCGCACCAGCATGTAGGCGCCGACCACCGAATCGACCTCGGTCTGCACGTCGGGGCTCAGGTAGGTCAAATTGTAGCGTCCAAAGCGCCGGCTGGTGGGAAAGAGTTTGCTCAGGCCGACGATGCGGTAAAACGAGATCTCCGGATCGGGGAAGGAGCGGCGGCAGGCCAGGTCGAGGCTGCCGTCCTGGCGCACCAGGTGGGGGCCCATTACGCCGCAGTCGGGGTGGGTGTCCATGAAGGCCAACGAATCACGCAGAGCGGTCGGGGGTAGTACCGTGTCGGGGTTGAGCAACAGCGCGTGGCGCGGCGTATCCGTGGCGACGCCTGGCGTGTCATTGAACCCTGCTGCGCGCAGACCCACGTTGTTGGCGTAGGGGTAACCGCCGTTGACCGGGCTAACGATCAGCGCCACCTGCGGAAACTCGCGGCGCACCATGGCCGCGCTGTCGTCGGGCGAGGCGTTGTCCACCACCCACACGCGGTAGTCGAACGCGCCCTCGCTGGCATACACCGACCGCAAACAGTCGCGCAGCAGGGCACAGGTGTTGTAGTTGACGATGATGATAGCCAGGTCGATCATGCATTCAATCCTGTTGGTTCATGGGCATTCTAACACGGACCTGAAGCATGGTCAAGACGTTCGCGGGTTGGCGTGCGTTCCGGGGTGGGAATGGGGGTTAGGGGTCGGGGGTTGGGGGTTGGGGGTTGGAAGACAGCCAGCGCCGCACTGAGTCGTATCCGTACTGCATTTGCTGACCGAGGATTTACACCGCACACGTTCTTCATTGGCGCGGCCATCGAGCGGCGAATGGCAGCCGAGATCTGGAATCAGCTCGAGAGCGATTCCCTGGCCAACGCAGCCAACCTCAACCGTGAAGACCAGGTGGCATCTCTAGCGCAGTGGCTCATTAATCTGTGATGCCTGCTTGAGGACGTCTCCTCTATCGCGGGCATTCTCCAGCGCGGCGATGATAGCCGGCAGGGTTACGCCTTGCAGGCTGTCGAAGCGGGCGTGGGCGTGCGGCAGGCGTGCCGCGGGTCCGACGCCCACCGCCCACATACCAGCCGCCAGCGCCGCTTCGATACCGGCCGCGGCGTCTTCGATCACGATGCAGTGTGCCGGCGTTACATTCATAAGCTGCGCGGCATGTAGAAACACGTCGGGGGCCGGCTTGCTGCGCTGGACATCGATGCCATCGACGATCACGTCCAGCAGCCCGGCGAGACCCAGCTGCTCGAGAATCCAGCGGGCATTACGACTCGCAGAACCCACGCCCACCTTGATACCCGCCGCACGCAGCGCCTCGATCAAAGGCACGACGCCAGGCAAGAGACAGTCGGGCGCGTGCTGGCCGAAGATCTCCTCGAAATAGTCGTTTTTGCGTTCCAGCCATGCTGCCGCTTGCGCTTCACCCACCGCGCGTCCCGCCAGGATGATCTCCAGGGAAGCCGGTCGTGACTTGCCGCGCAGCCGCTCGTTGACCTGACGGTCGAATGGCAGGCCCTCTTCATCCGCCAGGCGCTGCCAGGAACGGTAATGGTACTCGGACGTGTCGGCGATGACACCGTCCAGGTCGAAGATCACAGCCACGACGTTTATAATACTCATAATCTGCATCATGATAACAGCCTGGGTGTGTCTTGTCAAACAGGGTGAAATCAGGCAGGTTCGGGTTTTCATGTCCCTCTTGACAATTGTCCAAAACTGCCTTATACTGACCCTGAAAGTTCTTACAGAAAAGCGTTTTCAAGACCTGAACAGTCGCCACTTCGCTGGTCAACGCCCATGGCCCGTGTTACGATCTACGATGTCGCCAATAGAGCCGGCGTGAGTATTGCCTCCGTTTCACGCGTGCTCAATACGCCAGAGCAGGTGAACGAACCGCTGCGTGGCCGGGTGCTGGCCGCCATCGATGAACTCGGTTTTGTGCCCAACGCCGAAGCGACGGCACGGGCGCGGCGCACCGTGCAGCGTATTGGGGTCCTGGCACCCTTTTTTACCTATCCCTCGTTCGTACAGCGCCTGCGCGGTGTGGCCGGGGTGCTGGCCAGTTCCCCCTACGAACTGGTAGTGTACACCGTCGATTCTATGGCACGGCGTGACGGTTATCTCGCCAGCCTGCCGCTGCATCGACGTTTGGACGGTTTGATCATCATGTCGCTGGCGGTGGAGGACAGCGCCGCGCAGCGTTTGTTGTCGCATGGCCTGGAAACCGTACTGATCGAATATCACCACCCAACGTTGAGCAGCATCGAGATCGACGATGCAGCGGGTGGCCGCCTGGCGGGCGAGCTTGCGCTGAACGGAGGGCATCGCCGCTGTGCCTTTGTCGGCGATGGGGACCTGCCACCCTACTCGCTGCGTCCGGCCGACGCCCGCCTGGCAGGATACTGCCAGGCCCTGAACGCAGCAGGTGTGGCACTGCCGGAAACCGCCGTGATACGCGCTTTTCCCGACGCCAAACGCGCCTACCAGGCTGCGCAGCTGCTGCTGGCACGGCCCGATCCCCCAACCTTCGTTTTTTGCACCTCGGACGTGCATGCCATAGGGGTTCTGCGTGCGGCCCGCGAGCTCGGTATCGCGGTTCCCCAACAGCTGGCCGTGGCCGGCTTCGACGACCTCGACGTCGCCGAATATATCGGCCTGACCACCATCCGCCAGCCGCTCGACGAGTCAGGCCGCATCGCCGCCAATATTCTGCTGGACCGCCTGGCCGACCGCGGCCGCCCCGTGCAGCGGGTGATGCTGCCGCTGACGCTGCAGAGACGTGAAACGTGAGACGTGAAAGTCTGTGGGCGCTTCACGTTTCACGCCTCACTGTGTTATACTTAATCCAGTTGCCTGAATCGTTTGGCGAAAGCGCCGCCTGGCCACCCCGGACCATCCGGTGGAAGGAGGAGACCGCAGACAAGCCGATTACACCACCAATGACGAAGATGTTACAACGTGCACCGGCCTGGACCACCAGGTCGCCGGTGCTTGTGCTAGTTTGTATTACGAACCATCAGTTTTTTCAAAGGAGAAGAAAATGAAGCGTTGGACGATCCTCTCTCTGTTGGTTGTGCTGTCGATGCTGCTCGCCGCCTGCGGCGGGACTGCACCGGCCACCACAGCCCCTGCCACCGAAGCGCCGCCGGTTGACGCCACCGAAGCACCGCCCGTCGAACCGCCGGCCGCAGTCGGCACCGGTGTTGGTGGCAGCGCCGAAGGCGCAGCCTCCAAGGGCCTCAACTGTCTGGCCGATGCCTACAACGGCAAGCTGACGGGCACCAAGGTCACCATGACCGGCCCCTTCACCGCCGGTGACATCGTCAAGTTCGAGAACTCTATCAAGGCCTTCGAAGAAGCCACCGGCATCGACATCCAGTACGAAGGCACCAAAGAGTTCGAAGCCACCATCGCCGCACGCGTGCTGGCGGGTGATGCACCGGACATCGTCGACTTCCCACAGCCCGGCCTGCTGGGCAACCTGGCCAAGCAGGGCAAGGTCAAACCGGTGACCGACCTGGTACCGGACACCTGGCTGAAGGAAAACTACATCCAATCCTGGCTCGACATGGCCACCATGCCTGGCGCTGATGGCAGCGATGCCATGTACGGTGTCTGGCAGCGCTTCAATGGCAAGAGCCTGGTCTGGTATCCCAAGCAGGCTTTTGACGAGGCCGGCTACACCGCTCCCACCACCTGGGAAGAGCTGCAGGCCCTGCAGGACCAGATCGTATCCGACGGTGACACCCCGTGGTGCGTCGGCATCGAGTCCGGTGCTGCCACCGGCTGGGCAGCCACCGACTGGAACGAAGATATGATGCTGCGTACCACCTCGCTGGAGAACTACGACAAGTGGGTCGCCGGTGAGCTGAAGTTCAGCTCGCCCGAGGTGAAGAAGGCCATCGAAACCTTCGCCGAAATCTGGAACGATCCCGAGATGGTCTACGGCGGCACGGCCCAGATCGTGAGCACGGCGTTTGGTGATGCACCGGCGCCGATGTTCGAAGATCCGCCGAAGTGCTGGCTGCACCGGCAGGGCAACTTCATCATGGCCTTCTTCCCCGAAGGCGTCAAGCCGCTCGAAGACTATGACTTCTTCTACCTGCCGCCGATCGACGATGCCTACGGCAAACCGTTCCTGGTGGCCGGTGACATCATGGCCGCCTTTGCCGATCGACCGGAAGTCTGCGCCGTGATGCAGTGGTTCTCCACCGCCGCGGGTGTCGAGGGCTGGCTGGCTTCGGGTGGTGCCCTGTCACCGCACAATGACAGCACGCTGGAGATGTACGGCGATCCGGTCGAAAAGAAGATCGCCGAGATCGTCAAGAACGCGACCGCCGTGCGCTTTGACGCTTCGGACCTGATGCCGAGCCAGGTGGGCTCGGGCGCCGTGTGGAAGGGTTTCACCGACTACTTCTCGGGCAAGGCTACTCTGGACCAGATGCTGGCGGAAGTCGACGCCGCCTGGCCGTCACAGTAATCAGATGTCAGCCCGCTGTGGCGGTTGTTCAACCACCGCAGCGGGCTGGTGAATGACGAGCGGGGTAGCCCTGACAAGAGGGCTGCCCTGCTCATCCCTGGGGGTGACCTCCGCGGTCTCCCCAGTGGCCGGTGCATACCAACTGGCACCGGGATCGCGGCAGGCTGTGGCCTGCACTTCTTGCCGGGCGCCGGCCCGGGCAAGAAACCCTCCCGGTCCGTACTGGTCACACGGCTGAACGCCAGGCTGTTCCCTGGCGGAGCAGCTTGACGTCAAGGAGGAAAGGACTCATGACCGTACCGACGGCACCGATCGAAGATTTCTCCGCTGCAGCAAAACCCGCAGGTGTGCTGGCGCGATTCGTTACCTTCATCGCCCGGCTCCTGCTGTCACTGTTTGTCCCGATTGTCACTTTTATCGTGCTCTACGTCGGCTTCATGTTCTTGCGCGACAGCGATGCGCCCAAGGGGATCGTGGCCATCGTGGCCATCATCTGGGGCGTGGGCGGGGTGGCCCTGCTGTACCTGGTCTCGAACTGGTTTGTCGAGCGCATGGGCGATCCGTGGCGGGCGCGTTTGCAGCCCTTTGTGTTTGTCGGGCCCGCCGTTGCCATCCTGATCTGGTACCTGGCCTTACCCACCGTGCGCACGCTGTGGGCCAGCTTCTTCAACGCCACGGGTGACGTTTTCGTAGGCTTGCAGAACTACCTGGCGGTCTTTACCAACCGCAGCATGCAGACAGCCTTCTTCAATAACATCCTTTGGATCATTTTTGGCGCCACAGGGGCCGTGCTGCTGGGTCTGGTCGTCGCGGTTCTGGCCGACCGCAGCCGCTTCGAGCGGTTCGCCAAATCGCTGATCTTCATGCCCATGGCGATCTCGATGGTGGGTGGTGCGATCATCTGGAAGATGATCTACGCCGTCAATCCCAACATCGGCATACTCAACGCCATCTACACCAACCTCACCGGCAATGCACCCGTAGCCTGGACAGCATCGGCGCAGCCGTGGAACAACCTCTTTCTGATCGTCATCATGGTCTGGCTGCAGGCCGGTTACTGCATGGTGCTCTTTTCAGCGGCGATCAAGGGCATTCCCGGTGAGCTGCTGGAGGCGGCACGCGTCGATGGCGCCAACGAGTGGCAGGTCTTCTTCCGTATCATGATCCCGTACATCCTGCCGACGATTATTACGGTTGCGACGACGGTGGTCATCTTCACGCTGAAAATATTCGACGTAGTCTGGGTGATGACAGGAGGCCAGTTCAGCACCCAGGTGATTGCAACCCAGTTCTACCGCGAATACTTCACCGCCTTGAACGCAGGTTACGGCTCGGCCATTGCGATCGTGCTCTTGATCGCGGTCGTGCCGGTGATGATCTACAACCTGCGCCAGTTCCGCGAGCAGGAGGCGTTCTGATGACAACCGCAGCCACTTCACCCGCTCCCAAAAAACAGCGCCGCTGGGTTTCGGACCTGTTCATCAATGGAACCCTCGTGCTGCTGGTGCTCATCTGGACGATTCCGACGTTCGCACTGCTGGTCTCCTCCTTCCGCGATCGTTTCGACATCCAGACCTCCGGCTGGTGGACGATCTTTCCACACCAGGAGTGGGTAACGGTACGCACGATCCCGGTACCCGATGGCGTGGATCGCGCCGGTATCATGCCGATCGAAGGTGCCCAGGCGACATTCGAGCAGTTCCGCGAGGGTGTCCAGGTCGGCGATTATCAACTTGTGTGGGTCGGCAACCGCCGCACAGGTGTCATCCAGGTCCAGCAAGAGCAGTGGACCATGAATACCGACTTCACCCTGGACAACTATAAACAGGTCCTGGGCGGACAGAGCTTTACGATCGAACAGGCGGATGGTACGACGATCACGGTACGGGGAGACAACTTCGTCAACGCCTTCCTGAACAGCCTGATCGTGGCGATCCCAGCCACGGTGATACCCATCCTGATCGCCGCGTTCGCCGCCTATGGCTTCGCCTGGATGCGTTTTCCGGGACGGCGGCTGCTCTTTATCATGGTGGTAGCCCTGTTGGTGGTGCCGCTGCAAATTGCCTTCGTTCCGATTCTGACAGACTATACCAAACTGCAGTTGAACGGCACTTTCCTGGGGGTCTGGCTGGCCCACACGGGCTTTGGCTTACCGCTGGCGACGTACCTGCTCTACAGCTACATCAGCACCCTGCCGCGCGAAATCCTGGAGTCGGCCTTCATCGATGGCGCATCGCACTTCACGATCTTCCGGCAGTTGATTCTGCCGCTGTCGGTGCCGGCGCTGGCATCCTTTGCCATCTTCCAGTTCCTATGGACCTGGAACGACTACCTGGTGGCCCTGATCTTCATCGGCGCCAAACCTGACGTCCAGGTGCTGACGATGCGCCTGGCCGACATCGCCGGCTCGCGCGGCAACGACTGGCACCTGCTGACCGCCGGCGCCTTCATTTCGATGCTGCTGCCGCTGATCGTCTTCTTTGCGCTGCAGCGGTACTTCGTGCGCGGCATGATGGCCGGCTCGGTCAAGGGATAGATGCTCCGCATCTTCCAGGCCCCTTGCGCTTCTGCAAAGAAAAGCCAGGATCGAGGGTAGGGCGTACGTAAAGTTGCACGCCCTACCCTTCGGGTGCTTGTGCTGTCGGGCCTTTTATCATCGTAAGAATCGGTATGGGAGCACATCGTGCTATGTTCGATCCAACCTGGCTTGATCACCAGACCTCACTAACCCTGGCGCGCCTGCAGCCGCGGCTGGCGGCGCGGTTTGCCGCCGAAGCCGATCCGGCGGACTGGGCACAGTTCCAGGCGCGCCTGGACACACATTTTCCCCGCCTCTTCAACCTGCTCTTGCAGCTCTACGGCGATCACTACGACTTCTTCTACCACCTGGAGTCTATCCTGGCCAGCGCAGCCGCCAGCTGGCTGGCGCGACCCGCGCACCTCAAGGTCCTGGACCAGGCGCGCGAGGCGGATCCGGCCTGGTTCCAGTCACAGCGCATGCTCGGTGGGGTCTATTACGTCGATCTCTTCGCCGGTGACCTGGACGGCATCCAGGCCAGGATTCCATATTTCAAAGAGCTTGGCCTGACCTACCTGCACCTGATGCCGCTCTTCGCTACGCCCGCAGGCAACAACGACGGCGGGTACGCGGTCAGCAGCTACCGCGCCGTCAACCCGGCCCTCGGCACCATGGAACAGCTGCAGGCCCTGGCCGACGAGCTGCGCGCCAACGGCATCAGCCTGGTGCTCGATTTTGTGTTCAACCACACCTCCGATGAACACGAGTGGGCACGTAAGGCGCTGGCCGGCGACCCGGAGTACCAGGACTACTACTACCTGTTTCCGGACCGCAAGATGCCGGACGAGTACGAGAAAACCCTGCGTGAAATCTTCCCCGACGTGCGCCCTGGCAATTTCACCTACCGGCCGGATGGGCACCAATGGGTGTGGACCACCTTCAACTCCTTCCAGTGGGACCTCAACTACGGCAACCCCACCGTTTTCCGGCGCATGGCCGAGGAGATGCTCTTCCTGGCCAACGCCGGCGTCGAGGTCCTGCGCCTGGATGCGGTGGCTTTCATCTGGAAAAAGTTGGGCACCAGCTGCGAGAACATGCCCGAAGCGCACATGATCGTGCAGGCCTTCAACGCCCTGGCGCGCATCGCTGCGCCGGCGATGTATTTCAAATCGGAAGCCATCGTGCACCCCGACGAAGTGGCGCGTTACATCTCGCCCGACGAGTGCCAGCTGTCGTACAACCCGCTGCTGATGGCGCTGCTGTGGGAAACCCTGGCCACGCGCGAGGTCAAGCTCTTGCAGCTCTCGATGCGCGAACGTTTCAAGATCAACCCGGCGTGTGCGTGGGTCAACTACGTTCGCTGTCACGACGACATCGGCTGGACCTTCGACGACGGCGACGCCAGCCGCGTGTGGATCAACGGCTACGACCACCGGCGCTTTTTGAACGCCTTCTACACCGGGCGCTTCGAGGGCAGTTTCGCCCGCGGCTTGCCGTTCCAGGAGAATCCCAAAACGGGGGACGCGCGCATTTCGGGCACGGCGGCCTCCCTGGCCGGCCTCGAACGCGGCCTGCGCGAACAGAACGCGGTCGAGATCGAGTACGGCATCCGGCGCATCCTGCTGCTGCACAGCATCATCCTTTCGATCGGCGGCATTCCCCTGATCTACCTGGGGGACGAAATCGGCACGCTCAACGATTACGGCTACCGCGGCGACCCTGCCAAGGCGGCCGACAGCCGCTGGGTGCACCGGCCGTTCACCGATTGGACCAACATGGCGCACCGCTTCGACAACGGTACGATCGAGGGGCGCATTTACCTCGCCCTGCAGCGCCTGATCCAAACGCGGCAAACCACCCCGGCCCTCGCCGGCCAGGACATGACCGTCGTCGATACGGACAACCCGCACGTGTTCAGCTGCGTGCGCCAAGCGGCCGCGGAGCGGGTGCTGGTGGTGGCCAACTTCAGCGAGCACGAGCAGTTCGTACCGGCCACCGTGTTGCGCATCCACGGCCTGGCCTACACCTTCGACGACCTGGTGTCCGAGCAGAAGGTCAGCATCAGCGGCAGTTTGCGGCTAGAGCCGTACCAGTTCATGTGGCTGCGGGCGGAGGGTTGAATGTTCGACGTGATTGCCTGTGGGGAGCTGCTGATCGACTTCGTGCCGACGGTGAGCGGGGTGTCGCTGGCCGAAGCGCCGGCCTTTCAGAAAGCGCCGGGGGGTGCGCCGGCCAATGTCGCGGTCGGCGTCCAGCGCCTGGGCCGGACCGCCGGCTTCATGGGGCAGGTGGGGGATGACGAGTTTGGCCATTTCCTGGCCGACGTCCTGGCCAGCAACGGCGTCGACGTCGCGGGGCTGCGCTTCTCAGCGGCGGCGCGTACCGCCCTGGCCTTCGTGTCGTTACGCGCCGACGGCGAGCGTGAGTTCATGTTCTACCGCCACCCCAGCGCCGACATGCTCTGGCGGCCGGAGGATGTCGATACGGCCTATGCGGCCGCGACACGTATCTTCCACTTTGGCTCGATCACCCTGATCGGTGAGCCGTCGCGCAGTGCGACGCTGGCAGCGGTGGAAGCGGCGCGAGCGGGCGGCGCGCTCATCTCGTACGACCCCAACCTGCGGCTGCCGCTGTGGCCGTCGGCCGACGCGGCGCGGGCGGGTATGCTGCACGGCTGGCAGTATGCACAGCTGGTCAAGGTGAGTGAAGAGGAGCTGCGTTTCCTGAGCGGCGAGGAAGACCTGCTGGCGGGGGCGCACGCCCTATGGACGCCGCGCCTGCGCCTGCTGGTGGTGACCCAAGGGCCGGCCGGCTGCGCCTACGTAACGCCGCGGCACTACGGTCGCGTCGCCGGTTTCCAGGCCAAGCCGGTCGACACCACCGGCGCCGGCGATGGTTTCGTCGCCGGCCTGCTGACCGGTCTGCTCGATGCCGACTTCCCCTGGGACGACGTCCCCGCGCTGGAGCAGGCCGTGCGCCTGGGCAACGCTGTGGGCGCCCTGGCCACCATGCAACGGGGTGCCATACCGGCGCTGCCAACCCGCGCCGCGGCACAGGCATTCATGGCCCGCTGACCGGCCGCGTGGCCGAGCTCATCTACGATCAAAGCATTCAGCTGATGACCGCCCCCCCGGCCTCGACCTGTACGGCGAATCGACGACCTCGGTGAGCGCACAAAACCTGGTGCTCGACGTGCTGTACGCCACCTTCGCCGCACGTCACTTCGACCAGACGCTGCGCCACCTCGAAAACACGTACACCGCCGCAATCAAAAACACACGCATTGCGTGATGGCATGGTTGCCGTCGACGAGTGGGGACAACGAATGAACGAAAGGCCGCACCCTGTAGGGCGCGGCCTTTCGTCACCCGCGGGCAACCATGATGCAATATGCCATTGTTCATTGGCGCTGATTTGCGAAATTCGCGGTCACTGAAAAATTAGCGGGTCACTGCGCGCGGTTCGATCCGCATTGGCATGCCGTTTTTGGTGGCGATGGTGCCTTCCATGACAATCTGCGGCTGGTGGCCGGGCTTGAGCCGGAGCTGGAAGCGCGGGACCAGCATGGCGGCAATGACGTGGGTTTCCAGCAGGGAAAAACTATTACCCAGGCAGATCCGCTTGCCCGCCGCAAAGGGGTGAAAGGCGTAGGGATGGCGCGCCGCCTCGGCCTCCGGTGTCCAGCGCGCCGGGTCGAAGCGTTCGGCGTCGGGCCAAAAGTCGGGATGGCGATGGGTGGCGTAGGGGAAGGGCATCACGCGCGTCCCGCCGGGAATGCGCACGCCGTCCAGCTGGTCGTCGGCTACCACATCGCGCGCATAGATTGGCGCCGCCGGGTAGAGGCGCAGCGTCTCCTTGATGACCTGTAAGGTGTACGGCAGGCGCTTGAGGTCCTCCACGGTGGGCGTGCGCGTCCCCAGCACCGCCGTGATCTCCTCGACCATGCGCTGCTCCACGGCGGGGTTCTGTGCCAGCGCGTAGAATAGGAAGGTCAGCGTGCGTGCCGTGGTCTCGTGTCCGGCCATGAAGATGGTAATCGACTCGTCGCGGATCAATGTGTCGGCCATGGGCTGGCCTGTCTCTTCGTCGCGCGCCAGCATCAGTTTGGTCAGCAGGTCGTCGGGCCACTGGTCCTGGGGCAGGCTGCGGCGCTGAGTCAACAGCGCGGTAATGTAGTGGTGCACCAGCTCGCGGGCCTTGTAGTAGCGGCGGTTGGCGGGCGTAGGCAGCCAGCGGGGCAGCTTGATGGGATTGTTCAGCGCCGCGCCCGCATAACTGACCATGACCCCCACCGCCTCCTTGATCTCCAGCAGGTCGCTGCTGGACTCGGTGCTGAACATGGTGTGCAGAATGACGGCGGCCGTGATCAGCATCATCTCATCTCCCAGCTCGACGGTCTGCCCGGCCAGGCTGTGCCAGCGATCGATCAGCGCCGCAGTGTCGGCTACGAAGACTGGCAGGTGCTGCTCGATGGCGCGTGGGGTGAAAAAGGGTGCCATCAGCCGGCGCTGGCGGCGCCACAGCTCGCCGCGGCTGGCCACCAACCCGTCACCCACGATCAACTCGCGCACAACGTCGTAACTTTCCAGCTTATCGTAGTTGTCGCTTTTGGTGACGTTCACCTGGCGCACGTGATCGGGATGGACCACCAGGAACATCTCCTGCGAAGCGAGCTTGAGATGGGGCAGGTCGCCGAAGTCGTGCCAGGCGTCCATAAAAAAACGCAGCTGTCCTTTGCGCCGCATCTCGCGGATCAGCTCGAGCATACCGGGTGCGTAGACCGTATCTGATAGAGCAGGAGCAGATGTGATTGTCACTGCAACCTCCAGGAATGAATCACGCCGCACGGCACGCCGGCGGCGCTTGTTCTGTTCTTCACAGCATTGTAGCACCGCCGGCGGTGGGTGGCAAAGTGGGATCTGTCCCCAAATGTGCACGAATTTGATTGAGACCGCGAATCTCGCGAATCGGCGCGAATGATTTCAGTGAGTGTCAGGGCAGGGGTGTGTCAGCGCAGCAGCATGATCTCGTAGAGCGCCCGGCCATGCTCGACGGCTTGCCGGCCGGGGAGGTCCAGGCGCAGTTCGAGGGCGGCGTTGAAGCGGAAGTAGTAGGGGTTGGCAAAAAGGCGCAGCAGAGTGCGCTGCCAGCGGGGGAAAGCGGTCAGCAGGCTGACCGCTTCGATCAGGTCGGGTTGGCGCAGGGCCAGGTGTATGTGGCCCTGGCTGGCATCGGCGGGCCGCCAGTGAAAATCGAGCTGGCGCGGGTAGGTGCGTCCGGATGGATGTAAGACGACGTCAGCCGTGGTGAGGGTGAGCGGGCCGCCATCGCCGATCAGGATCTGGTCGTCGCGCGCCAGCATGAAGACGGGCATTTTCTGGTGGCCGTAGGCTGCTGCGGCATGCATCTCGACAAAGATCAGCGAGTAGGGCCCGACGTGGGCGCGGCCCCAGAACCAGTGCGACATGACGTCGTTCAGCCCCACGTTGCCCCAGTTGTGGTCGTGATAGCCGGCGCCGGCGACGGTGTGCGTTTGCCCGTCGTAGGTCAGGGTGCCGTTGACCGTGCCGTAGGGGATGGCGGGCAGCCAGGCGAAGTAGCGGGTCAGGTCGGCATTGTAGTAGTTCTTGCCGGTGCCGGGCCGCCAGGGTGGCACGCTGCCGGTGAAGGTGAGGTCGGCCGCCAGGTCGTCGTTGGCCGCGTGCAGTGTGTAGCGGTGCAGGTCGCCCGTCACGTGGTTTTCGCCCATGCGCACGTCGCAGCCGTCTTTCGACGCCGAGAACTGGTCGGGCGTGAAGGTGCGCGAGCGGTCGAGCTTGTGGCCGTCGGGGCGGGTGATGGTCAGCAGCAGCTGGGGTTTGAGCGGGCCTTTGCGTTCGAGCAGCGACTTGGTGGCAAAGACGATGACTGCGGTCGAACCGTCGTCGAGGTGGGCGTCGAAGTACCACCACTCGAAGGCGCCGCGCCCCGTCTCGGCGCGCAGGCCGTCTTCCCAAGGGGCGACGGTATCGGTCAGGCCTTCACGTCGCAAGAACTCAGGGCCGAGGCCGAAGGTGATGGATTTGGGCATGGAGCAAAAAACCATCCAAATGCGTTGACAGGATCGAGACCGTGTAACGAAGAAAATTGTAGCACCGCCTGTGACGCAGGGCAAACTGGCGGACGCGATTGGGTCTTGACAAACGCTCGTCGCGGGTGTTTAATGGAATCGGGCCTGGTCTGATGACTCTGAGTGAACGGTGGCCGTAACGGAGGGAACCCCGTGAACCCCTGTGGGGACCCTGGCAGACGATCGTGGATTGGCCCGGTATGCCGGCTGGACACACGGCAGTTACGGATGCGTGGAACACGCACCGGTGGCTGTCGTGTTTTGTTTTTCTGGTAGGGCGGATGCATGCGGATCGGACTGCACAGGGTGTTCTCTGGCACACGCATTGCCAGCACAAGGGTGGAAGCAAACAATCACGTGACACGTCCTAAGGAGGTCGGTCATGAATCACCAAGAGATAGAGCAGTCCATTCAAACCCTGCAAGACCACAAACAGGCCTGGGCAACACTGCCCATTCCCCAGAAGATCGATTTGCTCCTGGCCACGCGGGAACAGCTCGGCAAACGGGGAGATGCCCTGGTGGAAGCCGCCGCGCGCGGCAAATACATCGACCCTCGGTCACCCTGGGTGGGGGAAGAGTGGGTCATCGGGCCATGGGCCCTGGCCGCATCAATCAACGGCTACCTGGAAACTTTGCATGCATTGGCCGAAGGACACCCTCCCAAGGTGAAAACGATCCGGACGCGCGCCAATGGACAGGTGATTGTGCAGGTCTTCCCGCACGATGTTTATGATCAAATCCTGTTGAGTGGTATCAGGGCCGAGGTCTGGATGCAGCCCGGTGTGACGGCCGCCAATCTGCACGACCACATGGCAGGTTTCTATCGACAGACGAACCCTCAAGGTAAGGTCGCTTTGGTGCTGGGGTCGGGTAACGTGAGTGGCATCCCGCCGCTCGACGTGTTGTACCGGCTCTATGCCCTGGGCCATGTCGTCCTGCTCAAGCCGAATCCGGTCAACGAGTACCTGGGGCCTATCCTCGAAGATATCTTCACGCCCTTTGTCCAGGCCGGCTACCTCCGTTTCGTATACGGCGGCGCCGACGTCGGAGACTGCCTGGTCCATCACCCCGGCATCGAAGAGATTCACATCACCGGCAGTGCTTGCACCCATGACATGATCGTATTTGGCCCTGGCGCCGCCGGTACCGAGCGCAAGCGCCGTCACGCGCCCACGTTGAACAAGCCCATCAGCAGTGAACTGGGTGCGGCCATTCCCGTGATCATCGTGCCTGGCCGCTGGAGCACCGCTGATATCCGCTACCAGGCCGAAAACGTGGTCACGATGAAGCTGCACAACAGCGGCTTCAACTGTGCGGCGGCTCAGGTTCTGATTTTGCCCGCAGTTTGGGAGCAGCGGGATGAGTTCATGGCGGCCGTCCGCCGGCTGATGCGTGAGCTGCCACCGCGCCAGGCCTACTACCCGGGCGCGGCCGAGCGTCAGCAGGCGGCACTGGCAGCCCACCCCGAGGCCGAGCTGCTGGGCGGTGATGTGCCGCGCACACTCATCACCGAGCTCGATCCCAACGCCGTCGATGAAACCTGCTTCACCACCGAGGTCTTTGATCCGGTGTTGGCGCAAACCAGTCTGCCGGGCGATGATGCCACGGCCTATCTGCGGAATGCCGTTCGTTTCTGCAACGAAAAGCTGAGCGGGACCCTGGGTGCCACGATCATCATCCACCCCCGCGAGATGCACGCCCTGGCGGCCGACCTCGATGAAGCGATTGCCAATCTGCGTTACGGGGCAGTGGGCGTCAATGTTTGGCATGCCATGGCCTTCCTGTTGGCACAAACGACCTGGGGAGCCTACCCCGGCCATACCGTCGACGACATCCAAAGCGGCATCGGCGTCGTGCGTAATTCGCTGCTCTTCGATGACCCAGAGAAGTCAGTCACCTATGGTCCCTTCTATCCTTTCCCCCGCAGTTGGCTGCATGCCGATCTCAGTCTTCTGCCAAGACCACCGTGGTTTGTGACCAACAAAACAGCTCAGACCACGGCCAAACGCGTAGCCCGGTTTGCAACCGATCCAGGGCTTCTCCGTGTGCCTGGCATCCTGGTATCGGCACTGCGCGGATAGTCAAGGGGAGGAGAGGTCGTCTTATGCGCACACAGGTGATTCTTGTAGGGAGTATCATCGGCGTCTCGATCCTGGTGCTGGTGGCGGTCGTGCTCACCCCCCGTGCACACGAACCGCAGCCCACGGTCGCCCAACCCAATCAACCCGTCCAGGATTGGCCGGTCAGCACGCCGGAGGAACAAGGTTTCGACTCTGCCAAACTGGCGGATGCGCTGCAGGCACTTGACGACCAGGGTGCGCCCATCGACAGCCTGCTGGTCATTCGCAACGGTTCGCTGGTGCTGGACGCCTATTTCGCTCCTTACGACAGCTCGATTCCGCACAACCTGGCCTCGGTAACCAAAAGCTTCATGACGACCCTGATTGGCATCGCCGCCGACCAGGGTCACTTGCAGATCGACCAGCCGGTACTGTCGTTTTTCCCCGAACGCACGATTGCCCACCGTGAGACACGCAAAGAGGCGATGACGGTCCGGCACCTGGCCGGTATGGTGAACGGGTTCAAGTCGGGCTGTCTGGCCGGTGACGGGCCGACTCTCAACGCTATGCGGGGGAATCCGGATTGGGTTCAGGCTGCCCTCGACCGCCCGATGGCCACCGAGCCAGGCGCGCGCTTCTGCTACGACAGCCCGGGCATGCACCTGCTGTCGGCCATCGTGCAGCAAACGACGGGGATGAGCGCCCGCGACTTCGCCCGTCAGAACCTCTTCACCCCGCTGGGGATCGACCAGGTAGCCTGGCAGTCCGACCCGCAGGGAGTCACGCACGGCTGGGGCGATCTTTACCTGACCCCGCGCGATGCCGCCAAACTGGGTTATCTATGGCTCAACAACGGTGTCTGGCAAGGTAAACAGGTCGTTGCGTCCGATTGGGTGCAAAACGCCGCCACTGCGCATACCGGAACCGGTACCGCCGACGACTACGGGTACGGCTGGTGGATCGCCGACGACGGGTACTACGCCTCCGGGCGTGGCGGCCAAATGGTCTCCGTGGTGCCCGCCCTGCAAATCGTGATCGTCGTGACCGGCAGCGGGGTCGCTTTCGACCAGGTAGGAGACTACCTGAAGGCCGCGCTCGTCGATGCGCAGCAGCCGCTGCCGGCCAACCCGGCGGGTGTGGCGCGGCTGGCGGCGACGGTGGCCGCCCTGGCGCCAGCCGCGGTGACGGAACCGGCGGGGGCGCTGCCACCCACGGCACAGGCCATTTCAGGTCGCACCTACCGGTTCGGTCCCAACCCCGCGAATCTGGCCACGCTGCGTCTCACGTTCGACGACCCGGCGGAGGCGGTTGTGGACCTCACCCTGCGTGATCCGGCGGACAGTGTCACCTGGACAGCCGGGTTGGACGGGAAGTTCCGCACGTCACAGGACGGGCCGCCGGCACGTGGTTACTGGGCCGATCCGCAGACGTTCGTTTTGACGGTCCTCGACATCGGAGAGCGCACCTACTGGCTGCATTTCG
Organism: uncultured Anaerolineae bacterium; assembly: GCA_964443225.1. Classification (GTDB taxonomy): domain Bacteria; phylum Chloroflexota; class Anaerolineae; order SSC4; family Amarolineaceae; genus SSC4. The sequence goes on from CAYUCC010000001.1 coordinate 121,351, forward strand.
ATGACGACCAGCTGGCAGTCAAGGCGCAGGCGCTGGGCCTCGATTTCGAGGGGGAACGGGAGAGGGAGTAACATGGCGCAGTTCCGAACGGTTGGTGGGGTCCACGTGGCCGATGATCCCAACGAAACCGATACGTCCGCGGTGATCGGCGCAGCGTGTGCGCAGGCGCTCCAGGTGATCGAAGCCAGTTGGGGCCTGGCCGCACCGGCGGACTGTCGCGTTGTCGTCATGACCACCTGGTGGGGGTTCATCTTCGAGTCGGCGCCCTGGCCCTGGCGTCTGCTGCTGCTGGACACCCTGCCGCTGTGGGCCTTTCGGGCCCGCCGCACCTGGCCGATCAGCGCGGCGTGGACGTTACGCTACGGCCGGCGGGTGGTGATTGGCATCAAACCACCGCGTTTGTGGGCGCAGAGCGACCCAACCTTCAGCCTGGGCATCTTCGTCAAGGAAAGCGATACGCCCACCCAGGTGCGGCACCTGGTCTGTCACGAATTGACCCACGCCTGTTCGGCGCATCTGAAACTACCGGCATGGCTCAACGAAGGGCTGGCGGCGGTGACGGTCGATCGATTCCTGGGGAAGCAGACGATCCGTTCGGATTCGCGGGCGCTGGTCAGGGACTATCAGCCGAAGGCAAGACCACCGGGCTATCGTGAGCTGTCGCGTTTGCCGGGACCCGCCATGGCCTATCACGTCGTGCGCGGTTACTGGCTGGTTCGATACCTGGAGGAAGTCCATCCCGGTTTTCTGCGGCAGTGCCTGGCCGCGCCCCAGCCGGCGCACCAGCTTGAGGCGGAGGTCGCGCGGGTTGCGGGGGTGGAACCTGGGCAGTTGTGGGTCATGATCGACGATCTGATCGCAGCCTACCGCTGGCGGGCCTCAGGCGATTTGCGGGGGTAACGCGTGGCGCGCGGGAGAAGATGAGAACCACCGAGGTTATTCTTTTACAGGCCCTTGGTGGCTGATACGTTCATCGCGCAGTGCAGGTGGGATCACCCAGGTGCAGTCGGTGCGGCGCAGACCAAGGTGCAACCAGCCCTGAAACTGCTGGCGCCATTGGGCAAACAGCCCGTGCCCATGTAGCGCCTTGCCGTCTCTGAGCGCCTCGAGGACGGTGACGTGTTTGTCAGCGATCATCCTCTCCCACTCGCCCCACGTAAAAGTCTGCACCTGGATTGGAGCAAGTCGCGGGCGCAGGCGAATAAGCACGCGAAAGCGTTCGCGATGGTTGGCCGGCAGCTCGCCGCCAATAACCAGGATGTCGATGTCGCTGTCCTGCTGTTGGTTATTGCGTGCCACCGAGCCGAACAGTATGATGCAGTCCGGGTTGTACGTCGAGGCCACCGATTGGGCGTATTCTTCAGCCCAGATTGGCAGTTGGCTCGTTGTCAGGATTTTCTCTAACATCAGCATCTAAATCATCGGTTGCCTGCGTCAGCCAGCGTGCGGCTTCTTCATTCATACCCTATCCTCAACCTGGAAAGTAGACCCAACAGGCGATTCCTGTATGTACTGACTTGCTAGCTGGATTATAACCCACAGAGGGGCCAGAGGCAAGGAAGTCACGAATAACGCTTGGCCTCACCTGGCTCGCAGCACCTCCTGCCGGTGCCAGGCCAGGGCATCGTGGTCGGGCCACAGGTCGCGAGCGGCCGGGCCGAGGATGCCGCGTCCGGCCAGGGTGGCCAGGTGGCCTGGTACGTTAGGCTGGTGGGCGAGCTGCGGCGTCAGGAGAACCAGGTAGTGCGGCGACACGCCGACCAGACCTTCGTCGAAGGTCCAGTGGCACAGACGACAGAGGGCCATCCCGTTACGTGGATCGTCGTTGTGGCTCAGGCTCCAGGGGACGATGTGTGCCGCGTCGACCGCAGTGTGACCATCGTCGGTCAGCAGGCGGATACCGCAGAGCGCACAGCGGTGGTCGTAAGCGGTGACGACCACGCGGCGGAAGCCCTGATCGCGCGCGGTAGAGCGGTAGTGCGCGGCGATGTCGGCGGTCTCGCGCAGCGGCTGGGAGTGGGCCGAGGCCAGCAGTTCCTGGCTGTAGCGAAAGGTTTCGAGGTGGGTGAGGCCCTGTTCCAGCAGAGAGGGGTGCAGCGCGGGTGCAAAGTAGGTTTGGATCAACATGGTGCGCAGCTGGTCGCGCGTGGCCTCGATGCGCATCAGGTCGTAGAGTTCATCGTCCAGGCGAGCGCCAAGCAGCAGGGTGCGCAGCTGGCTGACGGAGGTGGCGGTGGTGAGGGCGGCCAGGGCGGTTTCCTGGCCGGGTGCCGGCACCAGGTGCCAGAAGTCGTCGTGGCGCAGGTGGAAAAAGGGCATCGCCAGGTTGCCGTGGCGGTCGGCCGGCATCACGCGTGCCCAGTAGCCGGCGAAGAGCTCGCCCAGCTCGGACGTCAGCGGGACCAGGTTGGTGGTGAGACTACCCTGCGCGCAGAGATCGAAAACGGCCAGGAGGAGCAGCGGTTTATTGGGTGCGCGGTACGTCGTCGCCGCGGTCCAGTGCACGCGGCTGGTGGCGGTGTGGAGGTGGGCAAAGCGGTGGAGGTAGTTATGCATTCATCTCTTGATGGCGGCGAGATCGCTGTGATCAAAACAGCTTCACCCCGTTGGAACGCCATATAGCTCCCGCCAGTTATCGTAGACAGCGTCTTCGGGATTATCGCAGTCACGCTCAAACGAAGCCAAACTCAAAGCCACCCAGTCAGCCGTATCGTCGACTTCCTCGTCGAGGACACTGTCCAGCAGCATTCGTGCTAACATCAGGCGCTCCTGCAATGTCAGACGTCTGGCGCTTTCGTAAATGCCTGCTACCTTCGGTGTGTTGGTCATCGTCAACGATGTCACCGCGCACCCCTTTTCAGCCTTGGGTCCAGGCTCCAGCACGTATCCACTCAGCAAGTCGTTCCTGAATGCGAGCGAGGCGTTGAACTGTACTCCACATCTTCATCAGTCTCGCGGACGAATTGACCCAGTGCGAATTCGTGCCATTGCGCATCAGACCAATCACGATACGCAACGGTTATCTGACGCCGTGCCAGGATGAATGCCGTGAAATCAGCGACCTCATTGAGAACGTCTTCCGGTAGAAGTTCGAGTTGTTTCTGGAGTTGTTCACGCAAGGATAGAATACCCATGATCGTGCCTCCCCGACGAATTGCAGTGAATGGCGAATCGCCAATGAAGTGTAGCACAAGTCGAGAACCTGTGCAAGGCAAAACTCGATCATACTGTTGCCCAAAAGGCCTCGCGTTATGTCCGCGGCACCTCCTGCCGGTGCCAGGCCAGGGCATCGTGGTTAGACCAGAGGTCGTACTCCGCCGGACCCAGGACGTCATAAGGACCACCAAGGCACCAGGGCACCAAAGTCGATGGACGCATGGCCGTCAGTCGGCTGTGCGTTGTACGGCGGCGGCTTCTTCTATGGCATACCGTAGCGCGGCGAAGGCAATGGCGGCCGTTAGCTTGCGCAAGGAGGGCAGGGTGATCGAGTGCTGGCTGCGGACGCGATGGTCGAGCACGACCGTCGGCAGCACGTAGAACTCCCACTGCGCCACGTTCAATGGATCCAGGGTGGCCTGATCGGTATGTGCCAGCAGGGCAAACACGTACACATCGGCATGTCGACTGGCATCCTGGCTCTGGACAAGGCCATGTCTGTCCCAGGCCAACGTTTTTGGGGTGCGAAAGCTGATCGGTGAGAGCCGGCTTTGGTGCCAGCTTTGCACGTAGGCCGCCGATTTGACCTCGACGCGCGTGCCATCGCCAGCCACAACATCGTAGGCAGCCCATTCCTCGCGGACAGTGCGATCTGCCACGCCAAGTGCCTGGGCAACGAGATACTCGGCAATCACGCCGCGAGTCGCATTGCTCACGAGGTCGGACGTGCTCCACTGCCAGAATTTCAGGAGATCGAAGCCCAGCGGGCGACTTCCATCGTGGAATGGCTCCTGCCCGCTGCGCTTTGTGGGTTCTATCGGTCCAAGGTCGGTCATGTGCCTCCGAAATGCAGTAGGACTGGTTGAAATCTGCTTGACCAACCTGCCGCGTCGTGGTCTGCTTTGCCAGCCAAGTTATGCCCATGACCCGGCCTGAAGCAAGCGACACCCCACGGCACCAGCCACTTCGACACGCTCACTCCGGCGACCCCACGACACCATCCACGCCCTTGATCACCGCCTGCGTTGTGCGCCGGGCAACCATGTCGCGCACCGCCGGGTCTTCGAGCGCCTGGGTTACGATCTCCTCCTTGGACAACAGCGGCGTCAACGAGACCTTGACCACATGGCCCTGCTCGCGCGTCACCTCTTTGCCACCGCTGACTTCAGCGAAGTCGAGCACACTGAGTTTGATGCCCCCGCTGGTGCTGTGGCTTGCCTTGACCGCGATCTCCAGCTCCACCCTATCGATGAAGAACAACGGGTAGGGGTCTTTGGCCCGCTGCGCCGGGTTGGGCGCCAGCAGCTCCTGCTTGACCTGGAAGATCAGCTCTTGCAGACCGATTTCGTCCATTGCCATGTGCGTGCTCCTTTCAGATCGTGAAGATGTGCCCTTCATCGTCCTGGCTGCGCAGATCGAGAGTGCGGTGGTGTGTTCATGTCGTATACCAGAATCAGACTGGCAAATCCGCGGCTTCACGGCAAATGCCTGACAGCACCGCCGCCGTCAGGCTGCGGCGCTGCACCTCGGCCCGTACCAACCCCGCCTGCAACGCATCACACAGCCGCATGAGCTGGTCGACTTTGGCGACGATGCGGTGTTGCTCGGCAGATGGCGGCAACGCGATTGGATAGTCAGTCAAGGCTTTGCCGGTGAAGTGTTTGATGGTTGCACCCGTGAAATACTTTTCCAGGCGTCCATTCCGGGCATCGGCCCAAAAATGAAATAGAAGGTATCTTGGGATGATGTCGCCGTATGGTCTCACCCTATGGATGGCCTTCTGAAACATCATCGTTTTGTCCATGTACGACCAGATTGCACATCGGCCTGGCTCACCACCCTCGCAGATAAGTAGATCGCCGTTTCGCAATTGATACTCATCGAACTCGCCTGGTTCGAACCGCATTTCCTGAACATCACTCAGATCAATTCGGTCCCACTGCACGTTGATGTTGCGCAGGTAAGGCCTGTACTCACCTCTGTTCTTGTGTTTGTCCAACATCTTTCCCAGACGGTGATCAGAGATTTCTCCTATGCTAACCCACTCCCAGGTCTCTGGTAGACGCTTTGGCAGCTCATTCCTACCTTTTGATCGTGGACGTGCCGCTAATTCCAAACTTCTTGGCACTCCCATCTGTCCTTTTTGTCTTGCGATTCGCTTCAACAACTCCCCCGCCGGCTCATCCTCCGCATCCTGCGGCACCAACTTCCCGCGCACCGCCAGATCGAGGATCGCCTGCCGCAGGTCGGCCACGTTGCGCGGATCGTTGTAGAGCAGGTCGAAGTGGTCGCGCAGCGTGCACCACGCCGCCTGGAACTCGCCGTCGTCCTGCGCGCGGTGCAGCCGGTGCAGCGCGGCCCGGTTGGCGGTGACGATGTCCGCCTGCGCCTGGCGCAGTTTGGCCTCCAGGGCGCGGGTCTGGGCGAAGAGCTCGTCGACTTTGGCGACGATACGGTGTTGTTCGGCGAGGGGTGGAAGAGGGATCTGCAGATCGCTTAACTGGGTCTGATTGATGCTCGCTTGTCCTGTTGTCTGTTTGGCGATTTCATCAAAGATTGAACGCGTAATCGTGGTACGTAACAGAATGCTCACAAATTCTGGCTGCACACAGCCGGCTCGAAAACGCACCCGAATGTTCTTGCTTTCATACACAAGGGGCTCAACCAGTGCTGGGATTACAGCGGCCTTTCCAACCAGTTCGCGACTGTTGACTCGGTTGACTATGAGATCACCAGCGCGTAGTCCATACGTTTGTAGTTCGTCGGCCGTTAACTCCATGCGCTTCAGATCATGAAAGGAGATGGCTCCTGCCTGAATGTTATACATTCGAAGGCACGCGATGCCCCTGTCATCATAGAAGCTCGCTGGCTTATAAATCCCGTTGGTCATGGACTCAACGATTTCCCCCAATCTTATCCACACCCAGCCAGCCGGGATCACAAAGGGTACTGTTTTGACGATAGGATCATGACCGACCCGCGTTCTGGTTCCATCTTCAACTCGCAACTGCTCGCTTTGGGACCTGTTCTGCCTCAGTAACTCAATCACCGGCTCATCCTCCGGACCCTGCGGCACCAGCTTCCCCTGCACCGCCAGCTGCAGGATCGCCTCGTTCAGCCGCTGGACGTCCTCCGGCGTGCGGATCAGCTCGTCGAAGTGCGGAAAGAGCAGCTCAAGCGTCATGGCCGGGCCTCTCCAGCGCGGCTTGCAGGGCGGCGCGCAGGGCGGCGCGGCGGGCGGTGATGTCGGCCTGCAGGGCCTGGACCTGCGCCAGCAGCTTGTGCGGGTCGCCGTGGCTGGGGTCCTCGGCGTTGGGGTTTTTGATGTCCAGGTTGTAGTTGCGCGCCTTGATCTGCTCGACCGGCACCCGCCAGGCGCGCTCGTTCTCCTGCCGGTCGTGCCACCAGGCCTTCTCCAGCTCGAACTCCTCGCTGCGGATGGGCCGCGTCTTGGTGTACTTCTTGTAGCCCTCGGGCAGTGGATGCTCGAAGTACCACACTTCGCTCGTCGGCTCACCCTTGGTGAAGAACAGCAGGTTGGTGTTGATGTCGGTGTAGGGCGCAAAGACGCCGTTGGGCAGGCGCACGATGGTGTGCAGGTTGCAGCGCTCCAGCAGGTGCTCCTTGAGCCGCGTCTTGACGCCTTCGCCAAACAGCGAACCATCGGGCAGCACGATTGCACCCTGGCCGCCATCCTCCAGCAGGTGCACGATCAGCGCCAGGAAGAGGTCGGCGGTTTCCTTGGTCTGGAACTGCGCCGGGAAGTTGCTCTCGACCCCGGGCTCCTCCATGCCGCCGAAAGGCGGGTTGGTGAAGATGTAACGCACCCGGTCGCGGTCGCTGTAATCGCGGTACGGCCGCCGCGCCAGCGCGTTGTCGCGCTCGACGTGCGGCGTCTCGACGTCGTGCAGGATCATGTTGGTGACGCAGAGCAGGTGCGGCAGCGGCTTCTTCTCCACACCCCAGATCGAACGGCTGAGCCGCTCGGCGGCGGCGGTGGTGTGGACGTAGCGACCGCGGATGTGCTCCAGCGCACAGATCAGGAAGCCGCCCGTGCCGCAGGCCGGATCCAGCACCACGCCGTCCAGCCGGGGATCGGTCACGTCGACCATGAACTGCGTCACGGCGCGCGGGGTGTAGTACTCGCCGGCGTTGCCCGCACTCTGCAGGTCGCGCAGGATCTTTTCGTAGAGGTCGTTGAACAGGTGGCGGTCGTGCAGCGAGTTGAAGTCGATCTGGTTGATCTTGTTGATCACCTGGCGGATCAGCGTGCCCGACTTCATGTAGTTGTAGGCGTCGGTAAAGACGTCCTGCACGATGAAGCCGCGCGGATCGGCCGCCGCGCTGAACTGCAGACCCTTCAGCGAAGGGAAGAGGTCGTTGTTGATGAAGCCGAGCAGCTCATCGCCCGTCATGCCTTCATCGTCGGCCGCCCAGGCGCGCCAGCGCAGCCGCACCGGGATGGGTGATGCATACCGGGGATCGATCTCGTACTCCTGCTCTTTGTCGTCGAAAATCTTGAGGAAGAGCATCCAGACGAGCTGCGAGATGCGCTGCGCGTCGCCGTCCACGCCGGCGTCCTGGCGCATGATGTCTTGGATCGATTTGACGAGAGTGGTGATGGACATGAAGGACTATCCGTTCTCCTGGTAAATGAGGCAGGTCGGCTCCCACCATGCATCCCGCCTTACTGCGTGCAGGAGATGTTTTGAGACCACGTAGTCCTGGAACCATGGCATTTGTGCAAGAAGTTCTTGCACAAATGCCATGGTTTAGGGTAAACTCCAGATGACAAAACGGCTTGCCGTTTCTCTCTTCTAACGAATCGTCACCTCTTCGTGGGTGGCTTGCCCAAATGGGCTAGTTGGAGGAGTTTTTTTTGACCCTTTCAGGACAAAAAGCCCGCGGGCTTCTCCTGCCTCGCGAGAATTCGCCGAGTGTGGTGACCTGTTCCCTTCCTATTTGTGGGATCTGGGCTAGCGAGGCAGGTTCGTGTGCTGGAGGTCTTTCAGCAACAACTACTCATCAGCCAGAGACAAGACTTTTGCCAGCAGAGCTTCCGCGTAATGTAGCGGAGAAGAACGAAGCTTGTCCACGTAAGGCTTGATCTCGCGAATGACAGACTTGTGTTTTGCCAGCAGAAGAATCCCCAGTGCCCCGACGCACACGATCTGATTTTGCTCGGCAATGGCCCTCGCACGACGGTCATCGATCAACAATGCATCGGCTGAGAGCTGCTTGTAGAGCGCCATGGCCTCTAACTCTCCTCGCCCCAAACTGCCCGCAACCACAATCCACCGGGACATGTCCACACTGACGACGCGACCAGTCAGGAAAGTTGCCAGCGCAACTCCTTGCGGTTTTCCTGGAACCACAACTTCGTCATAGACCGCCGTCGGAACCTTGACGTCTTCGTAGATCTGGACAAGGACATCCAGCGCGTCGCAGGTCGCCAGAGCCACCAATGCGGAGCTATCGGCAATCACCAGCATGATTTACTCCCCGATGAGCTGACGATACTCCGCCTCTAGTTCGCCTGGCGTCTGGGTCTGTAACGAAACACCCTGGCGTCTACAAAACTCAAGGAAAGTGTATCGATCGACGCCCGCGAGCTCACATGCGGCGCCGATAGACAATTCCCTCGCACGGTACATGCCGAGCGCAGCGTACAGGCGTATCTTGTGGGACACACGCTCACGTGGTTCAGCCAGAAACGGTTCTTGGGGAACAGTGATTGTTATCTGCATAGGTGACTCCTTGATCGGCATCCTCCTGAATCATACACGACTTTGCACGATTCACACAAGTTGCCGAATTGTGTCAGTGGCAAGACGGTTCTTGTCTCTCGTTCAGTGACTGATGAGGGGTGAAACCAGCGTAATTGTGCAGCAGGTTGCTGCACAAATGGCTCATCCGACCAGGACGCGTATGCCTCACGGTATCCTTCGTTACCCGCAAAGCATGCCCTTCATGTAGGGCTTACGCCGCCTTGTAGATTTCCTGCTCCAGCTCGCGCACGGCCTGCAAGAATTTGTTTTTGCTGCCGAAAGAACCCAGGATCTGCACCGGCCGGCCGATCTGATTGATCGGCGGTAACTGCAGCACCTCGGCCACCCTGGTTTCGTCGCGCGCCTCTTCGATGGTGGCGATGCCCTGGTCGGCGTATTTGTCCAGTAGTGCTTCGAGCGTGCGCCGCGCCATGCCGCCGTACTGGTCGAACACGGCGCTCTTACGCGCGCTGCGGGCGCGTGCACTGCGGGTCAGCGGCGCGCGGTCGAAAGCCACGTGGCAGATCAGGTCGAAGGGGTCCAGATCGCCGGTGGTTTGCGCCTGGAGCTGCTCCAGCAGAAAGCCCTGCTCCACCAGCTCCTCCAACACAGCCCCCTTGCGTTCGGCTGCGCTCCAGCGCTGGAGGAAAGCGTCCAGCGAGGCAAAGTGGGCGCGCAGGTTCTCACGGCTGAAGTCGCGGAACGACACCGTCTGCAGGTTGCCGGCGCGGTCCAGGTACTGGACACGTTCGGCCAGGACCTGCACCTCGACGGCGTCGACGTAGTACTTCTGCCGCCGCGCGGCCCGCTCGACGATCTGCGGCCCGGTCGCGTCGGGTTCCGCATAGGTCATGTCGCCGCGGCTGAGCTCGTCCGGCGCGGTGGGATCGAACGGGCCGGGTTCGTAGATCTGCACCGGCTCGCCGTCGAAGTCCGGGTCGGCAAAGAGCCGGGTGACGTTGCGGAAGTCGATGATGGTGAAGAAGGTCTTGCCAAAGTCCTCGCGGATGCGCGTGCCGCGGCCGATGATCTGTTTGAACTCGGTCATGGAATTGATGGTGCGGTCCAATACGATCAGGTGGCAGGTCTGCGCGTCCACGCCGGTGTTGAGCAGCCGGGAGGTGGTCGCGATGACGGGATAACGTTCCTCGGGGCTGATGAAGTTGTCCAGCTCGGTCTTGCCCGCCGGGTTGTCGCCGGTGATGCGCATCACGTAGCGCCGGTTTTCGTGCACCAGGTCGCCGTTCTGGTTGGCGATGGCGTGGCGCATGCGCTCGGCGTGTTCGATGTCCTCGCAGAAGATGATCGTTTTCTGGTAGCGGCCGATCTGGCGCAGGTACTCGCTCACCCGCCAGGCGACGACGCGGGTGCGCTCGTCCAGCACCAGCGTGCGGTCGAAGTCGCGCGCGGTAAAAAGCTCGTCGGGAATCGGCGTGCCGTAGCGGTCCAGCTCACCCAGCCGCGGATGCCAGCCATCCACGTCGCGGTCCAGGTCGATGCGGATCACTTTGTAGGGCGCCAGAAAACCGTCCTCGATGCCCTGCCTCAGCGAGTAGGTGTACACCGGCTCGCCGAAGTAGTCGATGTTGGAGACCGCGGCGGTTTCTTTGGGTGTGGCGGTCATGCCGATTTGGGTGGCAGAGCCGAAGTACTCCAGCACCTCGCGCCAGGCCGAGTCGTCGGCCGCGCTGCCGCGGTGGCACTCGTCGACGATGACCAGGTCGAAGAAGTCGGGCGAGAACTGGCGGTAGGCGTTCTGCCAATCCTCCGTGCCGGAGATGCCCTGGTAGAGCGCCAGGTAGATCTCGTAGGACTTATCCACCTGGCGGTCAGTGATCTTGGTCATCGCCTCGCCAAAGTGCTTGAAGTCATTGGTTTTGGTCTGGTTGATCAGGATGTTGCGATCGGCCAGAAAGAGCACACGCCGGACGACGCGCGCTTTCCACAGCCGCCAGATGATGTGAAACGCGGTGTAGGTCTTGCCCGTGCCGGTCGCCATGACCAGGAGGATACGCTTTTGTCCGCGGGCGATTGTTTCGACCGTGCGGTTGATCGCCACCCGTTGGTAATAACGCGGCTCACGACCGGTGCGGTCGAGGTGATAGTCCTGGCCGACGACGGCGGCGACCGCGGGGTGCAGCGTCTTGTGCGCCACCAGGCGCTGCCACAGCGTCTCCGGGCTGGGGAATTGGCTCAGCGCCAGCTCCTGCTCGACCGGGCCCGCCGTCGCCAGGCGGTCGTGCTCCATGAATCCATCGCCGTTGGAGGTATAGACAAAGGGAACGTCCGTCATCTCGGCGTAGGCCAGGGCCTGGTCCATACCAGCGCTGAGGGCATGGTTATTGTCTTTGGCCTCGACGATGGCCAGCGGGATGTTGGGCTTATAACACAGGAGATAGTCGACACGTTTGCGCAGCTCGCTGCGCACCGACAGGTTGCCGCGCACGATGATCCGCCCATCCGTGAAGGTGATTTCCTCGCGGATCTGGTCGGCGTGCCAGCCCGCCTGCTGCAAGGCGGGGGTGATGTAGCGTGTACGGATTTCGCTTTCGGTCAGGGCCTTTTTGTTCATGCCGGCACTGCTGCCTCTACAGCGTAATCGATGGCCATGCTCAAGCCAAATGGCCCACTACCGCAGCCACATCACAGACGACAACGACATCGGAACGATCCGCGGATCGGGAACGCTGACGTCGTCCTCCAGGGTCACGAGCAGCCCAAAGGGCGCATTGTACACGGTTTTCTCCAGAAAGGCGCGCAGGCCGCGGGTGTCGTCGTGCACATCGATGCGCCGCCGGTACTTGACTTCGACGGGAATGCGGTACATACCAACCGTCAGAACGAAATCAACTTCGGGCTCGGCACCGCGCGTGGGAAAATGGGCGATGTCCAGGTTGGGGATCGCACCGAGGAAGTAACCCAGCGTGCTCTCAGCCAGGCGGCCCGCCAGGTCGCTGAGATGCGGATACGCCGCCAGCTGCGTTGGATCGAGCGGAACGATCTCTTGCAGCCAACTGGCGCGCAGCGAGTGATCGCTGAGGCAAATCTTGGGCGGCGATTTCTGACGCTTGAGACGCAGTTCCAGCGGCTGGATGAGCCTGATCAACAAGGTTCCATCCAGGAATCGCAGGTAACTCAGGATACGATTCCAGCCGATATCACCGGCATAGGCCTGCTGAATCTCCGGCACAAACGCGGCCTGGCCCGGCGCCTGCCCGGCATACCGGCAGCACAGCCGAAAGACCTCCTCCAGCAGCTTCGCGTCCCGCTTCTGACCGCGCGGCCCGATGCGCAGGTCGTGCTGGATCGCGCGTTGGACGATCGTCTCATTGAGATAGTCGGCCATCTCGGGCCAGGGCACGTCAGCCCGCTCCTGGGCAATCGGGTAGGCCCCGCGGTCGGAGAAAGCCCTGAACGCCTGCCGGCGAACCTCCCCCGCCTGCCGGCTGCGCTCGATCCCGTCACGCCAAAAATCGATCGTTGCCACGTGTTCCAGGCCGTTGTCCGCCCAGTACGGCTGCTCGTCGTACCCAAAACGTAAACCGGCGATTTCACGTAACAGGAGGGGACCCAAATCGACGGTGGTGATGCGTCCGGCCAGGCTGTCGCGGCCGGCTTCGATGCGCAGGGAGGAGCTGCCGGTCAGCAGTACGCGCACGTCGTGATTATCTACCAGCTGCTTGACCTGTGGCGCCCAGTTGTCAAGGTTCTGTACCTCGTCCAACAAGATGTAGGCAATGCGCCCGGCGCGAGCACTTTCGTTGAAGGTCGAATTGAGCCTGGATGTCTCGAACCAGCGGGCAATCGCCAGAATCGGATCGCTCAGACCGCGCAGGCTCGGGATGTCATCGAACGGCACGTAGAGGATTCGATCCGCAGCGACGCCATCGGTCAGCAAGTTCTCCATCAGCTGGCGCAGCAGAACAGTTTTTCCAACCCGACGTGGGCCGCGCAATACCGTCGCGGGCGTCAGGCCGCTGGTCAACAGCCGCCATAACCGCTTGAAAACCCAACGACGAAAGCGTGGGGTCAGGGGACCCGGCCTACCTACCCAGTGTGGGTTCAGCTGCACCAGATTGTCGGCTAATTCATGGGGTATGTTCCCGGAAGATAGATGGTTCTGGTGCATGATCGTTGGTCCAGTTCACGTGAGCCGCCCAAGAGAATACGCTCTCTGCTACCGTTTCCATGGCGAAATCGACAGGGTGAAACATGTGATGTGCGAACATCGCAGATTGAAAAACCGGCCGGGCGAAATCGAGACGCCCCCATTCTAACATGACCGCGGACATCGAGCAAAGGATATGCATCGGCAAATCCAATCATACAGCCACCATGCCGCAGCGCGCCCAGTGGAACAGCTCACCAAACCAGCAAGGTCGCCCGGCACAATCGCAATCCCTATCCCCTGGCCCCTAACCCCCAACCCCCATTCCCCGAATCCGTTGACAGTAATCCGTTCCCCCTACTCCCCCAACAACCGCCGCGCCTCCATCAACGCCTGCGCTGCCGCATCCAGCCGACGACGCAGCTCGGGACGCGGATCATCGTGAGGCGGTGGTGGCGGCGGCGGCGGCGGTGTGCCACCCGCCTCGCGCGCCAGCGCTTTCATCGTTTCCACCGCCGGCATGTGACCAATCTGCGCCTGCGGCCAGTTGTACTGCGGCTCACGCCAGTCCATGAACCAATCCCCGTAGAAGGCATCGGCCTCGAACACGCCGCTGTAGTCACCCATCACCTTGGCGCCCATGATCCAGAAATACCCTGCCTTGATCCAATCCGGCCGGCGGTAGCCGCCCAGGTCGATCTCCCCCTCCAGCCAGCGGCACACCAGGGTGACGTGGCGGGCGTGCTCGGCGGGCGTCAGCCGCGGGTACCGTTTGTCCAAATCCTGCCAGGGTCGCGGCCCCATCTCGGTGATGCGGCAGGGAACCGCCGCCTGTGCGCCGAGTGCGGTTTTCATGTGATGCTCGTGCACCAGCCAGCCCATGTAGTTGTCGGCATCGTCGAAGATCGTGCAGCCCGGTTTGGCATCGAGGCGTCGCCGCTCGTTGATGTACTCGCGCGGGTAACCGTGCCAGTACCAGCGGTCGAGGGCGTTGTATTCCTGTTCCGTCAGCTGCTCGCCCTGCTGGTGCACGTCGTCGAAGGGGTAAGGTTTGCCCTTCCAGATCAGGCGGTTGAACGGGTAGAGGTGAATGTTGACGCACAACCCACGCCCAAACAGGTCACCGGCGCCGAGATCGATGGTAATCTGAAACTGGTTGATGTCTTTGCCCGGGTTGAGCGGCGGCAGTGCCATCTCCATGCCCAGGGAAATCCCGTGCCGGCACGCCGGCAGCGCCCAGGCAATCGACTGCACGGGCCAATCGGCGGGCACGATGTGGTCTTTCCATTCGCGGTCGTCGTTGGGCTCGTTCCACACCTGGACATGTTTGATGCCCGCTTTGGCCAGGCTGTCCAGGACGTGGTTGGGGATCGAGTTGGGCCGGATGCCGCTGAAGTCGCTGAGGCGGATGGCCGGTTCGACGCCGATACTCAGCAGGTCGCGCACCATGCCCTCGAAGCCGGGCTGTGCGTTGGCGGGAATCCGCCTGGGATCAAAGGTGCCGCTGATAGGATCGTAGTGGCGCATGCCGCTGATGTCGTGACAGATGAAGAGGCCGCCAATGCCCAGCTCCTGCATCTCACGCAGCCAGGTGTCCCAGTTGGGCACGTTGTCGTGCTGAAAGGTGGAGCGCCAGTGGAAGCCTACCCGGTTGAGTTTGCGTGTCATGCGGTTCCCTCCAGGAGTGCACGCGCGGCGTCGATTTCGGCCTGCGCCTGGTCGAGCAGGGCTACCAGGCGGCGACGGGTGGTTTCGTCTAGTTTGGGTGGTTCGTCGTCGGGTGGTGGGGGTGGTGGGGGTGGCGGTGGCGGCGTCACCGCCGCACCACGCTGAAACACCAGGAAGAAGCTGCTGTTGGCAGCCGGATTGCCAGGCGCGCCACGCACGAGGCCAGTCACCTGTTCGCTGGTGGCGCTGGGGATGTCGACGGCATAGGACAGCCCGGGAAACATGGCAAAATTGCCGAAAAAGTCGTCGAGACCAGGCCCCTTGGTACGCTCGATGCGCGTTTCGGCGGTCTCGGTGGTGAAGCGCACACGAAACTCCTGGTCGCGCTGCGGCTGGCCGTTTTCGTCCTGCACGCGTACGAAGATGTGAAACTTGTCGCCGGCCTGGCTGGCATCCAGCCAACGCGCTTCGACCAGGTGAACCTGGGCGCCAGCCGGTGTCACGACGCGCACGCCCAGGGCATCCAGGCGTGAATCCCAAACTCGTGGCATGATGGTGTCTCCTTTGTTGGGTCAGGGTTGTAGGAACGCAAAGAGAACGAAAAACGCCCATCTCGCGGCGGGTGATGTCATGCGGTCAAGTCTACTGCCATACCGTGTTTGTTGTCAAACAGCGTATCGCGCCCGCCGCGGTACAGAAAAACCACCCCCACCATCGCCATGACGTGGTACAGCCCGTTATGGTCGAGCGGGCTGAGTGCGTCGAACCCGCTGTACTGCACGAGCGATGCCAGAAGCATGATCACAATGCCGGCGATCAAGACCCACGAGCCGGTGCCGCGCCGCAGTCCGAGGATATTCATGACCAGGAGCAGCAGGATGACCGGCACGTAGTTCACGATCACCACCCAGAACCGGCCAACGACAAAAATGAGGACGGCCAATACCGCAAACTGAACCAGGCCGATTAGGAGGAAGGGCAAAAACCAGCGTGGGGCAAAAAACTGGCGCACCGTGGTCAGCCAGACAGACAGGATCATGCCGCCCAACACCAGCCAGGTCAGGCGGTAGAGCGGAATCTGATCCTGCAGCCCCGCCGGCTCGATGAAACCGTGATCGATCCCCCCCAACAGCGCACTCGTGCCCAACGTCAGCAGGGCAGCCGTCCAGAACCATAGGGCCGAGCCGCGGGCCTTGGGCCGGGCGACGAGGAGACCGCCCAGAAAGAAGACTTCGCAGGCCAGGATGAAATTGGTGATGGCCGTCACGGCCAGGGGTGTCATGGGCGGTTCGTGAGGCGTGAAACGTGAAACGTGAAACGTGAGGCGTGAAACTTGGACTCACGCCTCACGAATCACGCCTCACGAGTCACATCTAGCGCTTGCGGCGCAGCCAGTAGGCGGCCAGCAGCGCCAAACCACCCGCCAGCGGCACCGCGGCCACCGGCAGTGCGGCCGGTGCTGGCAGCGCAGGCGGGGTCGCCAGCGATATGTCACCGATCGTGAGCGCCGTCGGCGTCAGCACGGTCAGCGTCACCGGTACGACCACCAGGTCGGTGCCGTTGCCCGGACCCGGATCGGGATCGTTGCTGTCGATACACAGGTTGGCGGTGTACGTGCCGGCCGCCAGGCTCGTGGAGTCGAAGCTGACCGTGACCGGTGTCGCAACGCCACCACTGTTGGCCCCCGCCGCCGGCGCCACCGACAGCCACGGTACGTCGACCAGATTGGTACACACGGTCGGCGGCGCGACGTACTCGATGTACTGGGCACCACCGCCGGTGAACTTGGTCGATACCACGGTGTTGGCACGGTCGATCTCGAAGACACCCGAGCCGTTGGTGGTCAGGATGTTGCCGTTGGGCAGCTCGTAGACCCCGCGGTTGCCGGTGACGACGCCGTAGACGGCCACCGGTGTGCCCGCCGACGTGAATTCCATGACGCCCGAGTTGGGCGTGCTGAAGTTGGCGACCAGGACATTGCTGTTGCTGGCGCCCGCGACCTGCTCACCAAAGGCGACACTGCCCGCAAAGACTCCCAGCGGCGCACCGGTGAGATCGAAGCTGAGCACGTTGTCACTGTTGATGCCCGGGACCAGCCAGTCGGCCGTGCGCGGATAGACGTCGAAGGGACCGTCCAACCCACCCGCGGCATTGGCCACGAAGTTGCCCAGGTAGTTGCCGCTGGTGTCGAACTCCGCCACCGAATCCTGGTTCGTGCCGCCAGTCACCGTGACCAGCAGGTTGCCGTTGGGCTGCAGGTCGATGCCGATGATGTTGTCGAGGATCGCCGTGTTGACGCCGCCCGCCGGGGCGAAGACGCCCAGGTAGTTGCCGTCCAGGTCGTATTCCTGCACGACGTCCTTGATCTGGTCGGCCACCAGGATGCTGTCCCCGCTGGCACTGAGAATGGCGTTCTTCGGCGTCGACAGGTTGGTGGAGTCAGCTGGGATGAAGTCGGCATCCACCAGGTTACCGGTTGTCGGGTCGAAGGCCATCACGCGGTCATTGGTCGAGTCAGGCACCAGCAGCAGGCCGGTAGTGAGCAGCAGGCGTCGCGCTGCGGCGTGCGCCGCCGGATCGCGCGCGGGCAGCGTCGGCGGGGTGATGCCGTCTTCACCGCTGCGTTCCACCGCCTCGTCGGGCTGCCAGGCACTGGGTGCTGTGGGCTGTGCGCCGGCGGGCGCCGTTGGGATGACCACCGGCTCCTCGAAGATTTGCCAGTTCAGCACACCACCGCCGGTGTTGGTAATCGTCAACGTGTCCTGCATGACCACGTTTGGCGGCTGCGAGCTGCTCAGGCTCAGTGGGAAGACGTCGATGTTGGGCACACTCGGTCCTGGCACGGTGACCGTGGCGGTATCGGTGGCCGAAACCTGGTTGATGGGGCCGGCGTTGTAGGCCGTCCAGGTGGCGGTGTTGACCGTCGTCACGGCGATGTTGGTCGTTTCCGTCAGGAAGGCCGATGCACTGGGTGCCAGCGCATAGGGGAAGCCGCTCAGGAGTGATCCCAGCTCGCTGTCGACCAGGTCGTGCAGGTTGAGCGTTGCATCACCGGTGTTCGTCACCTCGTAGCAGTAGGTGACGGCACCACCCCCTGCCGGCAGCGTGATCTCGTCGGTCGTGGCACAGACGCTGGGGTCGGTACCGACGGTCTTGTCGAGCGTGATGGCCGGCGACGGCAGTTCGACCGTGACAGTCGCCACATCGGTAGCCGTGACGCCGCCGCCTTCAAAGAGGTTGTAGGCTGTCCAGGTCGCGGTGTTGACGGTCGTGACGGCGATATTGGTCGTCTCGGTGACGAACGCCGACGCGCCGGGCGTCAGCAGGTAGTTGAAACCGGCGAGGATGTTGCCCAGCTCGCTGTCCACCAGGTCGTGGGTGTTGAAGCTGACGTCACCGGTGTTCGTCACTTCGTAGCAGTAGGTCACGTCACCGCCGCCGTAGGGCAGCGTGATCTCGTCGGTCGTGGCGCAGACGTTGGGGTCGGTGCCGACGGTCTTGTCCAGGCTGATGGCCGGGTTTGACGGGATCGGTTCGCAGGCGGTGATGAAGGCGTCGTCCACCTCCCACCACCAGTCGTACGTGCCCTGCGCGTAGTGCCAGCGCACCTGGACGTCGTTGTCGCCTGCTGCGCCGGTCAGCGCCTGGTCGACCAGCAGAGGCCCGCGATGGTCCTCGTCCCAGGTGAACAGGTTAGCCCAGTTGGCACCGCCATCGGTGCTGACGTCCAACAGCCCCTGGTCGCCGCCCGCGGCGAGGTCGTTGTAGTCGGTGTTGAACGACACCGTCGGGCTGACCAGGCCGGTGAAGTCGAGCAGGCCGGTGGTCATGATCGTATCCAACGTGCTGCCGGAACCGCAGCGGTCGCTGTCGGCGATGGCGAAGGGGCCAGTGCCGCCGGTCAGGTTGGCGCGGTTGGCGGGGTTGGTGTTGGTCCACTCGGGCACACCGGGGGCGACGCAGCCGCTACTGGTGTTGGTCACGGTCCAGCCCGCCGGTGGGAAGGGATTGTCGAAGAACGCGTAGTCGAGCGTGACCTCGTCGAAGCCCGCCGGGCAGTAGCTGCGCACGTTGACGGTGGCCGTGTCCGACGCCGTCGCCGTAGGCCCGCCGTCAGGCGGGTTGTAGGCCGTCCAGGTGCCGGTGTTGGTCACGGTGTCGTAGACCATGGCCGGCTGGATGTGCGAATAGGTCGCGCTGGGGGCCAGGGCGTAGTTGACACCGGTGAAGATCGTACCCAGCTCGCTGTCCAACAGGTCGTGGACGTTGAGTGTGTTGAGGCCGGTGTTGCGCACCGTGTAGCAGTAGTAGACGTCGAAGCCGCCCGGTGGAACGGTGATCGAGTCGGTGGTGGCGCAGACGGCGGGCACCGTGCCAACCGTTTTGTTCAGCTCGATCGCATAGGCCGGCGGCGGGTCGCCGCAGATCTCCAGGCTCCAGCTGGACAATATGCCGCCGCTGGTGTTGGCCGTGTCGTCGGCGAGCTGCAAGGTCCACGTGCCGCCAGCCGGCGTCCCGTTGAACGTTGCCAGCCGGCCGGGCTGCTCGGGCTGGTTGACCATACCGGAGACGACAGTGAAGGCGCCCATGGGCAGCGCCGCCTGGTCGTCCAGGCCAATGTCCATGCCCGGCTGGGCGGCCGCGCCGATGTCCGTGAACAGCGGCGTACTGACTGCCGTCGGACCGACCAGCGTCACGTCCAGGTCAGGCATGTTGGTGTGGGTCAGCACGATGGTGGCGTTGATATCGGTGATGGACGAGGTCACCGTGCCTGGCACCACGATGGTCGACGTGGCCGTGCCCACGCCAGGGCCGATGGTTTTGGGCACGTCGGCGCTGGTGAAGGTGGTGCAGTTCTGCTGAACCACCTTGGGATAGATGCTGACGCTGAGGTTGTAGGTCGCGTTGGGGCCCAGGCCGGTCGAGCTGGCGCTGTCGACATAGGCGTAGTAGGTGCCGGCCTGCTGTACCGTCATGAAGAAGGCCTCAGCGTGCGGCTTGGTAGTGCCCCCGTCGTTGGCAACCAGGAAAAAATTGTTCAACACCCCGAAGCCGAGGCGTCCATTCCAGTTGGTGTTACTGGCCACACGGCCAGGGTCCATGTCCAGGCCAAGGTACACCGAGTCGCCGGCGTTCAGGGTGAACGAGAAGAGGTCGGGATCGGTGGTCGCGAGCATCGTACCCGTCATCCAGCCCGAGGCGGCCAGCGGCGTGGCGGTGGTCGTGTCGTTGTTGGGTTCGACCTCAGCCGTGGGCGCCCCACTCTGCACGCGCACGTGCAGGTAGTAGGGTGTAATCGTCGCCGTGGTGCTGAAGCCGTCGACCCGGACGTAATAGGTGCCGTCGGCCGGGATGATCGTCCCGCCGATCGCCGACGATGTGGCGCTGAAGCTGCCGTTGTCGTCGTCCGACTCCAGCACCGTGGTGCCGTCGGACGCGTAGATGTCCACGATCGTGTCGGTCGATCCGCCGTTGGACCACTGCGTTTGTGCGGCGGCGTAGACCCGGTCGCCGGCAGTGGCGGTGAAGGAGAAGAAGTCGACCTCGGTCGCCGGGCTGATGGTGCCGTAGACGGCGACCTGGCTGCCGGGCAGCGCGTTAGCGGTAGCCGCGGTGTCGTTGGGCTCGGTCTCGTTGAAGAAGCCCATGCCGGCTGGGATGTTGGTGAACGAGGCACCGGTCTCCGCTGCCTTGCCCAGGACGTCGTCGCCAGTGACTTCGACGATCTGGAAAGGCCCGGTGGGTTGGGTTGGTGGTGCAGACTCCTGGGCAGCGAGCGGCAGCACGGAGCTGATCACCAGCACCAGCAGCATGAGTAACGCCAGGAATCGGAAGGACTTGCGTTGCATGTGTGTTTCCTCCTCGAACGGATGTGGTTTGATCGAACACGGGTGGGCCATTGACGCCAGGGTATCGGGTATGGACCAGCGACTCCTTTCTTCAGTGAGAAACCGCAGAGGTCAGCGGACTTCGGGTGATCAACGGTCGACGATACGCAGTTTGTCCAACAGCTCCGCTATCACCCGGGAACCGAGGCATCACGGTGAGCTGGTGTCGGGAACAGATTCATAAATTGCCTGGTTGAATGACCAGGGCACCGCACAACTTTCTTGCGCCGGCACTCAGGAATGGCCGGTCGTGAGTTGTCTGGAGTTGAGATCGGAGGGTGGCCCTGGTTATCAGGGTGCAGACAGTGCCAATAGTTTACAGCAAAGTGAGCGGATGGTCAAGCATTGGGTGGCATGGCGCTTTGCGCTGCGAAAGGAGCGGAGCTGCAAACCCCAGCTCCGCTCCTTCGTTTTCATGTCTGATCGACGCTTACTGCCCCTATCGAAACAGGGGCGGGCGTGTGGCGCGTGAGGCGTGGTCGTGCTGACATCCTCACGCCCCACGCCGTACGCATGGCGTTAGCGCTTGCGGCGCAGCCAGTAGGCAGCCAGCAGCGCCAGGCTGCCCGCCAGCGGCACGGCGGCCACCGGGACCGGCAGGGCAGCGGGTGCGAGGGAGTTCCCATGCACCGCCAGGTCGGTCAACACCAGGGCCGTGGGTGGTTCCACGGTCAGCGTGATCGGGACCTGCACCAGGCTGGTACCGTTGCCCGGCCCGTTGTCCGGATCGTTGCTGCGGATACACAGCTGGGCCGTGTAGGTCCCGTCGGCCAGGGTGGTCGAGTCGAAGGTGACCGTCACCGGAGTCACGCCGGCCGCTGGAACGGTACCCGAGATGGGGGCCGTCGTCAGCCAGGTGTAGTCGTTGGGCACACACACGCCCAGGGTCTGCGTGGCGCCTTCGAACTCACCCAACGGGCTGTTTGTGGCCAGCGCCGTGACCGCACCGGTCGCCAGGTTGACTGTGCCGTAGGTGTTGTTGCCGCTGCCCTGGTAAAGGAAGATGTACAGCGTGCCATCTTCGTTGTCGAAGTCCATACCCTGAGCGAAGTTCGCCAGCAGACCGGTGAGGCCAACCAGCGTCGCCGCACCGGTGGACGTGTTGATGGTGTAGATCGAGTCGGTGAAGATGTCGTGCCCGTACATGACGCCGGCCGGGTTGATCGCGATGTCGATCATGATGCCGCTCGTGATGCCGAACGGCCCCACCAGGGTGGGTGCGCAGGCCAGCGGGTCCAGCGTGTACAGGTTGGCCGCCGTCGACGCATAGAAGACATTCGTCACCGGGTCGATGCTTAGGCCGGTCCAGGTGGCACCGGCCGGAGCCGGGCAGGCCACAATCGGTGTGAAGACACCGGTGGTCGTGCTGAGGGTGCCCAACTGGTTGGTGCTGGTATTCAGGGCGTAGAGCGTCGTACCGTCACGGTCGAAGTCCATGCCGTAGATGTTGGCCGCCTGCGCACCCACCACCGTCTGGCCCGGGAAGTTATTGAGCGTGAAGCGCTTCAGGTTGCGGTCCGGCGTGCGCAGGTTCAGTGTGTACCCGGTACTGGTCGGGCTCGCCGGGCTGCTGGATGGCGCATCCATGGGCTGGCCGCAGAACTCGGCCCAACCCGCCGGCTCCCTGCCGGGATAGTTCTCGAACGCCGCGCAGTCCTTGGCCGAACTGACAACCGATGGGACGTCGAAGACCGGCTCAGGGGCGGCCACGACACCCGGCCGCGCTGGCCGATCCGGCGTCGTTTCGGTGATCTCCCAATCCAGCGGTGCATCACCGGTGTTGCCGATGTTCAGTGTCTGGTTGGTGACCGTGTTCGCCGGCTGCACACTGGTCATGCTCAGCGGACTGACGTCGATGTTCGGAATCTGCACGGTGACCGTCGCCGTGTCGCTGTCCGACGCCGTCACGATGGTCACCGGTGAGAACAGGATCGCCTGGCCGTTCTGGATGACCGGCTGGTTGAAGGAGAACTGCAGCGCCGTCGTGGCGTCCTTGTTCAGGCCGACCGTTGCCGAGGCACCGTTGTTGTACAGTGGATCGCCAAAGTCGACGTCGGCATACTGGAACTTGATCTCGTTGCTGGTCTCGTACAGGAGCACTTCGAAGGAGGCCGCGCCGATGTTGCTGAAGTGCGGCCGGTTGTACCATTCGACAACTGCGACGCGGTTGGGTGCCGTGCCCTGCACCTCCCAGTAGACGTTGCCTGTGTCGCTGTCGATGTCGTCCCAGAAGGGCAGAATCGACAGGGCGGGCGTGGCGGCGGGCAGCGCGGCGTTCGTAAGACCAAACTCACCTGTGGTGACGTCGAACAGGATGCCGCCGTTGTTGCCGACGCGCAGGTTGCTCGATGTGACGCCGAAGTAGGTGAAGGGGAAGGGCAGCGTGACATTCGCCTCACCATCGTCGGCCAGACCCAATGCCGTGCCGGTTGCGCTGATAGGGATGTAGTTGAACAGCGCATTGCCATCGTAGACGTAGCCGACACTGCTGGCCGCCGTCCACGTCGCCGTGTTGGTGACGCTGAGCAGGGCCGTGTCGGGCACGATGATGTCCGGCGAGAACGCACCGGGCGGCAGAACATACGGCAGGTTGGTTGCCAGCGTGCCGAGCTGGTCATCCAGCAGGCTGTGGAAGGCGAAGGTCACGTTGCCGGTGTTCTGCGCCTTGTAGCAGTAGTAAACGGTGGTGCCGTACGGAACAGTCACACTGTCACTGGCCGCACAAACACCCGGCACCGTGCCGACGGTCTTGTTGAGTGCGATAGCGGGCACGTTGGGTGCCTGCACCGTCACCGTGGCGGTGTCGGTGGCCCACACCGACGTGTAGCCGTCGGCCGGGTTGTAGGCGGTCCACGTGGCGGTGTTCACCGTAGTGGCGGCGAGGGTCGTCGTCTCGGTGATGAACGCCGAGGCGCCGGGTACCAGGGTGTAGCTGAAGTTGGTCAGCAGCATGCCCAGCTCGCTGTCCACCAGGTCGTGCCGTTCGAGTGTCTCGTTGCCGGTGTTGGTCACCTCGTAGCAGTAGGTCACCTCGCCGCCGGCGGGCAGCGTGATCTCGTCGGTGGTGGCGCAGACGTTCGGATCGGTGCCAACGGTCTTGTCAAGGGTGATCGCCGGTAAAGGCAGGTCCACCGTCACCGTGGCGGTATCGCTGGCCGAAACCTGGTTGATTGGGCCGGCGTTGAACGATGTCCAGGTGCCGGTGTTGACCGTCGTGGTCGCGATCGTAGCGGTCTCCGTAATGAAGACCGATGCGCCCGGCGCCAGGGCGTAGGGGAAGTCGTCGAGCAGGGTACCCAACTCGCTGTCGACCAGGTCGTGCAGGTTGAGGGTCAGGTCGCCGGTGTTTTCCACCTCGTAGCAGTAGGTCACGTCACCGCCGCCGTAGGGCAGGGTGATCTCGTCGGTCGTCGCACAGACGTTGGGGTCGGTGCCGACGGTTTTATCAAGCGTGATGGCGGGCGCCTTGGGTGTGAACTGGATCGCCAGCAGGTCAGACAGAGCCGCCGCGTTGTACGAGTACTGGATGGTGGCACCGCGGATTCCGACCGTGGCGCTGGCACCGTTGTTGTAGCTGGCGTTGCCAAAATCGACGTCCTGGTACTGGAAGGTGATCTGGTTCGTGCCTTCGTAGAACAGCACCTCGAAGGTCGCGCTGCCGACGTTGCTGTAGTGCGGGCGGTCGAACCATTCGACGACGTAGATACGGTTGGGTGCGGTGCCGAAGACCTGGCCGTAAGTGCCGCCGGTGTCGGTGTCCATATCATCCCAGAAGGGGGCGATGAGGTTGGCGGGCGCCGAGCTCATCGCCGTGTTGCTGAAGCCGATAGTGCCCGTCGTCGCACCAAAGACAATGGCGCCGTTATCGCCGACGAGGATGTCGCTGCTGGTTGCCCCGTAGTAGGTGAAGGGGAACGGCAGGGTCACCGCGGCTGTCCGATCGTCGCCGCCGGACGTGGTGGCATCCAGGATCAGCGTGCCGGTCGTGGCGTCGAGCCAGTTATAGGTCGGGCCAGGATTGAGCGAATCGGCGCAGAAGTAGCTGTCGTCGTTGGTGCAGCCGACGACCGGCGTCGTGGTGGTCTTGGTCGTCGCCCCAGAGACATTGGCCGCGTTGTAGGTGGCTGTGTTAACCACGCTGCTGCCACTGAGCGCGGTCACATTGACCTGGAAGGTGACGGTGATAGCCTCGCCGATCGCCAGGGGTGCGGCCCCCCATTCAATGGCGTTCGAGCCGGCGTTGTAGACCGCCGCCGGGCTGCCCTGGGTGGCAACCGAGCCGGCCACATAGGTGGCGCCGGTCGGGATTGGGTCGCTGATAGTCGCATCGGTGGCTGGGGCGTCGCCGTTGTTTTTGATCACCAGCTGGTAGTTGATCGTTTCTCCGGTGCGCACAACGGCTGGCGCGGCGCTCTTTGTGGATGCGCCGAGGTTGGGCGCTATGACCGGTTCGAAGCGGTAGGTGCGACCGCTGTCGGGGGTGGTCGTAAGAGCCAGCTGCATGGTGGCTGTGGAAGAATTACCCACCACCGCATTGATCCACGTCCCGGAGCCGGTGCCGCTAAGCGAACGTACGTCAGACGCGCCAGTGCTGGCCCCGCGCAGGCCGACCTGAACGGTCGTGCCGCTTGACCAGGTCTGGGCAAACGCGCCGTAGTGGATCTCGATGGCATTGGTCGTCTCGTAGAGCCAGACCTGGGCGTTGCCGGTCATGGTGGCTGTGTTATAGCGGTAGAAGTTTTTGGCCTGGATCTTGTGGATCCGGTTGGGGGCCACGCCTTCGGTGACGCTGCTGTAGACCGCGCCTGTGTTGTTCAAGTCACGGCTGACAAAGGCGATGACATTGTTGACCGAGCCGCTCAACGCCGAATAGAGACTGGTGGCGGTGTGGGAACCAAAGCCCAGCCAGCCGTTGGTGTTCAGGCGATAGGTGGTGAAGACCGTACCGCCAAAGTCGAATGGGAACGGGATGGTCTGGTCGGCGGAGTAGCCATCGTCGAGTGTGCCTCCACCACCGTTGACGGTGAACGGTGTATCACCGGTCAATTCGGTATAGGTGCCCGTGGTGTTGGTAAACGCATAACTGCCGATCAGAGCAAGCGGGGATGCTTCCGGTGCGACCGGGGGCGTGTCCGTGGGCTTATCGTCCTGGGCGAAGGCCGGCAGCACCAGGCTGGTCAGCAAGGCCAGCAGGATGATCGACGTGAAGAATCGGAGTAACTTGCGTGGCATCTGCATTTCCTCCTACAGAGATGTGATGAACGAGGTGGCCCGTCCGAGACGGGACGAACGGGATCGACGCACAGAACAGAGGGGGCAAGGTATCGTGTGTCGGCCATGGCCTCCTTTTTGCAGCGACAAGCCGCAGCGCCCCGCGCGCAGCTTTGGCCGGATGACGGTTGATGCTTAGAAGTCTATCCAGAAACTCACAGCGAAGCCGCGCTGACCAGATGGCCGGCGTTTTTGGATAGATTTGGGTGAGTTGTTTCGGGTTAGGAGCAGTACTGGTCCTGGCTGCCAACACAGAACCATTAGCTACAGTTTACAATAGGGCGGCGAAAAGGTCAAACGTATTTCCGCAGGACGCGAAGTTTGCTTGACAGGAACACCGAATCGTTGTACCATGAAACCAGGTGTGGGCCTGACGCTCAGACAGGGCGCCGATGCGATTGCGGAACGACAGCTCTGCTTGAGCATCGACGTTCCGCCTCTAAGTTTGGGCCGGCACCATCTGACATCGACGCAGAAAGGACATCCTCATGGATAAACAAACCCTGGTTACCCATTTGAACAGCGACCTGGCCGGCGAGCTGGGCGCGATCATCCAGTACCTGACCTACGCCGCCAAGGCGAGCGGACCCTTCCGCCCGCAGCTGGTGCAGTTCTTCATGGCCGAAGTCCCGGACGAGCAGCTGCACGCCCAGTTCCTGGCCAACAAAATCGTGGCCCTGGGGGGTGAACCCGTCACCGAACCGCGCCCCGTGCCGGTGGCCAGAACCAACCGCGAGATGCTCGAAGCGGTGCTGGTCGCCGAACGGCAGGCGACCCGGGACTACACCCAACGCGCCGAAGAAGCCGCCGCATACGGTGACAAAGGACTCCAGGTCCAGCTCGAAGACATGGTCCTGGACGAAAGTGGTCACGCCGAGGAAACCGAGCGCCTGCTGCGTGAGTGGCCGCTGTAACGCGGCCGGGGATGATGGGCCGCTGACCGATGCGGTCAACGGCTGGTAACCATTCAAAGCACAATCCATACGAACGTTCGACGTCCTGTCGCCTTTTCGGGTGCAACAGGACGTCGTTTATTGGCTCGTGATGCCGGATGGTATGCTGCAATTGTAATGTGCCTGACAAACCAACTTGACGTGCAGGGTGGATAGGCAGTACAATAACGCACCCATGAGACCTCCCCTACGGCACACGACTCGAAAGGAAATGGTACGATGATCGATCTGCGTTTGAACGGACTCACGGTCGTCAAAAAGGCCGACCACGTCGGTCGCGATGAGCCAATGGTGTGGACGATGTTCATCGAGCTCAGCCTGGATACCATCAACAGCCGCCAATTCGTCATCAAAACCGATCCGGTCGCCGGCAAACTGGCCAAGGCGGGTAAGGGCGATCGGGTCACGATTCCGGCGGCAGTGGGTCGCTGGCATACGGAGAAAACGGGGATTGGCATGGCCGGCGTGGCGGTGATCGGTTTCGACAACGATCTACGCAGCACAAGCCAGATCCGGTCCGGTTACAACGCCGGCGCCGCGGCCCTCAACCAGGCGATCATCGACCACTTCCCCAAACATGGGTTTGCGCCGGTCGAAGCCGCCGAACAGGCCGAGATCGAGACCAGGATTCGGAATGCGGTCAAGGAGGCCTTCCTGGCTGACAGTGTCTTGCTGACCCTCTTCGGCGGCAAACCCCTCGGCGGTGATTCGTACACGCGCGTGCTGGACGAAAACACCATCGACGAACCGATTACGCTGACCCTGCGGGCCAAACACGACTGGGCCATTTACCGGGTCGATGGCCGCTTGCAGTTCCAGCGGCCACAAGGTTGACACACCGCGCAGCACGTCCGTATCACGTCAGCACGTCACGTGCAGGAAAGAACCGCTCCTGAAACTCGGTAAGGGCTTCGATTTGCGCCACGGTGTAGGTCCTGCCGTGAGGTACGACGACCAGCTTGTCGTCGTCATCCTCCAGGCGCCGGATCACGGCGATGCAGGTACCCGCAAAAGTATCGAGCGGCTCGAAAACACCCAGGACGTAAGCATCGATCGGCTCACCGTCGACGGCCAGGGTACCCGGAATGTAACCGTAGTTGACAGGGTATACAAAGCCATGCGTCGGGTGGCGCGAACCAAGCGGCCGGTCGATGCGTACCTCGATCTTGTGTCCCAGGTATTCGGTCAGGTTCATTGTGTTCAGTATAGATGACGAAGCGATTCCCGACAAGTCGATTCCGCACGCCGGATGGCGATTGCCACCATGGCAGTGTGTGCTCTCCATAGTAGTAATTCTGCTGCTGGCCGGCTGCGTGGCACCCATACCACCGGCGCGTACCGCGGTGCCGTCACCCACACGGCCACCGGTCGCGCTGCCTGCGGGCACAGCCCGGCCATCCCCGACTCGATCCCCCGTCGCATCCACGGTCCAGGCCACCACGTACCCCGCTTTGCCCGCCGGTTTGAGCCGTGCGCGGGTGGTGCGCGTCGTCGATGGCGACACGGTCGATGTGATCGTCGAGGGCGGTGAGGAACGGGTGCGGCTCATCGGCCTGGACGCGCCGGAGACGCACAGCCCGCGCGAGCCGGTGCAGTGTTTTGGCAGCGAGGCAACCGAACGTGCCGTACAGCTGCTCGACGAGCAGACGGTTTTCGTGGAGCTGGACCCCACCCAGGGCGTGCGCGATCGGTACGGCCGGCTTCTGGGCT
Source organism: uncultured Anaerolineae bacterium (assembly GCA_964443225.1). Classification (GTDB taxonomy): domain Bacteria; phylum Chloroflexota; class Anaerolineae; order SSC4; family Amarolineaceae; genus SSC4. The sequence goes on from CAYUCC010000001.1 coordinate 149,873, forward strand.
ATCTCTGGCTTGGGGATGGGCGCCTGGTCAACCTGGAGCTGATCGCCGAGGGTTACGCGTTCGAGTACACCTATGACCGGCCGTACAAGTACCAGGCTGTGTTCCGGCAGGCAGAACGGGATGCGCAGGCGCGCCAGGCGGGGCTGTGGTCGCCGCAAACCTGCAACGGCGAGCTGCTGCCGGCGACGCCCAGGCCGTGATGGGTGGTTGGTAAGGGATTCGGGGAACGGATTGAACGGAAGGAGTACGGAGTAGGGAGTACGGAGTAAGGGGAACGGATTTGGAGCGGGTTGAACGGATCATTGGAGGGGATGGGAAGGAAGGGATTAGGGGTTGGGGGTTTGTGGGAGCGCCGTGATCCTGGCGAGCGCACAGAGGATGCTGGCGGTGAGTTGTTACGCGGGGACTGCGTCGTAGCCGTGTTGTTTGGCCGCGGCGATTATCTGTGTGACGCTGACACGCGTTTCGTCGTATTCGACGTGCATTTGCTGTTTTTTGTAGCTGGCGTCGATGCGCTGGATGCCCTGGAGTTCGTCTTCGATCCCTTCCAGGATCATGGCGCAGCCGCTGCAGTGCATGTTGGGCACACGGAACAACTGTTTGACCATGTTTCGCTCCTACTCGAAGAACACTTCACCGGTGAACATGCCCATCGAGCAGGTGTAACGCAGCACGGTGCCTGCTTCTTGGGCCGGCAGACTGATCGCCGTTGCGCCCGAATCGGGCAGCAGGCGTTCGATGCCCAACGATGGAATGACAAAGGCCTGCGCGCAGGAGAACGTCTTGTTCGTCACCAGGTTGAGCGTGACCGGCTCGCCGCTGCGGGCGCGGCTGATGTTGGGTGTATAGCCGTCGTTGTCGGCGCGGATCGTGACGGTGTTGCTGGCATCGGCCTGCCCGCTGACCGACACCGGCGGCGCCGCACCCTGGCGGGTGATGTCGACCGCGGCGGCTGGGTCGAAGGGCAGGGCCGGGTTGGTTTCGACAACGGGTGTCGGCGCAGGGCGCAGCGCATCGACCAGCCGGCTGGGTGACAGGGGCGAATCGAGCAGGTTGAGGCCGGTCGTGATCGAAAACAGGCCCAAAACAAGCACCACCACGGCGACGACTTTGACGAAACGGGCTTCGAGCAGGCTGCCCAGGCGGGTTGCCGTGTAGGCCAGGGCGAAAAACACCGGCGTCGTGCCCAGGGTAAAGGCGAACATGATCAGGGCGCCGGTGAGGGGGTCACCGCTGCCAATGGCGAGTGCCATCATGGCCTGGGTGACGCCGCAGGGAATCAGGACGGTCAGCACGCCCAGGAACAGGGGCGTGATGATGTCGTCGGAACCGGTTTTGGCCCGCCGGCGCAGGTAGCGTGTGACCGGCTTGGGGGGCTCGAAGATAAAATAACGAAAGATCGGGTGCACGTCGAGCATGCGCAGCGCGTTGCCAACCATAAAGACGCCGATGGCAATCTGCAGCGCCCCGCGCATGGCCGGTGTCAGCTGAATCAGCGAGCCGATCCAGCCCAGAAGAAAACCAAGCAGGGTATAAGCCACGAGTTTGGCGGCCAAAAACAGGGCGATCGGGCGCGCAATGTGTTGGGCGCGCACCGGTGGCGGGGGTGCCGCGGCGGCCTGGGCACGACGGGCCTTTTTGCTCCTGGGCGCCGGTGGGCGTGCCTGGAGCTGGGCTTTGACGTCGTCTTCGACCTGGTTGGCGATCGAGGACGCCAGCAGACCACCCTGGACGGCCATACAGCTCAAACCGCCAGTGGTTACGCCGGTGATGAAGACGACCAGAAGATCCGCCATGGTACGATCAGCCCTTATGCAGCAAGAATCGAGGCCCGGCGCCGCGGCAGGCTTTTCGGCGTCGCCAGGATCGTAAGCATAGCGGGCATGGTACCGCAAAATGGGGATGGTGTCAAGACTTCATTTTGGATTTTAGATTTTGGATTTTGGAGGGGCGGGCGGCTTGGCATGCTGCGCTGCGTGTGTTACACTGCCATCTCCGCAAACCGTGCCAGGCCGGCTGCACCCAGTATAAACCAGAATAAAGGAGAAAACAACCATGCGTGATCCCCAACCGATGCGTCCTACCTTTCCTCCTGGTTACGTCGAGAATGCGCAGACACTGCTGCCGTGGAATCACGTCGAGCAGCGGCTGACCGATGCCGTGAACTACTGGCTGTGTACGGTGCGGCCCAACAGCCGGCCGCATGCCGTGCCCAAGTGGGGAGTCTGGCTGGATGACAGGATCTATTTCGACGGCAGTCCCGAAACGCGCCACGCGCGTAACCTGGTCGCCAATCCCCACGTGGTCATCCACCTGGAGAGCGGCAGCGACGTCGTTATCGTCGAAGGCACGGCGCGCGAGGCGGCGCGACCGTCGGCCGAGCTGGCGCAGCGGATTGCCCAGGCCTACACGGCCAAATACGCAGCCTTGGGTTACGCGCCCGAACCGACGACGTGGGATAACGGCGGCCTGTTCGAGGTCATGCCGCACACAGTGCTGGCGTGGACCAGTTTCACGGATGATCCGACGAAGTTTGTGGTGGTGGAGTAGGGAGTACGGAGTAGGGAGTAGGGGTGTGCGTGGTCCAGCGCGTCATGATGGGTGGGAATGATTCGCAATGGGCTGTGTGGGTGCGTGTGAGAGGAGGATGGATCGATCATGTGCCGGAGTATTAAGACGCTGCGCCGGCGGGAGGCGCCGGCGACGGAGGAGGAGATTCGGGCGGCTGCACTTCAGTTCGTGCGTAAGGTGAGCGGGTACCGGGTACCCTCGCGGGCGAATCAGGCGGTGTTCGATCAGGCGGTGACGGACGTGACCGCGGCGACACGCGTACTGCTGGAGGGGTTGGGGGTGGCTCGATTTTAGATTTTGGATTTTGGATTTTGGATTTTGGATTTGATTTTAGATTTTGGATTTGATTTTGGTTTGGATTTTGGATTTGATTTTGGATTGGGGGGGGTGGGGATTGGAGGTCAGCGTCTCACCTACTCCCTACTCCCTACTCCCTACTCCGTACTCGACTTTTGCACCTTACCAACTGAATATCC
>CAYUCC010000002.1:0-116383 GCA_964443225.1 uncultured Anaerolineae bacterium
GGGTGTTGGGGATTGGGGGGTAGGGGTTGGGGATTGGGGATTAGGGGTTGGGTTTTTGGGGTTGGGGGTCAAGGGACGAGAGAAGGGGATCGAGGCCAGGTGTGGCGTAAACTGAGTGAACGGGTGAAAGGCGAAGTTGGGCGGGGGCAGAGGGTGTGGCGTGTCAGATCGAGATGGGGGAGACGGGGTGGGTGGGGGACGTGGCGCGTGAGCAGTTACGACAGATCGATCATTTCTCGGTGATCTCTGAGCCCTCTGTGGCAAAGGAGACGTATCCGGGGGAGAGATGAGTCATGGCGATGGGTGGTGGTGAACCGGAGGGCGAACGCGGGTTGACACTGCAGCTGGCGCAGCCGCTGCAGGTGTTGGATGCCGCGTTGGTTGTGTTACTCGACCGTTATCTGGCAGGGATTGGCGGGTATGGTGAGGTACGGTTGAAGGTGGTACAGGGGCGGGTGCGCTTCGTGGAGGTGGTGGTGAGTGTGGATGTGCAAAAAGTCATTCAAACAGTATGACAAAGGTCATATCTTTGGCTGGTGACAGTTGGTATACTCCAGGCGTTCTTTTTGCGTTCTGCACCCTGTTTGTGCTAAAATTGTTTACCACCTTGTCAACGGGGTGAGAACCGCCCGCCTGGAGCAGCGCTGCATCCAGGGCTCATTTGTTTGACAAACCTGTCGATGGATGGTGCTTCCCGTTTGGGCACCAGCCTTTCGGCGCCGCGATGTGACTCATAAACGACTGTCTTGCTTTGCCGGAAAAGATCGTACGCGACCCGGTGCGGCGGGACGACTCATGAACCTCAACTGAATAACCAACGACGGCGTGACCTTGTCAGAGGTGAGAGATTCCCGAAGGTCGCTTGGTGTGTCTTGTACTGGCGCGCGAGGCGGACTTTTTGATTGGGCGCGGGGTAGCCGGCCGGGATGTCGGTACGGGATCGGGCGGTGTCTGCGCCTGCGGTAGGTTTTACCGGCAGCTGGTTCCCTGATGGCGGGAGTTGGAGGTACGTATGGCGAAGAACCCCGATGGTGTGAGTGGCCAGCCGGTTCAGTACCGCGTGGTGTTGGATGCGCCGCTGCGGGTGTTGAATGCGCAGCTGGTAACCATGATCGACCGCAGTTTGGCCGAGGTCGGGGGGTATGGGGCGGTGCGGGTGGTGGTGAAGGATGGGCGGGTGCGGTATGTGGAGGTGGTGAGGAGTGTGGAGGTGAGGGGGTAGCGGTGAAGTGACAGGGGTGTCCAACTATGAATGAAACTCATTTTACTGTACTTGGGCTACGATTCGATGCCACTGATGCGCAAATAGGAGACGAATATTCCCGGCTGAAAGCACTCTACAAAGGCGATCAGGCGTATCTCCGCCGTTTGGATGAGGCTTACTGGGTTCTATCAAACCCAATTACACGCAAGCAGTATGTGCGGCACTTGAAGTCCCAAGGTGTAGTGGATGCCCCGCCAACAGCGTTGTCGCAAGATATGGCGCCTAATGACTCGTCATCACCCGGATCAGGCACTGTTTCTGAAACAAGGAAAGCCGAGACAGTTTCTGGTCAACCAGTGAAACGCTCAACCCGGCAGCGTACTGAATTCCTGGACGCCGCGCCGTCATCACAGGCAGACCCCCGTATTCTCGCAGAACCAGGCAGAGGTAGTACAGGTGATGTTAATCGCAGAGCTCGCCAACGCACCGAATTCTTAGACGCCAAACCGGAGAGCGGATCTGCCGAGTTGCCCCAGGATCAAGCGTCTGTTGGGCGGCGTCAACGCACCGACTATTTTGATCCACACGCTTCACAATCACCAGCAGCACCAACTGACAATAAGAAAGCAAGCGCTGCGGATGCAGCGCATGTCATCAAATCTACCACTCCAACCCCGACTCCCGCTGATAGCGATCTTGCCGGATCGTCACAGGTGATCGACACGGCAGGCGATTCAGTGCATTCACCAGTTGCGGCCACCGGAAACAAACCAGCTCCTGTCACACCCCATGCCGAGGTGACCGTATTGCATGATGGGCTACCACATGATGCCACAGTGCATCATGCCATACAAACAGTCGTGGTAGAGGTAGACTTTAGGGGCATAACGGGTGTCTTTACCCTGAATCCCGGTGCGAATCTGATTGGCCGCCCGCCACTACAGGGAGAGTCTCCAGCAATACCTTTGCCAGACCCGGATAAATACATTTCGCGTCGGCACGCCGTGATCACGTGGCATGGACAGCACTGCACATTGATCGATCAAGGCAGCCGTAACGGCACGTATTTGAACAATCAGCGTTTGCAGCCTCAACGTGAATATGACTTGCAGAATGGTGACAGTATCGTGATCGAGGAGCGTCATTTGCGCATTTCGATGACGTAGGTGCATTGCGTATGAGTAGTTGGTTGGAGGAATGAATGCTCCAGGAGTTGAGCGACCCTTTTGCATCCGACGCGACTATCCCCGACATGAAGACGACGGAGGATTTTGCGCCTTTTGAAGTTCCCGGCTTTGAAACCGCAGTCACTCCTCCACACAGGTCCCAATGGCCCATATTACTGGTCATCGCCGGTGCGGTTTTGCTGGTTGCGGCGCTGGCAATTGGGGCGTGGCTGCTCCTAAGTCGTAGTGCGGTGGCCTCACCCGAACCGACGATGCGTGCGTATTATGATGCCCTGGAAGCCAAGGACTTTGCCCGCGTGACTTCCCTAATGGACCCAGACGTCGTATTGCTAACCGAGAATATTCTGCCAACCGTGGCTCAGATCCAGAGCTGGATACAAGCAGAAACAGGCTTGAACGTTGAGCTCGACTGGGATTTTCAAGATCTTGTGTTCGATGTCCAGAATCTCACAACAGATTCAGCCACCGTGCAAGTCACAGGTCGAGTGCGCGTTTACGAGAAGCTAACCAATCTGGGCGCCGCTCTACCTTATACCTGGTCACACGCACTCGTCAACAAAAACGGCCGCTGGTATGTGGAGCCATAATAAGGGATACTGGGCGATGGACCAATACGCACAGATCACGATCGGTACAGAAAGTGACAGGGGCACCACCCGTGATATCAATGAAGATAGAATGGGTACGATCGTTGTGCCGGATCCTACGGACGCCAGTCGCAACAGAACTTTATGCGTCGTAGCCGATGGTATGGGCGGCCATGCTGCAGGTGAAGTGGCCAGCCAGCTTGCAGTCGACACTGTCACCCGTCAATTTCCCACCTATGCAGATTTGCCCGTCACCGAAGCCTTGCAGGAAGCTATCAAGGCTGCGAATAATGCAATATTCGAAGCAGCCGGCTTTGATGACAGGGCTGGCATGGGCACAACGGTGGTGTGTGCAGTCTTCAGTGGCGACCAGTTGGTTGTGGCCCATGTTGGTGACAGCCGGGCGTACCTGTTGCGCAACGGCGAACTAACTGCTTTGACCGAAGATCACAGCTTGGTCAACGAACAGTTAAGAAGCGGCATCATCACGGCTGAAGAGGCAGCTCAGAGCACTAACCGTCACATTCTGAGTCGGGCACTGGGTAAACGGCCAGAAGTCACGCCAGAAGTAAGACCGCCTCTGGCTTTGGCGGCTGGCGACCTGATTCTCCTGTGCAGTGACGGTGTCCATGGTTACATCGACCATTCGAACATCGAAACCCAGCTCACCCAGACCTGGGACCAGGATCCCGGGGTGTTGGCAAGCGCTTTGCTCGATCTTGCCAACAATACCGGGGGATATGACAACGCAACGGCGATTGTGATTCGTGTCGACCGGATAAATACGACATCACGTCCCGTTGTGGCAAGGACCGTTACCCAACCGACTGGCCCGCGGGAGGTGCCAGTACCTGAACCGGTATGGCTCGACACAACATACAGCTCGTCGTTAGAACAGGTTGACATTGCAGAAATGCCGCGTGAACAGCCCGCGCCGTCGCGACTCCGTAACGTGTCGTTGGTCATTGCCGGCAGTTTTGCTGGAATAATCATACTGTGTTTGGTCGGCCTGTTTGGTGTGACGAGCCTGAATCGAAATATCACGGCGGGACCGACAATTCTGCCTGCCATGGCAATTGCGCTCGGATCACCAACGAGTGCGGCCACCGCTGCAATCAATAGGACACCGACATCTGCGCCAATTATGCGAGCCACGGCGGCGGCAACGGTCACTCCAGCGCCACCTCCGACCGCGACCGTGCTGCCGTCTTCATCCCCATTGCTTTTGCAGACACCAACAAGACTACCGATGCCCTCGCCGACGACCAGCCCGATGGTGTCGCGTACGCTGACTGCTGCTCCACCGTCCGATACGCCGACATTGGCTGCAACGCCCGCCGTGGCACCAACGATTGCGCCAAGCACAATGATCCCCATCCCAGCACTACCGCCTTCACCTCCTGATCAGTCGTGGCACAAGTTGACGGTTGAGCTTATTCCGCCACTGATACCTGACGAGACACAGCCAGAATCAGAGGCTGTCTATACGCGTGGCCTGCGGAAAATCGAGGTCACGGTGGAATCGGAACAACTGGCGCTGGAGCCGGAAGAACCGCTTGAAGTACAATGGCCGATAACCGACGCAATCAATGACTTGCAGCTGGAACTGGTGCCTCAAGGCAATTATCGGGGGGCTGAGATGATCAAGATTGATGTCTCAGTCGTAGTATATCAGATTACCGAAACATACCATATTGTGGTGGATCGTGATGCCCTGACTGCGGGGAGAATTCCAACACTCATAATCACAATACGGCTTCGATCCACGAATCCAATCCAAACCGGAGCCGAAATACCTGTCGCGATCACATGGAACGGCAATAAGGCATCCCTGATCAAATTTACAGGACGAGTGAGTGGCTTGCCATAGGATGAGCCACCAATGTGGTTGTGTTGTATAGGCAGGTAGAGTAGAGATGGATGCGCAGTATTTTTTGAAGTCAGGCACATTATTGAAGGAGCAGTATCGCATCCAGGCGCTACTTGGAGAGGGTGGTATGGGAGCAGTTTATCAGGCGCAGGATGAAAAGCTTGACTACCCGTGTGCAGTCAAGGAAGTTCGCCTGACACATCTGCCAACCCAGGCCGATATCGATGCCATCTCGCCAGCGAATGACACAGGTGTGCGCATACCGGGAAAACCGCGTGTGACACGTGAGAAGATGATTGACCAGTTTGGACAGGAAGCCAAACTTCTCAACAAACTCGAACACCCGAACTTGCCCAGAGTCAGGCATTTTTTCGACGATGATGACCGCCTCTATCTCGTAATGACTTTGGTGGAGGGTGAAGACCTGGAAATCAAGTTAGAGCATCAAAAGGGACCGTTTCCAGCCAAACAGGTGGTAGATTGGATCGACCAAGTACTAGACGCTTTGATCTACTGCCATAAGAATGGTGTGATCCACCGGGATATCAAACCGGCTAATATCATTGTCAGGGCAGACGAAAAGGCTTATTTGGTGGATTTTGGAATTGCCAGGTATGTCGATGCCACGCATACGACGGTCAGTGCTCAGGCCCACACGCCAGGTTTTAGTCCACCCGAGCAGTATACTGCCAGGACGGATGCACGAAGCGACATCTATTCCCTGGGTGCAACCATGTACATATTGTTGTCATGCGAGCCGCCACAGGATGCATTCGATCGGGCTGAAAACGATCTCTTGAAGCCTTTGGCATCTTTGGTGCCCAGTATTTCACCAGCACTGAATGCTGCCGTGATGAAAGCAATGGCAATTCGACGATCTGATCGCTTTCAGACAGTCGAGGAAATGCGGTCTGCCATACAGGCGGCGATGGAGACAAAGGCGGTCGATAGAGGACCAGTGCCACCGGAAAGGGTGAAGGGTAATGAATCGTTTGGGCCGGCGTTGTTTGGAGTACTCTTGCTCACTACCGTACTTGTTTTGGCTATTGCGGTGGGTCGAAACACAACGCCGCAGCAGCCTACCGGCACGCCGGTGCCAACCGGTGCTCCTGTGGACACTCCATGGAAGCCCGGTCCAACGTCGGATCCCACTTATACCGTTGAGGTGCCAACGATAGTGCCTGCAGGGAGTTTCGCAGTGACGCTTCCCTCCCCACTCGATCCGGATGACAAGTTGGGACTTCCGGTGAAAGTGAGTGTTACGGTTCAGATAGACCAGCTTGCCATAAAATCAGGCTTGGACTCGACGGTCGATGCGCTTGTCAGTGACACACTGCAGAATGTGCGGCTGCTATTGATACCACAGCCAGGGCTCAGCACGACTGAACTGGAGGCCGGCGTGGACCTCACATGTGAATTCTATTATGAAGGAGATGACGTCCGGTTGGCCGGTGTTGCGCCGGTTCGAATGACAATCGATCCAGCGTCCCCCTTCGAGATCCTGCTGTCATGGCAGCAGCCAAGGCGCACGCCCCGCGCGATGCCCTCGGCCATGCCTGTCATGGTAACTTGGAAAGGCAATGACCAGGCGACAATAACCTACACGGGCGAGATTGAGCTGGCGCCATAGGATCTGTGTGAGCCAGTGACTTGATCCCAAGTTTCCGATGCGACGGAAAGAGGACGGCAGAGACACATGCTAACATCAGGCCAGGAACTAAAATTGCGCTATGAAGTGAAAACACAACTTGGTGAGGGAGGCATGGGTACTGTTTATCAGGCATATGACCGCATAGAGGAATCCCAATGTGCCATCAAGGAGTATCGCCCAGTCGGTTCAAGCCAAGGTGATGACAGAGAAACAGTTGATTCACCAGAACGGGCTCGGCAAGAGCAGATTCAGCAAGAAAAGATTCAGCAAGAAAAGATTCAACAAGAACGGATTCTGTCGGAAGCACGAATCCTTGCTAGGCTCAAACACCCCAATTTGCCTAGAGTACGCGACTATTTTCCGGACAACGGCTGTGTTTATCTGGTAATGGATCTTGTTGATGGGGAGGATTTAGACCACAAATTTCAGAACTCATCAAGGCCTAATGTCAATCAAGTGATCGATTGGAGTGTGCAGGTATTAGATGCCCTAGTTTACTGTCACCACCAGGAAGTGATCCATCTCGACATCAAGCCAAGCAACATCATTGTGAACGATAAAGGCATAGTTTACCTGGTTGATTTTGGCATCGCCCAATACATTGGTGTATCGCCCAACGCCATGAGTGCTAAGCAGGGCACAAGGGGTTTCAGCCCACCCGAACAGTACCAAGGTAAACCCGTTAAACAAAGCGATATTTATGCATTGGGTGCCACCATGTATGCGCTCCTTACGGGCACAAATCCGCCACCCGCTCTTGAACGAACCAATAGTGACCAGCTCAAATCGAAATTGGACTTGGTGCCTGGCATTACGCCAGCATTGACTGCGATGGTAATGAAAGCACTGGCAATTGACCCATCGGATCGCTATGAGACAGCTGAAGGAATGCGCAATGCATTCCTGCCCATGACACATCCTTGGCAGAAAGCACCACCGGCTAATCCTTTGCATGGCAGAGACATGGCCAGAAGGCATCTCCCCCAACAAATACTACTCACATGGAGAAAAGGACGATGTGTTCTCCAAGATGAAGCGAATCGAACAATCAAACCAGTAATGATCACGCCGTATGGGAACAACCGACTTTGTGTAGCTTGGGACTCTGGTGAACTCGGAATTTATGAGGAGAACAACGACAGATTCGTTCTACACGATCAATATGGCCTGAATCCTCTAAAACTTGGGGTTCAAGTCAAAGTACTGGACCTTGCGACGGATGGCGTAGGTTTTTTTGTTTTAGCACGATTAGGCTCTGAAATGAAGTGCGTGTTGTATAGGATTGACGAACAGTCTTGCTTGCAGAAGACTCACCTTCATGAAGACCTACCATCGGACATTTGTCGAATGACATGTCTAGACGAAGTGTTGTATTTTGTGAGAATGTCCCACGTATATTCTTGTCATCTTCACCAGAAACTCGTATCGACAGAGGTGAAGGAATGTGTAGAAGTAAATGCAATCGTGGCTTCCATCGATCTGCTTTTTGTCACGGGCCGACACGAAACATCCACAGAAAACCAGCCACTATATACAGTATGGGAGCGATCAAGGGACACATATGAAACTCCGTGGCAGCGTGTGTTGACCGTTAGTTCCAAGAATCGCTTTCTGTTGGCATTAGATTCTCGACATGGACATGTCTACGCCATAACGATGAAGGATGCCGGTTCGGTGATGTACATCTTGCATGCAAACACAGGCGAGGTATTGTCCAGCTATTTTCTGCGGGGTTTGCACGATGTCGAAGGAATTGCAGTTGGCTCCCACAAAGTATTCTTGTTGACTGTCAAGCCAAACGAGCAGTGCGTTTACTGGTACGGTCGCCAACGTCTCGTGTTGCAGCCCAAGCACCAACTTAGTTCTCAACCGGCACAATCGCAGCCTCTTTGAGCCAGCAGGAGCCGCATCCATGGGATGTATTCTTAGTATTTTTGCCAATATGGCCGACATCGGTAGCTTCCTTCTGAACTTGTGGAGTTGGGCGAAGAAGGACGGTTTGCTGCGTCACAAGCCAGTAAACTGGCGAGTCGTTACGAAAATTCTACTATTTGCTGGTCCCTTGGCGATACTCATATTGATGGGATTGGTTCCATCGGTGTGGTGGTCACAAATCGGTCAAATTCTCACCTGGGCCAAGTTCATAATCATTTTCCTATGTGCGTGCATCCCTTTTTTTGTGTTGTATTGGATCCTGCATTATTTCAACACCCCATATCACGATCACAGCAAAGCGCGAAGATCATTACTGCAATTAGCGGTATGTGTCGCGGTTGTCGTCTTGATGGTGGTAGTGTTCAGCGACCACTTGAAGATTTGGCTAAACAAATGGACAAAGGGAATCGAAACAATTGCTCTGATTAATGATGCGGGAGATGCTGGTGAAAGCTTGGCAAACGTGTGTAGCGATCTTAATCTGACGCGCTTCACAAGCGTGCGGTTCATCTGTCCAGATAGCCAGCAGCCATCGTTCTACTTCGGCGACAAGCAACCGCTTCAATGGTATGTAGAGAACATGCAGCTGGCAGGCGCCATGTCGTTTTCAAACACGCACTCTTCTGGCCTCGCTTTCACCGTCACGACCGTACCACCCATGAAGGATATGTGGAAGCTTGAACCGGTCCTTGAATCTGAACTTGCCATTCCAATGCGAGTTTTGGAGTATGTATCACTTCTGGCCTGCAATCAGCAAGACTACAAGACGGTACTTGAACTCAGTGATCAATTGCATAATAGGCATCTTCCATACTGGCCACCGAGAGATTACCCGGCTTTTCTGCGTTGTTACATCGAGGCTGCCTATGATTCCTACGAAGGCCTAGCGCTAGACCCGTATATCGCCGACTTGATCCGTGCCATGAGTGAAGCGCTGGAACGGCAGCAATCCCAGAACGGGCACGATGCAGAACGCGCACTGAATACTCTGGCATACGTGCGTTTGATGTTGAGAAGCGGCGAGTATGAGGACGCCGAGAAATTGCTACTCGATTTACAACGCGATATGCGCATTGACGAGAATGCCGACAACAAACTGCACATTCACGCTACCCTGGATAGGCTTCTGGGCGAGACTTACCTGGCACAGTATCAATTTGAGCCGGGTGCTTCGCCTGACAAGCTTGACAGTGCTGCGCGGCAATTTTCGCAGGCTCTCGAAATATCCGATTCAGCATCTGCCCATTATGGGTTGGGCCGCGCCTATTTTGTTCGCAACTATTTTGAGAACGAAGACGATCGATCGAAACGGACTACAGAACCTGCTAACAAGAGCCACCTATTGAATGCCATCAACGAACTGGAGCGGGCCGCCAATAGTGGTGGTGCCGCCTGCCTGGAACACAATGCCCGGTTGTGGCTTGGCGCCGCTTATGCACTGGCTGGCAGCACAGAGCAGAGTGAACGTATGGCGAACAGCGTCAAGAACACGATCGGTTGTGACTTTGGATTGAATATCGAGACGCCGGTGCTGGTCACGGAGAACACGATTGCTGTCACCGTAGGATTGCCGCGACCCTCGACAAACTATGTCGTCATGATACCCAATTATGGGATTGACACGGTTTCAGCGCCATTAGTTCCCGTGGAGCAAGACAGTCCGATCCACCGTGCAGAACTTCACTTGGAGGGTCCACCCCGGCATCCACCGCGTTTTGTGTACTATTCTTCAGACCAAAAGGCCCATCTGGCACTACAAAAGGCCGTCCAACTAGGCATCAAGCGAGCAGACGAGGTGCGAGCTTTCGATGTTTTTCCGGTGGTTATGTCATCGGATGCGCAGGTTACCGTAACCATCACATCACCACACCCGGACAATATCGTCCGGTCCGGTGATAATGTGACCGTCACAGCACAGATCGTGGCCCAGTGGCTCGATACCCATCAGATCATAACTCTGACCGATAAAGAGATTCTGAACAAGCTCGAAGTCTGCATTAATTCCGACCAGGATGCACCGTGTAATCAGTCAGAAGTCATGCAAGGGCCTGACGGTCAGGGCATATTTCATGCGCAGTTTCGAATTGATGGTCCGAAGGAGCAGGTGTTCGTGGTGAATGTCAACAACAAGGACACAGACGCAACCATCCGGTCTTCGAGCACCCAGGTTGCGGTCATGTCTCGCCCTGATACTCGCAAATATCGGGTTGGAGTTACAAATGCAAGTTTCTTGCGTGCAGTACCAGATGCGAAGGATGGTTCGGGCAGGCTTCTTGATCCACACTGCTCGCTTGTACGAATCGATGAATCATCCTACTCCCACAAGGATTGGTATAGAGTCTATTACTACGTGGCGGACCCCGGCGATGACGGTGATGGGTTTCTAACTATCCCTGGGTATGTTTCGACAGAATCGATACTGGTGCAACGAGAGATGATCGGCGACCAGCTTTCACGACTGGCATTGACCAAGAACAGGACTTCCGTGGACCTGGAATCGGGCGTCCCCGCCTATTCAATTAATAGATGTACCCTGGTTGAAGTTCTTCAGGAAATCCAAACCGTAGGGGACCAACCACATACTCGCTTTAGAGTGAACATCTATGATACTAGCTCATACGACCCCACCGAAGGTTGGATGAACGACACCGATTTAAGACGGACACCATTAGGAACACGATAGGCACAGTCATGTCAAATCGTTGCCCATCGAGAGAGCCCGGTGACGCATGAGCAGCACGATCCTGAATCACTACAAACTTGTCGACAAACTCGGTGACGGCAGCTTCGGTACCGTGTACATGGCGCGGGACCTGCACAACAACCGCACTGTGGCAGTGAAAATACTGCACCCTGGCTTGAGCGTGCGGGCCGATTTTGTGGACAATTTGTTGGAGGAAGCGCGCATTTTGCGTTCCCTGGGACACCCTCACATCGTCGAGCTCTATAACTTCGGCAAAGCTGGTGACAGCCCTTACCTGGTCATGGAGTATCTGGAAGGCCATGATCTGCGTGATGTGCTCGATTCCGACGGGACGTTGGTGATGCGCCGTGCGATGCACATCTGTGTTCAGGTTGCTGACGCCCTGGCTGCTGCCGCTGACCTGAAGCTGGTCCACTGCGACATCAAGCCGGAGAACATCCGGCTCTTGCGCAACGATGACGTCAAGCTCATGGACTTTGGTATCTCGCGCACGCTGGATTCCCAGCAGCGCCTTCAGGCCGGAACGTGGTCGTACATGGCTCCAGAACTCTGGTGTGCGGCACCACCTGGTCACGCGGCAGATATTTATGCGCTTGGCTGCGTGCTCTATGAACTGTTTACCGGTCGTCCGCCATTTTGCAGTAACTTGCCTAGGGGTAGTCGAGACGCACGTGACGAAATCAAACGCCATCACATGGGCACGCAACCCGACTGGACACCGTTGGAAGTAGATGCCATACCACCAGGCCTGGTTGATCTGCTGCAGGCTATGCTTGGAAAGTCGCCTGATTACCGCCCAACTGTCCGCGAGGTCTGTGAACGCCTGAGGAACCTGGCTGACGACGTGTCAAGCGTAGCACGTTTGCCGCGCACGAAAGTATCACCGATTGTGGACGATGAAACACGCCCGCATGAAGCCACAGTGCCGCCTGATGCCTTTCAGCGGCATGATTCGCCCACACCAGGAACACCAGCCGACGATGCTGTCATCTGGCCCGCATCGCATGCCAGGACACCCGTTCCTGTGGTCGGTCAGGTGGTTCTGCAGCAAACCATGACTCCGGTAGACTTGGGCGGCGAAGCCTGTCGAACACTCTTGGTGCACGATGATAAACTGATCACAGCTAGTCCGGATGGGGCCATGTTCAGTATTGACTTGCGAACCCACCGTGTTCAGCGCTGGTCGGTCATTCCACGCGATCAGGTGCATTCACACGCCTGGGCATTGCTCGGTCATCGCAGCACGCTCCTCGTTCACCCGGGCGGTACGATTCTTTGGCTATTGCAGGCTTCAAATGGCCAGGTTCGACACCAGGTATCCCTGCCGGAACCGACCGTGACTCTAGTCGGTCACCGTGAGTGGCTCTACGCATCAAGCAGTCGGTCGTCTCGATTGCATCGAGCGGCCTGGCCGGACCTGGCCAGCTGGGAAACGTTCGACTTGCCCGCTCGCCCGACGGGTACTCCCCTCGTCACTCACTCTGCGGTCTACTTGCCGACAAGTCAGGGTCTGGTTGTGTTCGACCCACAAGTCAAACAGGCGACGATGATCGAGCCACGCCAAACTGCTCGCGCAGTGGCTGTTCTGCATCACGAAATGGTGGCAGTGCTGTACGTGCAAGTGAGCGAAGATAACTTACAAACCAGCATCGTGCGGCTGTTTGCCACTCCAAAGCACCTGCCGAGGTTGCTCACAGAAACCCAAGCCCCAGGCCAAAATGTGGGATCTCTTCTTGCCGCTGGCAGTCAATTGTTCCTGACCTGCCGCAGCGGCCAGGTCTGGTCGTGTGCGGCAGTCGAACGGGATGGTGACTGGCATCTGGATTCGGTGTGGTCGTGGCAAGCCACTGAGGGGCATAGCATACAGGGCGGGGCCGCGTTTAGTAATGATATCCTGGCACTGGCGCCATCTTCACGTCATGGTGGCGAACTGGTCTTGCTCGAAGCCGCCACTGGGCGTAGATTGTGCGCCCCTCAGTCACTCACCGGTGAGGCATTTATAGCACCGGCCTGGTGGGAGCGCACTGTGAGCGTGTTGAACGCCAAAGGAACTGTGGATTCGTACCGCATGATCCTCGTGTCTGAACAATGAGTTGAGAGGCAAATGAACCCGCTACAAATTGCTGTCATCGGTTTAATGCTGGCTGCCCTTGCATATCTGATATGGTGGGCCCGGCGGGCTGTGCCCGCACGGCGTGGCCAACAAGTGGCCGCTCGCGCAAGCCAAACGCACGAGTGGCCGCCGGACTTGATCGAATCTTTTCTGGAATACGGACGATTTCTCGATCCGCAGTCATCCAGCTACTCGGGGGCCTGTCTGGGCTTGGCCCGGCAAGCTGTGGACGACCCCCGCGCACGGTATTTGTTCGATCGCTATCTTAGAGAGCACACTCTGACACAAGAAAATGCAGTCGTAGCCAGTCGATTGGCGCAACTGATATCACCACAGCCAGCCAACTCAGCACGGGCAGTCGAAGTTGCACGCGCAATCGAAGTACTTGACCGCCTGTCTGAAGTGGGTTTCGCCAATGACAACGACATTCTATTGCGTGCGCGCTTTGCTCTCCATTGGGTCGACGTATCGGCACCAGCCATTCGCGCCACCCACACAGCTTGGCGCCAATTGCAGGGTACGCCAGAGGCAGAACCACTCAGCGGTTTTCTGTATGATTACCTCACAGCAGTATGGGATATCAAGACATCCGTTTCAACGCCGGCACCGTCTGTCGACATAACCTTCCTGCAGGATGCTGCCGCGGTCTTCTGCGCAATGGCTGATACGCCACCCTCCAACTTGACAATGCGCCGTCAAGCCGCAGAGTCCACGTTCGAGATCGGTGATTACCTGGCTTGTTTTGCCCAATGCATTCGCATGCGTGACGAGTTTGGTGCGCCAAGGTTGGATGCGGATATATGGCGCATGTGGGCGCATTCGGTGGTGCGCCTTGAAGGCCAGGATTGGCCCGCCTATGCCAGTGGTCACATGGCTCATGTACCGGCGGGAACCTCTTGGGAGCGACTGCGCGAAGTCTTCGCTCGCGCAACCGAGACCCATGCGAGTGATCCTGAACTGCTGGCTGGCCAGGTATGGACGACCCTGGGCGCGCAGGTTCCCATTGCCCAGGCACTTACCATTTATGAGCGCGCGTTATCCAGGGCAGTGGTCGTAGTGCCAGCGCTCGAGCAATTGGTTGACTATTACTATCATGCGCAAGCCTGGCCCGACCTGGAACGCACAGCCCGGACATTGTTACCACTTCAGACAGGAGAAGAATCGGCACAAACGGCTCACCGTTTGGCAGAGGCGCTCTTGAACAGCAACCAACTCCCTGACGTAGCACTCTTAGAACGAGTGTTCGATCATGACCCATCACACCCGCTGCTCAATGCAGCATTAATCAAACATTACCTGGCACAACCAAAGCTGCAAGATGGCGACATGGCGCGTATCGATCACTTGCTACAGAGCCCATTGCCAACGGGGTTTAGCATCGATGACCTGCAAGTTCTTCGTGAACGATTTGCCATCTCCTGGCTTCATCGTGACAAAGGCGCTCCTCCATCGCTGGCAGATCACGTGAGTCGTTACCTGGTGGCTGGCGGGGCCAACCTGGGATTGTTACGCTGGGCAGCCGAGAAACGTGTCGGCAACGACGCGCAACGACAAACGCTATTGGAGACCCTTGTGCAGCAGCGCCCTGTGGAGCGCCAATATGTCCTGGATCTTGCTGGTCAATACGCAGCGAGCAGCGCAACTGAAGCCCAGATGGTGATGCTTGCCGATGCAGCCCATGCGCTGTGGTCAACACGGGCGAAGTTTGATGAGGCTGATTGTCGTGTGGCACAGTTGATCGACGCCCAGGTGCCGCTAGCCGCCGACGATCGCCACAAGTTAGTCATTGCGCTCTTGCGAACCAAACCAGCCGGCTGGCAGACACTTGCGGCGCACCACCTGGTGATCCTGCTTGATAATGATCAGGTTGACACCGGGCTATTGCAAATGGTTCTTGCCGAACGTTTTGCTCCAGAAGACCCGGACCCTCTACACGTGCGGACGCTCGAGGCAATGATGAAGCTGCGCGACGAGCCTGTCGACGACGGCTTGCGGCTCCTCGCGTTGTACGAGGTTGGAAGGGGTCGGAATACGGATGGTGAAGTTGATGTGCAGCAGAAGGGGGCATCTTTGGCCGAGTATCTGGCCAAACGTTACCTCAAAGCCGGTCGTCAACAGCGGTCGCAGCTCTTTCCTCCCCTCCTCCGTTGGATGATGTCTCAGTCAGTTCCTACACCTTTCTCGTGGGCGGTCGACCTACTGGTTACCGGACAGCAAGACGGTTATTGCTCCTCCGGTGCCGAAGTGCGTCAGTTTGCCAGTCAAACGGCCCTCTATCTTGCGACATGCTATGATCTTCGCGCCATTCGCCTTCAACACTGGGTGTACACCAATGGTCGGCACAGCTCAAGCGATGCGGCACAGCTGTTGATTATTGCACACACGTTGCAGCAGACCAGCGTCCAAGATCCGTTCTGGTTCGAGGTAGCGCGCGCCGCGCGTACGGAAGTCGATGCTGTAGGAATAGCAGACGCATTCCTGGTCGAGTATCTGCTGACGCAACAGGTCTGGTCACAGGACATCATCGAAACTGCACGCCAGATGCTGGTCAGGCCGTTTCGTGAGGACCTGGCGACTGCTTTTGTATCGCATGTGGCTTACGGACACAGTCGTCAGGACAATCGTGTTTTGATTGACATACTTGATGATAAGCCGGTGTTAGGGCGTGGACGTGCAGAACTACTCTCAGCACTGGCGGAAACTCGTGAGAAACGTGGTAACTACGAGGGTGCTCTCGAGGCCTGCCTGCTTTGGGAAGATAGCGTCGGCCCCAGCGAAGAACTGGCGCGACGCATTCTGCAGCTACTGCCCTATTGTGGTGATCGGGCACAATATGCTGATCGATTGCGGAACTACGTGCCCGCCTATCGAACGTCCTTTGACTTGATCGCCCAGATGGTCACTCTCGCTCGTGATCCAAGTCGCCCGTTACCGTTTGACCAGGCCTATGCTATTGTTGACTTGTGGGGAGATTTGGCAGCCAAACAGGATGTTGCAACTGCTGGATATGCCAGTGATGCGAGTTTTGTCGCTGCATCGAAGTGCGAAATCTATGACTTGTACCGGGATCAGATAACACCTGATGAAGCCCAGCTCATGTTGCGGTCAATTGCAAAGCACAGCCGCCAGAACCTATCTCCCGAAACTAGACGACGCATCGAAAGCATCGGTGACAGCCTGCTCTCACAACCAGGGCAGGATCACATGACTCGGCAAATCGTTGCCGAACTTCTGTACAACCTGGGCAACCTGCCTGGGGCAACCTGGCAGTTTGAGCAATTGACTGCAGTACCCGAGTATCATCGAACGGCAGTTGAGTCACTCGGGCGGATTGCACGACAGCTGGAATCCCCGCGGCGCGAGGTGCACGCACTACTTACGGCGTACCGCTGCATGGCCGATGACGCGTATCAGGCCGGGCAGATGGATGCAGCCGAAACCGTAGTCCGCCGGGCAAAGCCCATTCTTCTCGACACCTCATTCTTGGAAGAACTGACCAAGGAAAATCGTACACGTGCTGCAGTGCAGCAAGATGCCCTACTCAAGTTATATCAAACAATTCTGCTTGCCCACCAGCGGACTGGTTCGATGACCGAGCAGCAGAAGCGCGATCTGGCAGACGTGTGCCGCGTGCGCGAACTTTGGGACCAGGCCGGTGCTCTGTACAGTGAACTGGCCGCGGCGCGGGGCACCGCAGGCGACCGCGCTGGCGCCCTGGAATGCGCCGAACGGGTCTTTGACTGCTACTACAAGGCGGGCAAGGGCTGGTGGGACCCGGCTGCCCGCTACCTGCTGCGCATTTTGACAGGGCGTGAGACGGTGCCCCCGGAGGCGATTGCATCTCGCTTCAATGAACAAGAACGCCGCATCCTTGAATACACAGCCCTGCTCTATCACAGTCTGTGTGTCGATCCGGTCCTGCAACTAGATCCGGCCATACGGATACGATACCGTAACAACGCGCGACAATTATACGAACGGTTACCGTTGGAACACCATCAAACACATCCATACATCCAGATACTGAGTCACAATATCAACCTGGGAGGATCGACGATTCTGGAGCCCTTTGATCTGGTGCCCTACATCCGTGAACGCGGGAAGACAGAGATCTGGACTGCCACCCCATACGAAAAACTGGATCGAATCGGGAGTGGGGAATTTGCCGAAGTATTCAAAGTCAAGAAAACACGAACTGACGAGATCTATGCCATGAAGCTCATTACCTCGGCCAAGGGGCGAGATCCTCGCGTGCAGGCACGGTTCGAGCGTGAAGGGCAGTGGCTTAAGGATTTGGACCACCCGAACATCGTTAAATGCTACGATGCCGGCGTACAGGAAGACCGCCAGTTCATCATCATGGATTACGTGGAAGGCCAGACGTTGGATGATCTCATCACTCGACGGCGGCGGGAATTGACCCTTCAACAAAGCCTGCGCATCTTCCTGAGCATCTGTAGTGCGGTCGAATTCCTGCACAACCAAACAATACTGCACCGTGACCTGCATCCGGGCAACGTCCTGATAGGTGGACCCGCTTACGAGGTGGTCAAGCTGACCGACTTTGGGCTGGCAACGATGATGGATCGGGAAGGTGTTGGCAAAAGCTCCCGCATTCACGGACGCGAAAACTACACACCGCCCGAAGTCTACAATAAGCAGGCTGAGTCCACTGCCAGCGAAGTCTATTCGTTGGGCGCTATTCTCTGTTTCATGCTTTCGGGGTACCCGCATCCAGACACAGCGGTATTACGCGAACTCAAGACGAGCGCATACGCAGGTCTGGGCGAAGTGATTGAGCGTGCCTTGAGTAACGACGCGGCGGCACGCTATCAACGGGTGACCGAATTGATCCATGAGGTACGGCAACGTGCCAACATCCAATATGACTACGGTGCCATCCTGCAGCGGGTTACTCCCTTGCGCATCAAGCAGATGTTTGAGTTTGGCCCCATCCTCGGACAGGGCGAGTCAGGCAGTGTGTACCGCGCACGCGATTTACGTTCACCCAATGCACCCGATGTTGCAATCAAGGAGATCGCCAGCGACCGGGTACGTGGATCTTTAGAGCGGCGCGCCGAACACTTCTTTCGGGTACGGGACCTCTCCCACGAGAACATCGTACAGCTGCAAACCTTCTTTCGCGTGGATGGAAAGCTGTACATTGTCATGGACCTGGTTGACGGTCCTAGCCTGGCCACGAGGTTGGAAGCCAATGAAGCGCAGAGTCTCCGGTTTTCCCCGGACACTGGCCTGCGTATCGTGGGTGATGTGGCGCGTGGGCTTGCCTTCGTACATCAGCACGGTATCGTCCATGGGTGCGTTGTACCCACGAACATCCTGATTGACCAGGCCACCCAGCGAGCCAGTCTGTCTGACTTCGCAGCGTCTGTGCTCTTCGATGGGGACCAATGGCATAAGTCTGCCCTGGTGCGGCAGTACACCTACTATCTGGCACCTGAGATCAGCCAGGGTGAGAGCGTATCCCCTGCCAGCGATGTCTATTCTCTCGGTTGGCTGCTGTGCCATGTGGCAACTGGCCAACGTGGTCAGCTCAACCTGAACGAGGTTATCGCATCACTTGAGGAGACAGGTCATTGGAGCGTCGACACTATCGACCATGCCATACAGCTGATCGAGGGCAGCACGGTCCTCGATCCGATGCGACGTGTCTACCCGGATGCGGGTGCATTCCTGGCCGAATTGACAAGGATACTGTAGACTGAATCGACGATGGCAAGTGTTGTCGAACGGAGCACAACAATGACGAGCAGCTTGATTGGCCAAATGCTGGGCAAATACCGCATCGAAACCTTCATCGGCGAAGGGGGTTTTGCGGCGGTTTATCGTGCCCATGATACGGAGTTTGATCGCAGTGTGGCGGTGAAGATCTTTGATCCACACAAGTCCCGCGATCCACGTTTTGTTGCGCGTGCTCGCCAGGAGGCCGAAGCCAGCTTCAGTTTGCGCCACCCTAACATCGTCGCCACGTACGACTTTCAGATGAGTGACAATTTGTATTTCATGGTCATGGAATATGTGGATGGACCCACGCTGCGTTCAGTCCTGATACGCCAGGGGGCCATGGATCTGGTCAGAGCCCACGACGAGGTCACACGATTGCACGACGTGGGTATCGAAGACATAACTGTCATGCGCCAACATAGTAGTGCTTTTCACCCGCTCGAACTGGGCGTGGTGACTCAGATTGCCATCGATCTGTGCGCTGGTTTGGGCTACGCTCATGCCCGTGGGGTGATTCACCGTGATGTGAAACCCGACAACGTGCTCATTTCACCGCGCGGTTCAGCGCAGTTGGGCGATTTCGGCATAGCGCGTATCCAGGAGGAGTCCCATCTGACTCGCACTGGCATCCGGATTGGGACGATGGCCTACATGAGCCCGGAGCAGATTCTGGGACAGCGGGATATTGATGCCCGTTCGGATATCTACTCGGTGGGTGTTGTTCTATTTGAGCTGCTCACAGGAGTCGTACCGTTTGCACAGCCAGAGTATCAGGCATTGCGCGAAGTTCCACCGCCACCATCCGCCCTGCGTGAGGGTATTCCAGATACGTGGGACGAAGTGGTCCTGCGATGTTTGGAGCGGAACAAGGCTGCTCGTTACGCACACGTCGAAGATGTTGCGCAAGTGGTAACCAGCACCACGCATCCGACACCGTTGTCTGGGCTGCTCATTGCCGATGCAACAACGATGCGAGCAGAGCCGGTAGCACGGGCAGATCAAGCGTCAAACGTGGCCTGCACTGGCTGTGGTTTCCAGTTTGAAGTTGGCTCATTCACCGAGTGCCCTGGCTGTCTGCAGCCGATCTCGCCTAACGATGAAGGAATGGTGGGGTTGTCGTTCGAGACAGATGCCCAGCAACTGGTAGCCGAACTTGGTCTGCAAGCAGGCTTGCCGATGGATGTGCGGGATTACGAGTTCAAGCGTACGGTTGAGCCAACATTGACTCAGCACTATGACACCGTCTTGACAGACTGGAAAGCGATCTTGGCCGGTGGAAGCATTGTGATACCGACGTCCGATCCTGTTAGTCGACCACAATCCGACCAGATTCTGGCCGTCTCAAAGGCTTTGCAGCGTCTTGCTGCAATCTGGGAGTCACCTGCCGTAGGTGAGTACATCGTCTCGATTGAGTCACGCCGACGGCGCAGGGCCCACAGCGCCGAATTGAAGGGTCGTGCATACTACATGTTGGGGTTGTATCACAGTCTGTTGGGGGCAAACGCCCAAAAGCATGATGCAATGCTGGCAAGCTACATTGAAGCCAAAGCTCGTTATCAATGGACTGATCAGGCGTTAGCAAGCACACACCCTGAGGTTGCTGCAGCGGCCCGGTTAGCTGGTGGTCTGGCTGGCATGGTTGTGGACTATGCGCATGAGTCATCTGTCCCACCTGAATTGATCTCATTGGCCCAGGCGGCGCAAAGCTGGCACGAGGTGATGCCAGCAATCAGAAGCGACCTGGAATCACTTCATGACTACGAGTCAGCAGTTGAGCCGGTACGCATGCTAACCCTGCAGCACGAGGCGATCATTCAATTGCAGAATGCTCAGCGAGTACTGGAGGATCATCAGATGCATACACAAGCGCTTCTGGAAGAGGAGCGCGATCTGAGCGCACGTACGGTCCAACAGCAATCCAGGATTGAAAACGCCTATCATCAGGACATCGTCAACCTACCCACTCGACGTAGGCAGGTAACCATCGCGGCCTGGTTGGCACCCTGGCTCATCGCCCTGGCCGGGTCCGGCCTGATAATGCTCATCATCGAAGATATGACGCTGTCGGTGGCGTATTTGTACACTCTTGGAACATTGGGCTTGGCGTTCAGCGCAGGTTTTGCGGTCAAGTTCTACAAGGACCCGCGTGACACAACCAGTCTCAGGATCACTGCAATTACTCTACTCGTAGAGTACTGGGCACTGATCGCCGCCGCCACCTGGTTTGTCAAGGCGGCGGACCCGTTTCTCGGCGACGTATCGGTGACCACGAACCTTTGGAGTGCTATATGGCCGACGTCATTTCTAATGAGCATCGTTCTTCCACTGGCTATTGCTTTGGTGGCTGGGTTGATTATGTTCGCAAACCGGTGGTTGTCCATGATTGGGAATTTGATTCAGAGTGCATTCTCGACCAATTGGCTATTTGGGCTGGGCTTGGTCAGTGTTGGGTTGTGCATCGCCTCATGGCTGGCAATCAATTTCCTCAACTATCTCGCCTATGTCTTTGGTTACATTAGGCTGGCTTGGACCTGGTCATGGCCAATCCTGGGTTTGACGGTCTTGATGAGCATGGGTCTATGTTATTTGGGGCTTTCCACATGGGATTACGTGAACAAGTATCGTACGGTCGAGGTGCCGGCCGGCGAGCGTCGTGATAGAGCACTCAAAGACTTGGAAGCAGAGTCCGAACGAGCGCACGCTGATAGGCAGCATCGGCGAATCGCGCTGGTGCAGAATACACAGCAATTGCTATATCGCACAATAGCCGACGTCGACATGCTGTTGACCAATATCCGGCGTGATGCCGATCGCCTGTCGGCGCGCCTTTTGCTGACCCAGGCACCTACAGAATTGATCGACATATCTGGATTGGAATCCCAACTGGTTGAGCTCAAGCATACGTACAGTCGTATCGCTTCACCGGCGCAGTAACCAGGGAGATGGTATGACCTTGAATTCTGGACAATCGCTCCTTGGTCGTTACCAGATCAAGGCACTGCTTGGTGAAGGTGGCATGGGCGCCGTATACCAGGCGTTTGATACGTTCTCTGATGAATCCTGTGCCGTCAAAGAATTCCGCTTAGGTTATCTGCCGTCCGAGCACGACACACAGCTGCAGCCTGGCCAGGACGCAACACACGATCGCAGGGTCAAAACACCCCCGATCACGCGGGAGGCAGCGGCCAGCAAATTCGAACAAGAAGCCAAGCTGTTGTCCAGGCTTGATCACCCCAATTTGCCCAAGGTAACCAATTACTTCCAGATGGAAGGCAACTACTATCTGGTCATGACACTTGTTGAAGGTCAGGATCTGAGGAAAAAGCTCGATCAGGCTGTAGAACCTCTACCGGAACAACAAGTGTTGGCGTGGATGACGCAAGTGATGGATGCGCTCGAGTATATCCATGGGCAAGTTCCGCCAATCATCCATCGCGACATCAAACCGGCCAACATCGTGGTGGATGCCAACGAACAGGCATTCTTGGTCGATTTTGGTATAGCAAAGCCTTTTGTCGCAGAGAGTCACCGTAGCGCAGTGCCAATTACTACGGGATTCAGCCCGATCGAACAGTACGGAAATACCGGACGTACCGACATACGTAGCGATATCTATTCGCTTGGCGCTTCTCTGTACACCCTCTTGACTGGCAACGAGCCGACGTCCGCCATCGATCGCGTCAGTGGAGAGAAACTTGTTCCACCGCGCCAGTTGGTGCCGGAGATATCTCCCGCACTCGACGAAAGCATTGTGCGGGCGCTCTCAATTTCGCCGGATGATCGTTTTCGCAGTGTTGCGGAAATGCGAGCCACTATCCAGGCAGCAGGGACAATGGCATCCACCGCAGCGAGTTCCACAGGTGCTCGGCCTGCGCAGACCGCCGCATCGAAACTGGCACCATCGCAGAAGCGTGCACGACATCTACTCGTGACATGTGCCCTTCTCGTTGTGGTGGCATCATGCATTATGACAACTATGTGGTTGGCCAACGCTACCAATCGGTCAGAACCGCCCTCGCCAACACCGACCACCGAGGCATCAACCACTGAGATGGGGGATACCTCTTTCACATCTACGCCAACCATCGTCATTCCTGTCGAAACTGATCGGACTGTTTTATTGGGTCCAGTTGATATTGGGCTGCAACACCAGCCTGCTAATGGTCAAGTCGAGACTTACGATACAGAGCTGAACCTCAGCGATTTTGTTGTCCAGGCACGTTTCGATAACCCCTACGGTGGTGGCGACTTCGATTGGGACTATGGGTTCGGTTTCCGCGTGACCGACGATGGTGGGTATCGCATCTATGTCGACTCTTTAGGTACGTGGTATTTGGTCGACTCGAGATTGGAAAGTGGATCATGGCAGTTCACAACTGTAATGAGTGGTACGTTGACCGACCTCAGTACAATAGACGATGGTTCCAATCTCATACGTTTGGAGGTGAATCGCGATCGTGGGTGGTTGCGCGTAAACAACCAGCTTGTTGCACAAATGGATTTGCCCGCGCACACGGCTCCTGGCAAACTCTGGGTAGGTACGGGACTCGTAGGTCGGCATGAACTCGAAGGCAAGACCACCGGAATCAATGAATTGGTTGTGTGGGCGCCTGCCACGTTCCGCCAGATGACAGCTACTGCTGAAGCACTATCGACCGTTGTACCCCAGGTGTATGCCTTGGCTGAAGGTCGCCTTGAGCATACCGATCCACGAACAACTCAGCGTGTTGCCATTAGGCTGGCACGGGTCAAACTTCGCAACCTGGTTGTACAGGCACGATTCTTCAATCCGTACGATACTGCCGTGGGTAAGTGGGACTATGGATTCGGGTTTCGCGTAAGAGGAAGTGACAACGAATATCGCTTCTATGTTAACTCGGACAACCAATGGGCCATTCAACTGGTAAAGAGTCTGGCGAAAGGCGTCTCTGCGACGGCAGTAGCAGATGGTCAACTCACTAACCTTGACATCACACCAACTGGCTCGAATATTTTGCGCCTGGTCGTGACCGATGACCGGGCCGAAGTCTACGTAAACGATACGTACATCGCGACAGCAGATGTTTCAGAAGAAAACGCGGCTGGGGATGTTTGGATTGGGACCGGCCTGATAGATGGACACATGGTTGCAGGCGAAGTGACTCGCTTCGAAGAGTTCTTTATTTCATCCTTGCTGGATGAAGGAGAAGCGACGTCAGCGACGGTGACTCCGGTAGCAACTGCTTCGTCCACCACGACTGTCTCACCGGCCGTTGTGTTAGCACCCACCAATGGTGTCCTGACACACGAGTTGGAAAATACGGTTGCCACGTACAGTCGACGAGTCTCCATGCGGGACTTTACGATGCAAGTGCGGTTTCATAACCCATACGAAGTCAGCGAAGGGGCCTGGGATTTTGGTGTAGCCTTCCGCACCATCGCTCCCGATAACGGATATCGCCTGATTGTGCAGTCAAATAGAATGTGGTACTTCGGGCGTGTCACCCCTTCACAGGGCACCGTTAGCTTTTCGATAATCGCGCAGGGGCGCGTGCCCGATCTTGGTGTCGCATCATCTATGACGAACCTTCTTCGTCTTGAAGTGAATGGTGACCAGGGCCAGTTTTTTTTGAATGGAGACCTGGTTGCCTCACTTGATACCTCTGCATTGAAAGAACAAGGCGAAGTATACATTGGCGCTGGGTTCATCGAGGACAATAAACTTGCGGGTAAGTCAACCCGTTTTGAGGACTTTACCATTTGGGCACCGCCTGTAATCACCGAGGCTACGGCAACCGCGTTGGCTACAAGCTCTCCCTGATTCAGCATGAAGCGACAGCTGCAAAACGGTGCATGTGAGTGGAAACAGCACGGACACAGTCGGTTATCGTCATTGGTCACCATGGGCGTGAGACCATCTATCATACGAAGTGTGAGGCAAATATGCAGATCAGTCAGTTTTCCACCGCAGGAAAACGTGAGACCAACGAAGATACCGTTTATGCCATGTTTCAGCAACCCTCCGGTGCTCTGCTGATCATAGCCGATGGTCTTGGTGGACATTCCGATGGCAAGGTGGCCAGCGAATTGGCGTGTGAGACGGTTCGTCGTCTCGTCGAGCACGAGGATCCGGCCGCCTTTGTGGTGGGGGGACGCGATTTGCAGAAATCTGACTTGATGCAGGCCTTCTTGTACGATATTGTGCGTCAGGCTAGTGCCATGGTTTGGCATGAAGCGCGCCAGAGGGGCACGGATATGCAGTCCACGTTGTTGGCTGTGATATTGACTCCTGGCATGGGGTATGCCGGACACGTGGGGGATTGTGCCTTGTTCCTCTCGGAAACTGGAGTGTTGCCAGTTGCAAAGATGACTTCTGAGCATCGACGCGGTTCGAGCCTGATACGGACATTGGGTGCTGAAGAGCAGGTGACACCTGACATCTTGCCAATTCCTTTTGATGAGCGTTCGGTCCTGATCCTGGGCTGCGACGGATTCTGGGAGCACGTTCCGCCCGAGCGCATGATGCGTACACTCCAGAACTACCCAACATTCCTTGTTGCGCGGGAACTGGTTGCGGCTGCGCTCGAAGCCGGGAGCCAGGACAATGTCTCAGTGATTGCTGTGACGGGTGAAGATTTTGTGTCTCGCCATGCAGCAAACCAAATGAAGACTTGCGCCGCTGTACTGGCAGACCGTGGAGACGATCCAGACGTCACAGCTGACCGACGGAAGTTTCTGGAGTTCTGTGTTCGGCATGCTACCAGCAGCAGTCAAACGCCCTCTCTGATAGCGCAAACACTGACAAGACTGCCTGACAGTCGCCAGCACTGGGATACCCTACAGTCTCAGTTGCCAGCGGAGATTCGACAACGTGTGGCAAGCCTTTTGCCTGCAGAAGAACCAGCGCCAGTCGTGCTTCCGAGACCGATCATCTCACTGTCGGCAGACACACCAGGGCCCGATAAAGCACTTGCACCCACGCCCACCGCCGGTCCCGTGGTATCTGCAACCGTAGCAGATGATGCTGGTGCCGACTACCAACGACAAATCGAAAAACTGATCGATGCCGACAACTACTTTGGTGCCCGTGTGCATGTAAAGAGCCTACTGATTACTCATCCAGAGATGCGCCAGGATCTCACCGCATGGTTAAGACAACACCTGAGAAAATCCAAGGCGGAGTCAATTCGCTTCCAGGAAGAGGTCTTGTTTGATGAGTATCTCCTAATGGCTCCTGACGATGTAGACACTGCGTGTTTGTACGCCGAGAAGCTGTGGCGTCAAGCGAAACATATCGCTGCATGGCGCATATTCAAGTCTTGTTATCAAGACCATCCCGCTTACCGGGCACGTATTTCAGAGTTCCTGCGCGGCCATGAGGCGTCTGAAGATTCAGCAGTTGTGCTGAGGTTCGTCGAACTTGCCAGTCAACCCGATGTGCGGGGACCGGGTATCGCTTGGGCCCTCAAGGCACTAGAGGCCACGGCCCCCAGGGATGCCCGACAACGTGCGTTCGATATTCTGCGAGATTGGCCACCATCTACAGACACCGACGAGATACGCCAGTGGCTTCACCCTGTGGAATCGAGAACACCGGCAACCGATTCTTTGGCAGTGCCAGTCCAAGAGACATCTGATAGCTTGGTTAGCCTGAAGAAGGACCTAGCTCGCCTCACCAGAGAACTGACCGCGGCGGAGATCGCTAAAGCTCGATTGCGGCAGCAATTAGAGGAATCAAATGCGTTACTCAGTGAGCGCGACCGCACAATTCAATCACAGCAGGACCGGCTGGACCAGTATGACAGGAACATTAAGAGTCTGGGAAGCATGGTACTGAGGTTCCAGGCTGACTATCCTGAGCAATTCAAGAAGCTTTGGCCGCAAGAACTCTGGAAAAAGTGGGAAGACTACCTTACCAGCATCGATGTTCGACCGGCGAGCCGTTCGACTTCTCAACCAGAAGATAAGAAATCCTGGATTGGGCGGTTCGGCCTCTGAGTGGGAGGAAGTACCATGGAGAAAACCAATATCCTGAGCATTTATCGTCAATGGATGATCGACAGGTGGCGTGATCGGCATATGACCCTTGACGAGGTCCGCGCACTCAAGGTCTTTTGTGCAGTGCATTCAATTGCACCCGAAGAACATGAATCGATTGCCAGTGAAGTAGATGTACCAGCACGTGAGCTCACGGATGAAGAAAACATGTCCATGAACGAGTGGTTGCGTAGTCGGCGCAAAGTCACTGGCCCCACAGGTACATCACTTTCAGAGAGCACCCCTTCATGGGCGCTCAATCTGCCATCCCCACCGCAATCCTGGCATAATCGACTGGCAGTCATGGCTGTTGTGATCATCGTGGGTGGCATGATCGCTTTGGTGGTTGTGCAATAGGAAGGAGGCTCCTTATGCCCCTGGTCAACCCGTTTGTCAAACCGACCGACCGTCTTAAACGGGCGATCAATGAAGCGTCGCGTGCACGTCCCGACCGCGAACGCGCCGCTGTTGACTTGCGCTCAGCGATCGACCGCGATATCCCCGCCGTCATTGCGGCAGGATCAACCGACCTTGCTGTAGAGGCCTGGCGGACACTGGCCGGCCTCTATGCTCAAATCAACCAGCTTGAAAGGGCGATCCAGGTAGCAGGCGAAATGCAGGAACATCCATTTGCCGCACCCATGGTGCCCGGGATCGTTCTTGACCTCAAGCTCGCCGATTCTGTTACGATTTCGGAACAGAACCTGCTGAAGCTGGCCGGTTGGGTGATGGAAGGTGGTCGATTGCCGGAATTGATTCCGGCGTTACGAACTGCACGAGAGGATCGTTTTCCTCGCAGTGCTGCGCTAGCGACAGTCTTGGGTGATGCATCCCTCGCTGTTGGGAATTACCACGACGCATCTGTCTATTATCACACTGCGATCGACTTGGCCCCGTCAAGCTCGAAGCTGCAATATCTCCCCAAGCTGCAAGTGCTTGTTCAGGTAGCACCTGGTGACCAACTGGCGCAATGTACACTTGGTCTGCTTAATATGCGTCAGCGCGATTTCGTAGCTGCCACTGAACACCTGGCAGCCGCCGACAATTTAGGTGACCTGGAAACAGAGCCGTTGTTCGCTCTGGCTGATGCGTACCTTGAGCTACAGCGCTGGGAGGAGGGTGTTGCTGTCCTTGAGCGATTGTTGCAGAAACCTGAGGCTCAGGTGGAGATCGCACGCCGGTGCGAGCATATCCAGACGAGCGCTGTCTCCGGAACATCCGTGCCAATCTTGCGCACGCACCAATTGTGGGGAGACGCTCTGAGATGTCAAACTCGTTACGAAGAAGCACTCGACCACTATCGCCAGGTGTTGGACAATCTGTCTGGTGATGAGCACGGGCGAACATTTGCCATGGGCCTACTTGAGCGCCTTGTCCCCGTAGCGCAGGGAATTGCCCCAAACGGCTTGGCTGAGTGTCATATTGAATTGGGACGTGCGTATCTACTCGCAGGCCAACCACAACCGGCGTTTGAGTCTTACGTCTTGGCTGCGCGGACAGAACGCAGCACCATCTCAGGGGCCATCATCGGAACTCGCCGAATCATCGCCATCCAACCTTCTATGCTGGTTGCGCGACTTCAGTTGGCAGACTGGCAGATTGAAACTGGGGAATGGCGCGAAGCGCTGGATTCATTGGAAGGCATTCGTCACGACTTGCCACAGCATCATGCCACAACGATTGATCATTACGAACTGCTACTTGCACGTATGACAGCGGGTCATTCGGATGAGCAACTGGCAGGCGGTTCGTTGGGTTCTATCCTTGTGTCAGTACTATATGCCTTGGCTGAAGAGCTTGCCACTGACGCCCCGGACGAAGCAGCTACCTGCCTTGCACGCATTCTGGCTTTACAGGACCATGCACAAGCCCAAAATGTGCTACATCATCTCTCGCACCTGCAACTACTTAAGCGTAAGTCGGTGACGGCGCGCCTCACTGAGGGTGATGCATACCTGGCGCTCCAAAACTACCCGGCGGCCCTGGCTGCATACCAGGCTGTCGAAGTAAATCGTGAGACTGTCGATGCGGTTTGTACTCGCTTGGAAACACTTGCTTGGGTTGACATTCGAAATCCAACGGCGTTGCTGGTGGCAGCTCATGCACGTTTCGACAGTGGTGACTTTGCGGCTGCGGTCGCTTTTTACAGACAAGCATTCCAGCGGGCCAAAGATCAGGCGGCACCCGACATCGTCCAACGATTTGACTCGCTGCTTGGCGATGAACGATGCCCGATCGAGGCCATGGATCTACTGGCGGATGCACTTATTCACCAGGGTGATGCTCAATCGCTGAACCGCGCGCTAGACGCGATTCAGCGCATGTGGCAGGCCGCCCCCGATCGTATTGTTGAGATTGTGTCGAAAAGCCAGATTGTTCACCGGCAGGCGCCAGCCGGTTCTAAGGTTTCAGCCCGCTCGATCCTCCTTTTGGGAGAGGCACTGGTGGTCGCCGGTCGGTGGGAGGAAGCCGTTGTGACGCTCGCCGAGGGAGTCGCGCATCCGAAAGTCGATCAACAGCATTTGGTCGAACTGCTGAATAATTTGACGCAACAGGCACCGCATCTCCCGGCGACCTGGTTGACGCTTGGCGACGCCTATGTTGCACAAAAGAGAAGCGCTGCGCCTGATAGCCTGGCAGCTTATGGGCGCGCGCTCGACATAGATCCAATTCAGACGGCGCAGGACATCATCGATCGACTCGATCACCAGAGCTTTGGTGGCAAGAACCTACTAGGTGCCCGGTTGTTGAGAGGCGAGGCACTGGCACGGACTAACGCTCATTCACTGGCGCTTGCGGAGCTGACTGACATTCTGGCCAAGTACCGCGCGCAGGCCGTGTCTGGTGTGGAGCGGGTGTCCGCATGGCTGCCAGATATCGTTTCCACCTGGTTGCTTCGTGCCCAAGTCGAAGCAGCTCGGCCAGACCCAGTGGCGGCTTCAGTATGGTTGAACCGCATAATTGATGACGGATCGCCCAGTCACTTGCCTCACGCAGAGCAGATTTTGCGTTCTCTTTGCCATCAGTTTCCGGATGATACCACGTGTCGATTGGCCTTTGCGCGTTGGCTCTGGCGAATGGAGCTGACGGATGAAGCAGTCGGTGTCTTGTCGGACATGGTAACTTCATTCCCTCACGCGCGCGAACAGGCGATGACTATGTTGGAAGGGATGACGGAGACGGCCCCAACAGCCAGCATGTGGTTGGGACGGGCCCGCGGCTTCATCGCCGACAACAACATCCCGGCCGCTTTGGAGTCGCTGTCGCATGCGGTACACGACGAGATGGCTTGGCCAGTGGCTTATGAGCACATCCGAGCGCTGCATGCCGATTACCCAGAACGATCGGACGTCCTCCAGGCACTGGTGCACGTGGAGACACGTAGTGCTCAGCCCGAGTTGTTGGTCCAGGCTGTCTACCACGCCCGTGTCTGGCTCGATCAAGCGCCGGCCCAGGCCCAGCAAGTGAGCGAATCAGCATTGAGCATTCTTGGTGTGCTCGAGATGTTGGGGATAGAACGAGATATAGTGGCGAAGGATGCATGGGTGCTGTGTACTGACGCACTATTGGTGAACCGTCAACCTGCCGTGGCCGCCGTACATCTGCGCACTATACTAATGACTTGGCGAGATGAAAGCAGCATTGTGATTGATCGCTGCCAACAGGCGCTGAACGCATCAGACAGTGTGGACATACGACTGGTATTGGCTGATGCGTACCTGATGCGGCAGCAGTATCGCCTGGTACTGAATGTCTTTGATGGCACCTCATACACCGACAGCCAGGCGTGCCAGGAGATTGTTGTGCGTTGCGAACGCGTAATCACCGAGACTCGCCATGAGACCCCGCGTTTGGCTGCGTATGCAGCTCGCATCCAGGCCGAATGGCTTGCACGCCAGGTCGATATCCACGGCGTGAGTCAGGCCTGCCGAGCGGCTGCGACTCTTGATCCTTCGCAGACCGCCACCATCGTCGACTGGATGCTCGATCACGGTTGGGATGGGGCGAGTCAGCGAACTCTGTTCTACGAAGGCGCGGACATCTTGCGGGTTGCGGAGCACCCTGCCCTACTATCCAAATCCATAGACACATACCGTGCTATCCTAGACCGTGACATTCACAATGAAGCAGACCACGCACTGGTTGCACTCGAACGATTCCCTCCCGACTATTGGCCTGCATGGCAATTGAAGATAGAAATGGGTCAGCGTCTTGGTCCATCACACTATGACCAAACATTCAACGCGATGCACGAAGTACTGGCCATCTTTGGCTTGCGGCACACTCGCGAAATGCTGGCAATCTGTGCGCAATTGGATGCCAATGTGCCGGGCGTACACCTCATGCGCGCCGATATTCTCGAAGCCGAGAACCGATTGCCGGAAGCCGCAGCTGCATTGCTGGAAATGCAGGTTTCGTTGCCAGACGAGTCTTCTCGGGTGGAGGTTGCCCTGCGAGCGCTGACCGATCGACACCCGACGGCGCATTACCTGCATGTGGCGCTTGGCGATGCCTATCGAAGGACCGATCAATGGGACGGCGCAATGGCCGCCTACGCTGTGGCACAACAAGCTGATGAGAACCTTGTGCCAACTCTGCTCGCAAAGTACGAATCTGCGCTGTCTGCCTTGCCCTATGATGTTGCTCCACGGTGGGGATTGGCGCGGGCCTATGCCAGCCTCGAGCAACCTTTCGACGCAGCCAGATACATTGACGAGATCATCGACCTGGATCCAAATCACGAGCAGGCTGCCAATGACTTTCTCCAAGCACTGGTAAGACGTTATCCAAACTGTGGACATGGCTGGTATGTTCTGGGAAGAATGGCTTACCGCAGCCAACAATCACCGTTAGCTATCG
This sequence comes from uncultured Anaerolineae bacterium, assembly GCA_964443225.1. Lineage (GTDB taxonomy): Bacteria > Chloroflexota > Anaerolineae > SSC4 > Amarolineaceae > SSC4. The sequence goes on from CAYUCC010000002.1 coordinate 31,873, forward strand.
ACTATTTTGAACGAGCTATACGTGAACAAGGGGTTTTGCCAGAATCGTCGGTCTTGCTGTATGATATGTTAGGCCGCGTATATCATGCCCTGGGTGAGCATGAAGCGGCGTTGCTCAATTTGCGGCACGCCGTTGCCCTAGCTCCCGACCAACGCCCACTGCGCGAAGCTGTGGTCAGCGTGCGTCTGGCCATGCTCGACCGTGCGATTCAGATCAAAACAACAGAACTGGGGATTCGTGAACCCGAGGTGCAAACCTATCTGCAAATTGCGTCTTTGCTGCAGCACCGCGGGCATCACAAAGAAGCCATTGGTTACCTGCAATCAGCCCTGCAGCTACCAGAGCCGCACGAGCAGATCTATCTGTCTCTTGCTCGCAGTTTTGTGGCATGCCAGCGCTACGATCTGGCGTTGGCGAGCGCTCAGGCGGCCGTGCGTGGTTATCCATTGAATACCCATCTGGACCAGGCGGAGTTGAAGGAAGCATTATACTGGTTAGCTTGGTCACAATACCATTTGCTCGAGTATGATGAAGCACTGGCAACGTTGGCGCGGCTTTGCACGCTGGATATCGCCTACCTGAATGTCTCAGCATTGATCGATACAATCCAGCAGGAGAAAGCCGCTGCCCGCTATGCACCTGTGCCGCTCCGTTACGTTACCAGCATAAATCTTATCCCGAATGGAGCTTAATCGATGGCGACAACCATTTCGGGTGTGAGTGTGGCAACACCTGAAGACATCCAGCGCCTCCAGTCAGACTTAAGGGAAGTCGCGAAGCGTATCGATCGGACAACCAGGGACATTGACCTCCGTCTCGACAACACGGTGCGTGAGGTCCGGGGTATCAGAACTGATCTGGAGGCACAGGCAGCGCGCATCCATGCTTTGGAGGAAAACGTCAATCTTCTTGATATGATGCTCGACGACATAGCTGTGCAAGTGTCACGCAGTGGGCGCCTACTGGAAAACGTCAACAACCATGCTGCGGCTGGAACCACAGTGCTTCAAGAGATTGTCGATGCCATACGCCAGGAGGCGATCAAGGAGACCAGCCGTCGCCAGGAGTTCATGGGCAAACTAACTCAACTACTTGCTGAACACAAGGCCGAGGCAAGTGCGCTGCACCAGGTATTTGAAGTGATTGAGGCAAGTCTGGACCGGGTGGCCGACACAGAACGCAAGGGTGCCGAGGACGTTCGCAGTGTGATTAATATGTTGCACGATACGGTGGCGGTGGTACAAAGCCAGAGTCAAGCCCAGTTCGATGGTGTCACAGAGGCACTACGCCAGGTAATACAGAACAGGCAGGAACAGGCACAGGATGAGGCCAGCGCATTTGCTCAGATCCATGCGACCCAGGCGGTGTGGAACGAACGGTTGGACGTGATTCAAGCGTCCGTGGGCAATATTGCACTCAGCAGCCAACGGTCACAAACCGCCCAAGATGTGCGACTAGCGCAGTTGCGTGCCGCACGCTCGCGGGCTCTCAACGAGGAAGCGATACGCTCCTTCATGCGAGGTGAATATGTCGGTTCAGCGGCATTGTTAGAAGAAACAACCATAAGCCCGCCGAGTAATCCAGTCTTGCAGTGCAACCTGGCTATGGCGTCTCTCAAAAATCAGGATGTTGAGCGGGCTAGAGCTTTGCTTGAGCAGGCGCGAGAACTGAATGAGGTCGCGCTACCAGTACTACGATCTCATGGCCTGTTCTGTATCGAACAAGGGAATTATGGATCGGCTGTTCCATTTCTCGAGCAGGTCGTCGAGGCACAGCCTGATGATGCCCTGAGTTGGATGAACCTGGGCAACGCCCATTTTGGCGCAGGCGCTGTGCTTCTCGCCATACAGGCCTGGCAACGGGCGCAGTATCTGGCACCAAGTCTGGTTTCGTCTGACGCTACCGTTAGCATCATCCTGGACGAGCAGCGGCACGCAGAGGTGTAGTGTGAGCAACGCCCGCGTCGATGCATTTCACGAGTTGACGGCACTCCTCGACCGACTTGAAAAGTCGTCACAACAAGTGTTGGCCGGCACCCGTAACCTGGCTGCCGTTGTGCGCGAGCGAGATGCTGAGTATCTCGCCACCCATTCGGCATCGTTGTCCAATGCGGGAGCATTGATTGAGCAATCCCAAGCCGTTCGCTCTGAGATTGTCGATAGCCAGGGTCGTGTTCGAGAATCTTTTCAGGCATACACGGCTGAAGTGACAAACTCGGCCAACATGTTTGTGCGCGAACTAGACGGCCCCCGTGGCCAACTGGAAGATTTTGGCAGTACGATCTCGAACAAACTTGAAGATCAGTATCAGGGAATGCATGAGCTCGGAGCGGCGGATAGTCAGGCACATAGAGCCCGAACAAAGGATTTGAACGACTTTGACCGAGATTTCGAAGAATCTGGTGATACGGTGCGAGCCATCGGAACATTCCTGGCAGAGGCCAATGGCGCGCTGGCCATCGCCACACACCTCGATGACCTGACCGAGTTGCAGCAGGCGGAACTGCAAGCTTTGATCGACAATCAAGAAGCTGTGATTGCTTTCAATCATGGTTCGCGTCTGTCAGCACTGATCTCGCTGCACGAAGCCGTTCAGCTTGCTCCAGGGCTTGGGGGGATCTGGCTCAATTTGGCTCGCGCCTACTTGGCGCACCATGATCTGGATGCCGCTTCACAGGCATTGTCAGAGGCTTCTCGCTTGGCACCCGATGTATTCGGCACCATCTATACGAAGGGACTGTACGTTTTACAAAAGGGCGATGCCTCAGCCGCGATTGCACTTCTCGAACACAGCGCAAGTCATGCACCGACGCCACTCGACGAAGCAGAAGTTCGACTAGCTCTGGCCGATGCCCACTTTCGGAATGGTCAACCCCTTGCGGCCTTGGCCCAGTGGTGTCGCGTTACGGAGATAGATCCTATGAACCTGACCGCACGAACATACCTTGAGTTTCTGGAGTAGGTGCCAGGATGAAAATGGTTTTGAACGTCGGTCAACTGAAGGATTCGGGTCGTGTGCGTGAGAACCAAGAGGATGATATTGCTTGCATTGTCCCAGAAGATCTCAAGGATTTACGGCTCAAGGGCGCTCTCTTCGTTGTGGCAGACGGAGTTGGTGGGAGAGCGGCTGGTGATGTGGCCAGTCGAATGGCGATCGATCTGATCCCGATGACCTATTATGACGATATGGGGACGGACAGAGAGGAATCTCTGCGGAAAGCTATCCAACAGGCGAACGCTGACATCCTTCAAGAAAGACGGCAGTCAGGTCAGGGTCAGATGGCAACTACAGCCGTATGTGCGGTGGTAAACAATGGTGAATTGACTGTGGGTCACGTTGGCGACAGCCGAGCCTATTTGTGGCGGAGGGGTCACCTTCAACAGCTGACAAGGGATCACTCTTGGGTGGCAGAACAAATGGCACAAGGGTTGCTGAGTGAACAGGAGGCGCGGGATCATCCCAACCGGCATGTGATCACGCGCGCGCTGGGCAACCAGCCCAGCGTCGTTCCCGATATCGGGCGGATCGGGCACCTGGAAGCTGGGGATCGCATTCTGCTGTGCTCGGATGGTCTTCACGAAGAAGTCGATCCAAAACGGATTGCACAAATTGTGCAGCAATATCCACCGCAACAGGCGTGCCAGGCACTGGTCGATCAGGCCAACCAGGTGGGGGGTAACGACAATATTGCCGTGGTAATTGTGGAATATCAGGAGCTCCCAACAGACGAGTCCGCTTCCCTGCCCACGAAGACCGTCAGCAAGCCGCTTGTTGTACCCGGAAAGACCACAGTGGTAGATTCACATATGGCCACTCTCGGTATACGAAAGTTGTCCGAGGTCGAATATCTGGTCTCATACCATCACGAACGAAACAACCACAAGAAACAAGCACGTAATATCTTTCAGTTGCCCGATCATCGTGAAGTTCAGGTATCAATGATATCGCACCCCGATTATCAGATTCACGGTGATCCCAGCGTCGTGGAACTCTCGGTCAAACTTGGTGAAGTTGAACAGCTTCTGTACCTTGTGGGCTTTCTCGACATGTACGCGTGTGAGAGGTTATTCCAACAGTATCGAGATCGGTTTCTAGTCATTGCCAGTGGTCATGAGATTCGCAGCTTCGACATCGGTACGTTACGTTTCTACCTGCACCTGAGCGACTGCAAATTCTACCATGATTGGGGAAAACACTTGCGGTCCGTTACGGTTACAATTCGTGTACAAAAAAAAGAGCGTCCGGTGTAGGACAGGTGAGCAAACACAAAGGGTTCGCCGAAAGATGAGGGGGTGACATCCACCATGAACACACTTCGTTTTGTCTATCGTTTCCTGGGGACTGCGTGGATATTGCTGGGTATACTGATCGTTGCGATTGTGCTTGGGTACTTCATTGCGGCCCAACGGATTAGTGGTTTTTTCTTGACCCAGTTACCAGGCGTCGCCCAGCTCCTAAGTCCACTGTTACAGACGCAAGTGACAGCTCAGCAACTCGCCGGCATTGTCTTTGGCGTTTTCAGCATCTTTTTTGGGTTAGGGCTGCTCAGGTTACGACCGTGGGCACGCACGGTGGGCATTGCGTTTCACATCACAATGGGCGTGTGCATGGTGGCACTGGTGGTGAACTTCTATATGCGCCTTGGCGCGATGGGAGCATCAGAAAGTGCACAGACTCTGGTCCTCGCCTTAGGTGGTATTGTAGCGTTTGGATTGGTGGCAGTTGGGTTTCAGATGAGCCTGCCATCGGCAATGGAGGCGTTTTTCGGCCGGCTGGCGCCCTTGCCACGCATGCCTATCGTCAAGTGTCCCACATGCGGAAACCCGCTCGACCTGGATAAAGCTCGTTGCCCGAAGTGTGATGCCGAGGCCGAAGCCCCATCGGGTCCATTACGTGCCAGGTTGGTGGGTGTTGACAGTAAAGATGTGTTCCCGGTTTCGACACGGCGTCAGACTCGTATCGGTCGAGACACACCAGGCTTTGAGATCAAACTAACCGATCTTTCGGTGTCGGGGGAGCATGCCATGATCGAATTCGTTGACGGGCATTTTTATCTTCATGCCCTGAGGGATACCAATGGAACCTACGTCAATGACTTGACACACAAAATTCGTGATGCCGAGATCAGACATGGCGACCTGATAATGTTTGGGCGTGTCCAATTTCGCTTTTTTGCCGAGTAGAACCATGATCCTGACATTCGTCAGTTCAGGTCGGAACCGTGCCCAACTGGCCGGTCTGGCGGCATGGCTCGTGGCGTTGCTGGTCATTGGATCGACGTGGCGCGGTGTTACCGCACGATCGGCGTTCCAAACGAGCGTTACCGTTCAAGATGCGCTGCGCGACGGGCACATCGAAGCCATCGCCAAGCCGTTGGGAATAGGTTTTCGGCAGCCGCTCGTTCGCCTCCACTTGCGAAACCTTATCTCAGGCACCCAGCAAGTTGAGATACCGACAGGTACGCGCCTGGTCTCAGGTGACATGAGTTTTACCGATTTGATAGTTGCCGATGGTATCCAGGCCCAAATCAACGCGAACAGTGAAGCGGCGATGGACATACCGGCCTTCAGCATGAAACACCAACTCGGTTTTCCATCGGCAACGGGTGTGTACACCTATGTGGTCGGCCCGATCGACAACGATCCCGCCATATCGGATTTGCTCGAACAAATCAGGGAACAGCAAGTACAAGACCAGTTTGGAGCGCAACTGGCCATATGGTCGGTCAATGAAGGAATTTCGATCGATGAGTTGACGAATCGTCTAAACATTGCGCCACAGGCGACCGATATCAGCCTGGCCCGCCAGCTGGTGAAAGAACCTATCGCGGAGGCGACACCACCGAACGAAACAACCCCAGTACCGACATCAGCGGTGGAGCCCAAGCAGCCTATCGGGTTCGGCGTTTGGATGCTGATCTTGGTGGGCGGCTTCCTATTGCTTGCGCTGGGTGTGGCTGCGGGCTTAACTTTGCGTGAGCGACAGCCTGCAACGCCCGCTGTTCCTGCGGATCAACCCCTGGCTGAACTGCCAAACGCGTTGGCACCCGGCGCAGTAACGACCGTGCCGCCACTGATCTTGGATACAGGCGACAAGGCTATTGGCACCAGGGTTGAATATGCTGAAGCCCGCCTTGTTTGCAGGCACGGTCGCCTAGCAGGCAAAGCGTGGCCACTACCCGATCAATGCCTTTTGTCGCGGGGACCGATATTGTGGAAACTGATACCTGAAGCGACCTTATCCAGTCCGCATGCAGTCGTAGACACGACAACCATACCTTATCGGCTCAAAGACCTCAACAGCCGCATCGGTACAAAGATCGGGAATGAGACAATTGGCACAGGCTTTCAAGATCTGGAGGGTCAACAGGAGGTCATGCTAGGGTCGGTGGTACTCCTGATAGCACCCAATTCACTCGTTGTTCGTCGCGGCACGATGGCCGGTAAGGTATTTACACTGCCGGAAGGCACGATCGTGATCTCGCGCGAAGAAATACCGGTCATTGTCACTGGCCCCGATGACCGCGGCATCTCGGATGTGCATGTCCTTTTGCACCGAAATGGCCAGGTATTTGTGATTAGGGATCTCAACAGTAGTAACGGAACCCTCGTGAATCGCCAACGTATTGTACGGGAGACTTCGTTGAACCTGGGCGACGTAATCACATTGGGCAACTGCGAATTCGAGATCGAATCTAACTTTACAAGCTGAACCAGGGGACATATAATACCAATATGATCCCCATCCACCATTGCGGGAGACTACCATGCAAACTCGTTGGTTCTCCGGAATTCTCTTTTGTGCCGTTGCTATTGGTTTTGCGATGATGCTTGTTGGTGGCTCATCTCAACCACTACAGGCTCAGACGTCTGATGGTTTGCCAGACCTCGACGTTGTATTGGTGATCGACGAGTCAGGCTCGATGTGGCTGACGAATGATCCAGAGGTAAGCGAAGGTAGTCGCAATGATCGCCCAGGATGGCGCATCGTGGTTGCCAAACTCTTCGCCGACCTCCTGGGGGTCGACCAATCGGGATCAGATCATCGACTGGCCGTCGTAGTGTATGGCACAGATGGCAAGCTGGTCAAACCCCTGTCGAGTATGCAGGATGAAGTTGTTCGAACCGAGTTCAAACAGGCGATCGACGACGCGCACGAAAACATGAGGTGGACCGATATTCCCGAAGCCCTTGAGCTGGCCCAGCAAGAACTCGATTCCCACGGGCGGACAGGTCCCAATGTCAAGCAGGCTGTCATCTTTCTCACTGATGGTAAGTACGAAATTCACGAAAACATGACGGCCGAAGAAACCAGGCAGGCTCATGCTCAGATCATCGAGCGGATGGAAACGAGATTTGCCGGCAGGTATCCCGTCTATACACTGGGCCTCACGGAATCTGCATTCGAAGCCGAGTCAGATTATGCTGTTCACAAGAACTTGCTGGAGAAGATAGCATTCACAACAGGTGGACAATACTTCGAGCTTGAGAAGGCGGAAGACGAGTTGCTCGACGTCTATATCAAGATTATGCGTGATCTTTTTGACCTTCCGCCTACCACGTTGACACCCGCCAGCTCACCAACGGAAATCAGCTTCACGATACCGCCAGATCTATTCCAGATTATTTTCACGGTCGTCAAGTACAATAAGGACATCGTTACGACGATTATTCGACCAGATGGTCGCCAGGTCGAGAACACAGACACCGGTGTGGAATACGCCATTTCACCGCAGACCGATAGTTACAGCCTGTTAAGGCCCGAACCTGGCGAATGGATCGTACGGTTGACCGGGGACGGGCGCGCGACGTTCGTGGCGATCCCATTCCCGAAGAACCGCTACAAAGTCGATCGTCTGATTCCTGGCCCCATCCATCCCCAGGGCAAACCAATGAGTCTGGTGGTTCGTGTCGTGGACGACGATCAAAAGTCACAGCAAGCCACCTCGCTAGACGTGACAGTCCAACTTCCAGACGGCTCGTCACAGTCCCTTGTTTTGCAGCCTGAGGAGGATCGGTACTTCGCCCGATTGGATGATACCACCCAGGAAGGAACCTATCAGTTGAATTTCCGTGGCACGAATAACAACACACAGTTTGAATCGGAGCAAACGATTCGTGTGATGAAGCTGCCATGGATCGATGTGCTGGAACCGGTGCCTGATAGACAGTATCCTACGAACAGGCCATTACCTGTTCGCGGGCAGCTCATGTTTGGCACAGAACCAGTTGCGCAGCCCGACCCGACCGATCGATTAGAGGGTGAGGCGCGGATAATCAAGGCCAACGATGAATCTGTGGACACTGGTCAGTTACGGCTGGCTCCTGGTGGACAGCTCAGTGGCACGTTGCAAGTCGATGACGAAGGTCTATACCGGGTACAGGCACGGTTGAAATTAACGAAACCCAATGGTGAAACGTTCGAAGATATATCGGAGGTACAAGCCAATATCCAGGGACAAGTGACGCCGACCGCGTCGCCGCCTCCGCCGCCCACACTGCGTCCGGCCGACACACCGGCGCCTTCGCCAACACCCCAAACTCCACCGCCGCCACCGAATACTGGCGCGATGGCGGGTGGTGCGCTGGGCTTGTTAGCTTTGGCGGCGTCGGGGGGTATTGCCTGGTGGTGGTGGAGACTGCCTGCGCTGACTGGCAGCCTGGACGTGGGTGGCCAGATGTATCCATTGAGTGGCAAGCGGCCACTCACGATTGGCGCCGATCCCAGATCGCCCGTACCTATCATGGGGCAGGGTGTGGCACCCAAGCACGCCAAACTAAGCCCTATTGGCAGCCGGGGCAACCCACAAGTGGAAATTCGAGGACTGGATGCCAGTCTACCAATAAAAGTCAACGGAATGGAAGTGCTATCGCAAATCCTAGGGGACGGTGATCAAATCGAAATTGGCGATCAGTCACTTGTCTTCAACAATCTCGCAAGTACTAACGGTCTCGGTGACGATTTCTCACCTGACGGTTCAGATACAGACGGTCTGGGATTCTAATCGTAGACCTTGTTGCCAGTGCGGGTTCGAAAAAAGGGTCAATCAACTTAGGGAGGAGACGAACGATGCCATTGACAGTACAGGAGATGCAGGAACGAGTTGGGATGCGACCCACTCTCCTGATTGGACTGGGCGGGACGGGTCAAAAAGTCCTGGTACAATTGAAAGCCCGTTTTATCCGCAACTATGGTGAGGTGCCACCGGCGGTTGAGTTCTTATGTTTCGATACTGACCAGACGCCTGAGCAGACTCAGTTGGAGGGCCGCGTCATACGGCTCACTCCAGACACCGAGTTGGTCAATATTGGCGGTATCGAAACGCCGAACATCATTCGCAATCTGGACAAATATCCACAAATTGCAGCCTGGATTGCTGAGGACAAGGAACGGATTCCCACCCGTGCCATCGTCATGGGTGCTCAACAGGTCCGGCCGCTGGGCAGGTTGTCACTGTTTTGGCGAATCGACGCAGTTGCACAGCGCATGGAAGCGGCGATTCGTCGCCTGACTGATCTGAAACTGGCGATTCAGGGTCAGCGCGGCATCAACGTATTCATCGTCAGTTCCGTATGTGGCGGCACTGGATCTGGCGCAATTGTCGACGTTGCGTATTTGATCCGCCACCTCATTGCTCGATCAGGATTGCAAGCGTCCTTCTGCTACGTCAACGGTATTCTGGCGTTGCCATCCGTCTTCCCGAACGTTCCCAAACAAGGGATCGAATCTAATGCCTATGCCACACTGACCGAACTTGATTACTTCATGGAGACTGGTGAATGGCAGTGTGATTACGGTAACCCCCGCATTCGTCCATTCGAGTTTTCAGGTCAACGCCCGTTCAACATCTGTTATCTGGTTGATGCGCGCAATGAGCAAGGGCAAGGCCTCGCTGGCCTCGATGAAATCGCTCCCATGATCGCAGAGGCGGTGTATCTCCAGATTAGCTCACAAGTGGGCGGGGCGAGTAGCAGCGCATTCGACAACGTCACCATACTTGCTTCGCGCACAGAATACAAAGAAGAAGGAAAACAGAAGCCAACAGCCTATAGCAGCCTGGGCACGGCTTCCCTCGTATTTCCAGCCTCCAAGGTCATCGACCTCTGTGCCCATCGCCTCGGACGGGAGTTGATTGAGAACTACTTGCTGCGCAGACAGGTTCCCGACGACCGAGTCGGGCCTGCTGTGAGAAGTTTTCTGCAGGCCAACCAACTAGAACCGGACATCTTGCTTCAGCTATTGGCACGTGATGCAAAAAATAACGTGCTCAAGGTGACACTCGATCCACGCGCTTTGGATCGGTTCAGGGAGAGCGAGGTTTTCGGTGCGACTCAAGCCTATTTGTCGAAGGCCGAGAACACCGTTGACAACGAATTCAGCCAGTCGCTCGACGTGAATCGCAGGAATCAAGCCGTCAACCTGGCCAAACAGCTGGACGCGGAGATCGAGCGCATTGTGGATGATTCAGCCCGCGGGCTGTATTTCGCAACAGCGTTCCTGGAACAGCTGGACACCAACCTGGCAGCAACACGCACCGATCTCGACAAGTCATTGGCCGACATGAACCAACGGCGAGATCGTGCTCAGGCACAGTTGCGCCAGACCCAAGATGCGTTCGCGTCGAGTTTTCGTGGGTTTATCGTCGGGCGCTCAGGGCGTATCAAAGAAGCGCGCAATCGTCATGTGGAGATGTTCCAGAACTACTTGACCGCGCGCTTTGAGGTGCGCAAACGCGAGGTGGCCATTGCACTGCTTGCCAGTTTGAGCGGTGCGATTCAGGCCAAACGGGCCAACCTGCAGAATACCATCGATCGCCTGCAGTTCATCCAGAGCCAGTTCGACGCATTCATCGAACGGTATGGCGGTGGAAGAGCACGAACCGATTTTGTCTTGGCTCAAGACATTACCACGAACGCTGACATTGACCGGTATTTCACAGAGCACTTCCAGCGGCTTGGTACCGCGCCGGCCGCGGCACTGCTTGACACCCAAGGGCCGCTTCATACCTGGGCAGACCTGGAGCAAGATGTTCTGAAGGACAGAATTCTGCAGTACACCAGCTCCGTCTTCGAAGATCTGCGCCAGATCAGTATCGAACAGGTGGTCCTTGAAAAGCGCGACCAGGTTGAGCCAGACAAACGCCTGCAAGAGTTGATCAACCGCTCTGTACCTTTCTGGATGTATCGCAAGGAGGGAGTACTGGGGACGGACTGGGCGAGCGAAAAGATCATCGTGATTGGTGTCTATGACCGCGAGCGGTCCACCTACAAGGACATCACCCAGCAGAGTCAACAATTGACATCTACCTTCGACCCTCATCAGCTGACAGTACTTCAGACTAATCACGGTGTGCCCCTCTTTGCCTTGACGCAGTTCCGTGACTTCAAACAAGCACACGATTACGTCATGCGCCAGGGATTGAAACCCCTTTATGTGTTTCCCGAAGTACGTCCAGGCGGGGAAAAGGCTAAACAATATTTCGCCCTGGGTGTTGTCTACGGCTACATCTTCAAGTCCGGTGTTTATTATCATATCATACCGCTTGACCCCGGTTACCAACCGATCCAGCTTGCACAAGGCATGGCAGAATCGTTGCGCGTGTTTCGCAACAATGAGGACCACATCAGTTTGGTGGCCAAACAGGTCGAGGAACAAATCGGACGTGAAGGTTCGGCCGCGTCGACGCAAACCCTGGAAGCGTTCATCAAGGAACCCTTCGTGTGCGAACTGAAAGGTGGTGCTGCCAGGACCAATATCGATCGGACCGCCATGACACGGGATATGTCGGTTGGAAGACCCGGGGGCACCAACTACGAACTCGTGATGGAACTACGTGATAGCCTCAAAGACTATGTCAAGAAGGTGCTGCGCGGTTAGTTGGCCCAGCCAAAAAACCTGATGACATAGTGTGTGCTGGCGACCAGGAAGACGGTGAGGGTATGGAAAAAATCCAACAGACGATTGTGGTGGGTTTGGGCGCCACCGGCGTGGCGTCAGTTACGCAATTCAAGCGGCGCATACAGCAGATGTACGGTGACCTACCTGCCATCAAACTGATTGCATTGGATGTGCCTTCACCAGCCGCCGGCCAAGGCTCCGCCGCATGGCCAATGAACCGGCAGGCAGTACTTGGGCCGACAGAGTACCTGGCGTTGTCCGTCGATTCTGCGTTTGGGTCCTATGGCAACGCAAAAGCACGCTTCCCATGGTTGCCGGATAGCCTGGCATCAGTTGATGAGACCGACTGGTGGCAGACCCGACCTGGCGCACGATTGGCATTTCATACGCAGGTCAAAGACATTTTCAACTTTCTTGAGTACCATCTCCAGCAGCTCGGCACAACTGAGGTCAGGGATCGTATGGCAGCGCTTGGATTCGAAATATCGACGGAGCGCAACGAAGCATCTCTGGTCGTATTTGCTGGCCTCGGCGATGTCGTGGGCAGTGCCCTTCTGTTGGATGTGACGTACCTCTTGCACTATTTGTACCGGAGAGCGGGCCTGCAAATTGCCAGTACGGCGTTGTTGTATATGCCGCCGTCTGCTCCATCCAATCCAACTGCCGAGGCTAATGCCTATGCAACCCTCAAGGAAATCAACGCCTTGATGGATCATGGCCCGTATTCGTGCCGCTATTCCGATTTCCATGTCGAGGTGGAGGGACCGCCATATACGCGTGGATGTTACATTATCGACATGCGAAATGAACGGTCCTTGACTCTGCGGAATCAGGCTGAGGCCGGGATTCTTGGTGCTGAGTGGCTCTTGCGGACGATTTCTTCCTCGCTCAAGAGCAAGATGGACGATTTTGTCACCAACCAGAGTGGCCCAGCGTTGGTGCTGGGCCAACCGGCCGTCTACAGCAGTTTGGGACTTGCTACTTATGTGCTGCCGATCGAGAGCCTCATTGACTCGTGCGGTTGCCGCCTGGGGACCGAACTGTTAACGGAATGCCTGCTAAGGCCCGAGCTGTTTGGCAAAGTATCAACACGGCTGACCGATTTCTTCAACAAGACGCATCTACGACCCGATCCGCTTATGAGTGAAGAACTACGTCTCGGCCGAGATGGGCGTCCCATGCAACTACGTGATGACTACATCGCTCGGTTGCGCACCCTGCCGTATGATCAGATCGTCCCGGCAGCCCAGGCTACAGTGAATGCGATCACCACCGAAATGCTGCCAGGGCATAAACGGCAGATTGAACAGAATGCCAGGCGCGTGTTACAGGATGTAGAAATCGGCATCAAAGAGGAGGTGGGGGCCATCTTGCGCGAGTGGCCGATGGGTGGTGTGTCGCTGGCTACACAATTCACCCAGAACCTGCGTGACGAATCGACCCGCTTTGCTGGTACGCTGCATCGGCGTGGTGCTGCCTATCGCGGGCGAAACCAACAGCAGGCTAGCTATCTGAATCAACTCGGGCCGTCCCTGAAGAATGCTGTCGCCAGCATTCCCCCGCTTTGGGTAACCATTTTGAGCCTGATAGCTGGTGTCCTTGTGCCGTTAGGGTTGACCACTTACTGGGTGTCACGCAGTCTCGGAAGTTCCAACCAGACCCTTGCCCTTGTAACTATATTCGCGGTTTGGCTGCTGTGCATCGGCGCGACGGTCTATACGGCATGGCGTACTGCCAACGGTGTTGATGAGGTACGAAACCACTACGTCACCCACTTGGGTAACCGATTCCAGAACGAACTTGGCCTAATGCTTGTGGATACCGCCAGCACCCTCTATCCTGACGTTACTGTCATTGCAGACACGGAACTCAGCCAACTCAAACGTTTTGCCGATGAACTAACCCGCACGGCACGTGTGCTCAGAGATCGTATCGCTCCGGATGCGCTCTGTGGAGAAATCGATTTTGCCCTGCAGCGATCGGTGTTGACCGAGGAAATCGTCGATGAATTGTACGGACGTTATCTTGGTCAGGGCAAAGCAGAAGCCAGAGTGACTGCTCTCTTGAGTGACATGGGTACCCTAGATACCTGGCCAGCGCAGTCATCACAGGCAGTCGAAGCCAACCTTCAGACCTATGGGCGGCGTGTATTTTCCCCAATGCATGAACTGCGTGCAGAAGGACTTCTGAAGCGGCAGCTCGCAACTGAGTCAGAAACCGAACGACGCATGCGCGAATTCCAGGACAAAGCGGCGCCGTTGTGGACATACGACCAGTTCAGCCTTGGTCAGGCGCATGCCACTGACGACCGTACGTATGTGGGACTCGCAGATCCTGATGCGAGCGAGATCAAGCGATCGTTAGAAAAGATCAACCCTTCGACCGTATTTGCTGCCACAGGCGATTCGTACAGTGTCATCGTGTCCTCGATCCGACGGAACATGCCCCTCTTTGCCCTGCGTCGCATGAACGAGTTTCGCCAGCATTATCTGGGTGCTATCGCGCATTTGCCACTCCTCGTTCACCTGGAAGACAACATGGCGCTCTCCAGCGACCTGGCGGCAACATCGATAGAACGTACTGAATGGAGCGCGGTCACAGCATTTGCAGTGGGTCGTGCTTTCGAATTTGTGACTCGAGGCGACGATGGTACCTACGGTGTGCCTTCCATGACACAGATGGGTACGAGCTGGTTGTGCCCGGACGCGATCCGGTCTGTCATTCTGTTAGGTGCCAATGAGAAGTTGTGGTTGCATTTGGCGGAGTTGATAGAGGCCAAGGTGGCAAACGAAGGCGTGGATACATCAGTAGTGACATTGAACGATTATTTGAGCCAGCCAGCATTGACCGACTGGGAACGTCGGCACATCGAGCAATTTGTGAGTCTACTGAGTGGATAGTGGAAAGATGAAAACCTCAGGGCCTGTAAGAGAACAGATTCCAGCAAAATGGCCGGAATTCGCCGTAAAGCACGGCAAGTCATTCTTATACAGGCCCTAAGGCTTTCAGAAAGAGTCCTCCGTGATCCAATCCGCTGATGCCTTGAGTCGCTTTGGCTCTGTCTTGGCGGTCACCACCCTCAAATTCGTCGACGATCGTACCGACGTTGTAAGGCATCGAATACGACGTTGGGTCGTTGCATAATATGGAATCTGAACGAGAACGATTGAGTCGGTTCTGGCGCACAAGGCGGCTCAGTGACACTCAAATCCAAAGAATCTCTGCTGAACGGAAAATATGTCATCGAGCAAGTGCTTGGTCAAGGTGGCTTTGGCTTTGTTTACCTGGCTCATGACACCATCATTGGCCGTTTACTTGCGATCAAGGAAATGAATCCGTCGTTGGCAGAAGACGAGCGTATGGTGAGCCGCTTTCTGACAGAGGGTCGTGCCACACTCAAACTACGCCACCCCAATATCGTTGAGGTATACGACGTTTTTTCCGATCGTGGATCGTACTTTTTGGCCATGGAGTACTGTCCTGGCGGCGCACTGGATGAACGTTTGGACGAAAGACGATTCACTGTCAACGAAGCCATGATCATCATGGATCAGATATGCGCTGGAGTGGCGTACTCTCACAGCCAAAGCATCGTCCATTGCGATATCAAGCCAGCCAACGTTCTCTTCGACGTAAATGGCGTGGCCAAGGTAACAGATTTTGGTGTCGCATACGTGTCTCCCAAGGCCATGGCGCGTTCTTGGGAAACTGTGGGCGGATTTGCCGCTGGTACACTGTTTTACATGGCACCTGAGCAGCTGGATGGTGTCCGCGACGATCCTCGCATCGATGTGTATAGTCTTGGTGCCGTGCTCTACGAGATGGTTACAGGGAGTAGTTACCTCGATTTTCGAACAGCCGAGACGATCAGCGATCACGTCCACAACGCATTGCTTATCAAACAAGGGACACCTGTGTCTCTACGCCAGTTGGTACCAGATATTCCTGCCTGGTTAGATGAAGTCGTGTCGTTGGCCCTGTCGAAGCAGCCGATGGCACGGTATCCGAATGCCGGCGCATTGCGCACTGCTTTGCAGCGCGCAAATCCTTCTGTGGTGAGTCCCGCCCCCGCTAGACCCACCACCGTTGTTCTGCCAGTGATCGCGAGTCAGAAAGCAGCGTCATCATCACCGGTATCCCCAGCGGCTCGCCGAACGCCGGTGCCGTCATTCACCCGACCGCACCTCAAGGTACCACCCGCGCGCAACAGGCCAGCGTGGTTATGGCGGGTGGCCATCGGCTCGGGCATCGTACTTGTTTTGGCCATCGTAGTCTTGGGCAAAATGTGGGAGCCAATACCAGATGAACCCGCGAAGACGGCCACAGTCCAAACGTCTCAGCCGGCCACCGCGACGCCGCAGCCTGCAACATCGACTACCGTGGTGGAGGGCACCGCTGAAACAACGATGCCGCTCACTGCAACCAGCACGCCCAGCCGAACATCTGTCACCCTGACTTCACCACCAATCACCGCGACTTCGACGCGTACGCCAACTCCACCTCCTGCGGAAGCGACCGCGTCACCCACCGTGGTTACGCCAACTCCGACCGGTCTGGTGGCACCGATATTGGTTAGCCCGGCAGATGGGACGAGTGTAAGCGGTGAGACAACTTTTTCCTGGCTCTGGCCAGGGCCAGATCTGGCGACCAACCAGGCGTTTGAGGTGCGTATCTGGAAGGAGGGGCAATCCGACCACTATGGTGCCACCAGGCTGGTACGCTCCACCAGTGTAACCTTTAATGTCGCCGGTGCTTATGCTGTTTCCAAAGGTGGAAGTGGAGATTACCGCTGGACGGTAGCTGTAGTACCAATTCCATATCAGCCCACGGGGCCGGAAGCAACTCCGCGCATGTTGCGAATTGAGCTGGGTGGCGGTGAGTCAGGTGACGCAACCCCGACTCCAACGCGACCACCGTAACGAGTTTGTCTGAGGAGCAACAACGTGAGGCACCTGAATGTTGCACATTGCCCACAAAACCAGCGCGCCTTGCTCTCGGCGGTGCTCGTAGGGATAGTCCTTCTTGCTCTGGGGTTAGCCGCCACGAGCCAGGCCGCACGACCGGCGGTGGCGATCAGTGGTTGGAGCCCGGCCACACCGCTGCCGGAAACACTGGACAGCACCGCCGCCGTGGCTGTGGGAAATTGGTTGTATGTTATTGGCGGATTGCATGGAGAAGAGGCGAGCACCGTAGGGCGCCGGGCGCGGATCAATGCGAACGGTAGCCTAGGGACCTGGCAGTTGGTCACGCCGCTTCCCCTTGCATTGGATGGTCACGCGGCCGTGACGCACAACAATCGAATCTATGTGGTCGGGGGGTATGGGCAGCGCAGTATCTTCATGGCATCCATCCATGCCGATGGCTCACTGGGGGACTGGCAAGTACTGAGCCAGCTTTCGCAGCCGCGCTATGCAGCCAGTGCAGTGGTGTTGAACAACACCTTGTACGTGCTGGGGGGTTACGATACCAGTCCACTCAGCAGCACCCTACGTGCCCCAATCAGGGCGGATGGCACGCTCGGTGCCTGGACGCAGGACCGGTCGTTGCCCACCACCCTCTACCGGTTCAATGCCGTTACTCACCGTAATGCTGTTTATGTCATTGGTGGACGACCTACGACGGGTTCTGTGTCGCGCAAGGTCTACCGCGCTGTACAGAACGGCAACGCAACCCTCGGTGATTGGGTCGAGATGGGTTACGACATCTTGCCAGCAGAACGGGCCGATGCAGTGAGCCTCGTGGCGTTGGGTCGGCTGTTTGTCATTGGCGGCACAGATGGCAACCTGGGTCGGGCCAGTGTGAATGGTTTTGACATCCGGTCCGATGGTGGGCTAATGCCTGCAGGCGTCAGCCCAGCCCTGCCGGCGGCGCGCTGGCGTGCAGCCGGCGTGGTCAGCCAACATCAGGACTTGTACATAATTGGTGGGCAGGGACAAGGCAATGTCCAGGCAAACACCGTTTTTCGCGCGCGCGTGGTGGCAGAGTTGTTTGTGCCCCAAGTTCGTCACCAGCTGACCCCAACGCCGACACCAGTTTCCACACCACCGTCCGGCATCGACCTCCTGGGTCAGGCCGGTGGCTCCAGCTACATGGTGGACGTGGTTGGCAGCTATGCGTTTCTTGCGGATGGCCCACGTTTGGTGGTTCTCAACGTCACTGACCCCAGCAACCCTCAGGTGGTTGGACAACCCATTCGACTGCCGCGCGTCATCCGTTATCTCAAGGCAGCTGGCAGCCTCTTGTACATAGCCAATGATCTGGCAGGTCTGCAGATTGTAAGTGTTAGCAACCCAACGCATCCAGTCGTCATTGGCAACTTCGACACCCGGGGCTCGGCGCGTGCCGTATATGTCGTCGGTTCCATTGCGTATGTTGCCGACTTCGACCGTGGTCTGCAAATCATTGACGTGGCCAACCCGGCGAGGCCTGTCCTGCGTGGCGCGTATGACACGACAGACAACACATTTGGGGTCTTTGTGGCCGGCGCGACGGCTTACCTGGCCAATGGCCAACTTGGACTAATCACCGTGGATGTTAGCAACCCGGCCACACCGATCCTGCGTGGCAGTTATAATACGCCTGGTTTGGCGCTGGACGTGATGAGGAACGGCAATGTGGCCTATGTAGCGGACGGCGCAGGTGGAATGCTAATGATTGATGTTGCGAATCCGACCGCCCCGTCCCTGCTTGGCGCCTACGATACGCCAGGCTATGCGTATCGCGTCACTGTACAGAATCCGTTGGCCTACATAGCCGATGACAATATGGGGCTACAGATCGTGAACATGAGTAATCCAGGTAGCCCGATACTCGTTGGGTCGTACAACACGCCTAGTGCGGCATCGGGTGTCAAAGTCGTGGGCTCACTAGCTTTTGTTGCCGACGATGATGGTCTGCAGATCATCGATGTGTCCGACCCTGCACTGCCAATCATGGAAGGGTACTATCGTTCTGTAGCCAATGTTCGTGATGTTGATGTGCGCAACGATATGGCATTTGTGGCAACATTGTATGGTCTTGAGATCCTGAATGTCAGCAATCCCGCGGCGCCAGTTGTGGTGGGACACTATAGGGTGGGCCTCTCTCCTTGGGGATGGGGCATCATGGCTACCAACACGTACGTATACATGACCACTGATGAGCAGGGATTGCATATCTTCGATGTCAGTAACCCGGTCGCGCCTGTGCTCGTTGGCAGTTACGACACACCGGGCTTTGCAGCCGCCGTGGATGTAGTCGAGAATATTGCCTATGTCGCCGATGGGGCACAGGGACTACACATCATTGACGTAAGCAATCCGTACGCGCCTGTGCTGCGTGGGTCGTACAACACCCCTGGTTGGGCGCGACAGGTCAAGGTAATTGGTGGCCTAGCGTACGTGGTCGACAACGAGTATGGGCTGCAAATCATTGACGTCAGTTACCCGACGAACCCTGCCCTGCGAGGGACATATGATACACCGGGCAATGCGTATGGTATCGATGTGGTTGGTATCACTGCCTATGTAGCTGGTGGTATGGATGGCGGCCTGATCATGTTGAATGTCAGTAACCCGGCCAGTCCGTACTTAATCGGTGTCTTTCGCACGCCAGACTCGGCCCGCGGGGTACACGTGGCCGGTGGGCTGGCCTATGTAGCCCAAGCTGACAGTGGGCTGATCGTCGTGGATGTGTCAAATCCGGCTGCACCTATTCTGCGAGAAGTGGCACGTAGCATGAGCTTTGCTTGGGATCTGCAGATCGTCGATGACGTAGGAGGTGACACATCTGTGTACATCGCCGATCGAGACGGTGGTCTCTCAATTTGGCGTTATGACCGATATGAGTGAACCGTAAACGAGATCACGATTCCTTGATTAGTCGTCGTTTTGTCGAAGGAATGTGAGAATCTGAATAGGTGTGATGCAACGATCCAGTACATACTCCAACATTTCGCCCCAAGATTGAACATCATTGCTGCGTTGTGGCATCATCGGGCAAAACGACATCCGAGCCAATGGTCGAAAGATCTTGATACGTCAGATCACCAAAGAGCAGGCCACCTGTTTTCTCAATTGGTGCACTGAAGAAGAAGAACACGCAGTGTATTTGTCGAATGAACATCAACCGTTTTCTTGCGACGGTGGTGCACATTGATGAATTGCACTGAGTCGCCCGGATTGGGGAGATTGGGTTTCCTATGACCTACCGTGAAGCCTTCACCAATCTGATCCAGTTTCTGGGCCAGCTGTACTCTGACCAGGTCAGCATCCGCCGGATCATCATCCAGGTGGACCTGCCGATCGAGCAGATTCTGTTCAGCGGCCGCGCCGACAATACGTGGGCGGATGTGCTTAACAAGGCACGCCGGCACAACAAGGTAGAGGACATCTTTGCCATCGTGCGGGCTGAATACCCCGCAGTGCCTGAGCTGCATACGGCCATGGCGGGCTACCGCGCGGCCGTGGCCTGTGGCGACATCCCTTCTCTTCCCCTGCGCCGCTGTGACTTCTACGCCCACGTCTCCTTGCCGCCCAACTTCGTAGCCCGGCCGGCGCTGCTCAGTGACGTGTGCGCGATGCTCCTGGCCACACCTACGATAGCCCTCACATCGGCCATTCCCATGGACGCTCTACATGGCATGGGCGGAATTGGCAAGAGCGTGGTCGCGCGGGCGCTGTGTGATGATCCCGAGGTGCAGAATGCCTTTTCTGACGGCATCCTGTGGGCCACCATTGGCCAGATGCCTGAAATAATTCCTCGCCTGCGTGAGTGGATCGAAGAACTGGGTGGGATCATTCCCCAGACCGCACCGACCATCAACCAGCTCAAACAGAACCTGGCCGAGCTGCTGACCGACCGCGCCTGTCTGTTGATCCTCGACGACGTGTGGCATCGCTCGGATGCCGAGCCCTTCCTGGTAGGGGGACCACGCTGCCGGCTGCTGCTCACCACGCGTGACAGCGAAGTGGCGCGCGGGTTGGGTGCGGCCGTGCATCCTGTGCCGGTGATGGACCCTGACGAAGCGGTGGATCTGCTTGAGTTGTGGGCCAGTGGGGTGCTTCGTCAGGCAGACGTAGCGCTGAAGCAGCAGATCGTGCGTCGGCTCGGTTACCTGCCGCTGGCCATCAAGCTGGCCGGCTCGCAGTTGCAGCGCAAGTCACCTGCGCGTTGGCTGGCCGGCTTTGATGCCACGCAACTGCAGGAGCGTCGGGTTGAGAAAGTGCATGACAGCCTGGCCAGGACGTTTGCCTTAAGTCTGGACGAGTTGGAGGCGGTCGACCGTCCATTGTACACGGCGCTGGCCATCTTTCGTGAGGATGAACCGACGCCTCTGTCGGCAGTTGCCCGGCTATGGGACGGCCTGGCGCAGTACACCGAAGACCAGTCTATAAGCCTGGTATACGATCTGGCGGCGCGGGCCCTCTTGCAGATTGCTGAGAGTGCTGGCGACAAGACGCCAGTAGCAGTCGTCATCCATGACCTATTGCGAGACTTTGTGACCGCGGAGTTGGGCAAGGGTGGCAAGCTGGCAGCGCACTGGGCAATTGTTGAAGCGTATCGGCGAATGCAGGCCGGCAACGGTTGGGCAACAGCCCCAAATGATGGGTATCTGTACGATCATCTCGTCTACCACTTGGACCAGTTGGCCAGTTCTGAGGCATCAGCTGCGGTAGAAGTCAGGGCATTGTTTGCTGATGATGCCTGGCTTCAAAAGCGGGTAAGTTCTTCTGATTCACGTTACGATGGTTACCTGGCCGATTTGGAAACAGCCTGGTGGCGATCGCATGAAAAGACGTTGCAGCAGATTGAGACTGGCGACGAGCCAGTAACATTTGTCGAATGCATGCGTTATGCTTTGATTCGCACCAGCATTAATTCGTTATCCAGCAATTATGAACCCGTACTGGTAGCGCGGGCAGTGGAGACAGGTGTATGGGCTGCCCAACAAGCAGTCAGCGTGGCACTCAGGATTCCGAATTCCCAAGCGCGAGCGAAAATGATGGTGGCGATTCTGGCAGTGGAAGGTCTACCGCCTGAATTGCGCATGTCGGCGGCGCGGGCGGGGCTGGTCGCCGCCCTGGCCGCCAAGGATCACAGAGATCGTGCCGAGGCACTTGCCGCGCTGGCACCACAGCTTTCGGGTGAGGAGAAAGCGCAAGCCCTGGCGCAAGGCCTGACTGCCGCGCTGGCTATCCACAATGACAAAGACCGCGCCGAGGCGCTCATGACCCTGGCACCGCAGTTGTCGCAGAATGAAAAAACACTAGCGCTGGCACAAGGTCTGGCCTCTGCGCTGGCAATCCAGAGTGAGGAGCACCGCGCCAAGGCGCTTACCGCGCTGGCACCACAGCTGTCGGGAGAGGAGCAAGCACTCGCCCTGGCGCAAAGCCTGATCGCTGCGCAGACCATAGAGGACGAGCTGTATCGCGCTGAGGCACTTGCTGGCCTGGCGCCACAGTTGTCGGAAGACCTCCAGGCGCAAAGCCTGGCAGCCACACTGGTGATCGAGAATGATCGGCATCGCGCTTTGGCACTTGCTGCGCTAGCGCCCCAGTTATCGGGAGAACTCCTGGCGCAAGGTCTGGCGGACGCACTGACAATCAGGGATGAGTGGTATCGAGCCGATGCACTTACTTCCCTGGTGCCGCGGTTGTCGGGCGAACTCCTGGCGCAAGGTTTGGCCGCCGTGCTCACGATCAAGAATGAGGAGCACCGGGCCAGGGCATTCGCTGCCCTGGCGCCACAGCTATCGGGTGAGTTCTTGGCGCAAGGCATGACGGTCGCACTGGCAATTGAGCATGAGCCGTACCGCGCCGAAGCACTTGCTGCCCTGGCACCATTGCTATCGGGAGAAGAGAAAGCACACGCTCTGGCGCAAGGCCTGGCTGCCGCGCAGGCAATCGAGAATGAGTTTTCCCGTGTTGAGGCGCTCTCGATCTTGGTGCCACAGCTTGCGGAAAAAGGAAAAGCGCTTGCCCTGGCCCAAAGTATGAACGCCGCACTGGCAATCAAGGACGATCGATATCGCGCCAGGGCGCTCGCTACCCTTGCGCCACTGCTGTCGGGAGAACTCCTGGCGCAAGGTCTGGCCGCCGCACTGGAATTCTGGAACGAGCCGTACCACCGCGCTCAGGCATTCGCTGCCCTGGCACCACAACTGTCGGGAGAACTCCTGGTGCAAGGTCTGGCCGCCGCACTGGAAATCAGAGACGACGAGTACCGCGCCGAAGCACTCACCGCCCTGGCACCACAACTGTCGGGGGAATTCCTCACGCAAGGTCTGGCCGCCGCACTGGAAATCAGAGACGACGAGTACCGCGCCGAAGCACTCACCGCCCTGGCACCACAACTGTCGGGAGAACTCCTGGCGCAAGGCTTGGCTGCCGCACTGGCAATCGAGAATGAGCGGTACCGCGCCCATACACTCGCTGCCCTGGCACCGCAACTGTCGGGAGAACTCCTGGCGCAAGGTCTGGCCGCCGCACTGGCAATCAGGAACGACACTCACCGCGCCGAAGCACTCACTGCCCTGGCACCACAGTTGTCGGGAGAAGAGAAAGCACACGCTCTGGCGCAAAGTCTGGCAGCCGCACTGGCAATCGAGGATGAGCTGCACTGTGCCAAGGCACTCACTGCCCTGGCACTACTGCTATCGGAAGAAGAAAAGGTGCTAACCTTAGCGCAAGGTCTGGCCGCCGCATTAGCATGCCAGGATGAATGGTCCCGTGCTGGGGCACTCACTGTTATGGCACCGCATCTGTCGAGAGAACTCCTCGCGCAAGGTCTGGCAGCCGCACTGGCAATCAGAGTCGACGAGCACCGCGCTCAGGCACTCGCTGCCCTGGCACCACAACTGTCGGGAGAACTCCTCGCGCAAGGTCTGGCAGCCGCACTGGAAATCAGAGACGAGAAGCACCGCGCTCAGGCACTCGCTGCCCTGGCACCACAACTGTCGGGAGAACTCCTGGCGCAAGGTCTGGCAGCCGTACTGGCAATGAGAGAATTCCGATACCGCGCCGAGGTACTCGCCGCCCTGGCACCACAACTGACGGGAGAACTCCTGGGGCAAGGTCTGATCAGCGTGCTGGCAATCGAGGACGATCAGTATTGCGCCAAGGCACTCGCTGCCCTGGCGCCACAGCTGTCGGGAGAACCGCTCGTACAAGCCTTGGACGCCGCGTTGGCAATCTGGTCCGAGAGATACCGTGCTCAAGCGATTGCCGCCCTGGCACCACAACTGTTGGGAAAACTCCTGACACGAGGCCTGATCGGCGCACTGGCAATCAGGGATAAGTATTATCGAGCCCAGGTGCTTGCCGCCCTATCGTCGCCTCCGGCGGAGGAAAAATCACAAACCCCGGAAGTCGCGCTGATAACCAGAGAAGAGAATAATCCCGGCGAGGCGCGAACTATCCTGGTGACGCAGCTGTCGGAGAAGATCTTGACACAGCGCCTGGTTGCCACATTGGCAATCTCCGGCGAGTATCGACGGGCCAGGGCACTTGCTGCCCTGGCGCCACGGTTGTCGGAGGCAGAAAGAACACGAGCCAGGGCGCAAGGTCTGGCCGCTGCGCTGGCTATCCAGAATGACGAGTACCGCGCCCAGGCACTCACCGCCCTGGCACCACAACTGTCGGGAGAACTCCTGGTGCAAGGTCTGGCCGCCGCACTGGAAATCAGAGACGACGAGTACCGCGCCGAGGCACTCACCGCCCTGGCACCACAGCTGTCGGGAGAACTCCTGGCGCAAGGCTTGGCTGCCGCACTGGCAATCGAGATCGAGCGGTACCGCGCCGATACACTCGCTGCCCTGGCACCACAGCTGTCGGGAGAACTCCTGGCGCAAGGCTTGGCTGCCGCACTGGCAATCGAGAATGAGCGGTACCGCGCCCATACACTCGCTGCCCTGGCACCGCAACTGTCGGGAGAACTCCTGGTGCAAGGTCTGGCCGCAGCACTGGCAAGCGATTTTGAGTGGTCCCGTGCTGAGACGCTCACTGTTCTGGCACCACATCTGTCAGGAGAACCCCTGGCGCAAGGTCTTGCTGCCGAACTGGAAATCAGAGACGACGAGTACCGCGCCCAGGTACTCACTGCCCTGGCGCCGCAACTATCGGGGGAGGAGAAAGCACTCGCCCTGGTGCAAGGTCTGGCCGCCGCACTGGAAATCAGAGACGAGAAGTACCGCGCCCAGGTACTCGCTGCCCTGGCACCACAACTGTCGGGGGAATTCCTCGCGCAAGGTCTGGCCGCCGCACTGGAAATCAGAGACGAGAAGCACCGTGCCCGGGTACTCACTGCCCTGGCACCACAACTGTCGGGAGAACTCCTCGCGCAGGGTCTGGCCGCCGCACTGGCAATCGGAGAGGAGGAGTACCGCGCCCAGGTACTCGCTGCCCTGGCACCACAACTGTCGGGAGAACTCCTCGCGCAGGGTCTGGCCGCCGCACTGGCAATCGGGAGCAGGCAGTACCGTGCCCGGGTACTCACTGCCTTGGCACCACAACTATCGGGAGAACTCCTCGCGCAAGGCCTGGTTGTTGCACTGACAATCTGGAACGATGGCTATTACGCCGAAGCGTTCACCACCTTGGCACCGCAGTTGTCGGGAGTACTCTTGACGCAAGCCCTGGCCGCTGCACGGACGATCGAGGATGAACGGTACCGCACCAAGGCACTCACGGCCTTAGTGCCCTATCTATCGAGGGAACAACTCGCGCCAAGCTTGACTGCTACACAGACAATGAAGGATGAGCGGTATCGCACCGAGGTACTCTCTGCCCTGGCACCACAGCTGTCAGGAGAACTCCTCGCACAAGCCTTGGACGCCGCGTTGGCAATCCAAGACGAGCCGTATCGCACCGAGGTACTCTCTGCCCTGGCACCACAGCTGTCAGGAGAACTCCTCGCACAAGCCTTGGACGCCGCGTCTGCAATCTGGACCGAGGGATACCGTGCTCAAGCGATTGCCGCCCTGGTGCCGCAGTTGTCGGGAAAGGCTTTGACATGGGGTGTGACCGCCGCAATGGCTCTCAGGAACGAGCAGCATCGCACCCAAACTCTGACTAAACTGATGTCACAGGTGTCGGCGGAAAACAAAGGACCAGCCTTGACTGCGGCACTGGCAATCGAGCATGAACGGTACCGCACTGTGGTGCTCACTGCCCTCGCGCCACAGCTGTCGGGAGAACTTCTGGTTCAAGCCCTCGCCGCTGCACTGACGATCGACGATGAACGGTGCCGCATTGATGCTCTCAACGCCTTGGCGCCACGGTTGTTGGGAGCAGAGAAAACACAGGCGCTGACGCAAGCCCTGGTCACTGCGCACACTATTGGGGATGCGCGGCACTGCGCCGAGGCGCTAACTGCCTTGGCACCACAACTGTCGGGGGAACTTCTGGCGCAAGGCCTGGCCGCTGCACTGGCAATCGAGCATGAACGGTACCGCGCCAAGGCACTCACTGCACTCGCACCACGGTTGTTGGAAGAAGAGAAGGCACAGGTCTTGGCTCAATGCCTGGCCACTGCACTGGCAATCGGAGATGAACAGCATCGTGCAGAGGCACTCGCTGCCCTGGTTCCACAACTTTCGGGGGAAGAAAAAGCGCAAGTCCTGGCTCAAGGCTTGCGCGCCGCGCGCTTGATCCAGAATGAATGGTCCCGCGCTGAGGCGATCGCTGCCCTGGTTCCACAGCTTTCGGGTGAGGAGAAAGCACAAGCTGTAGCGCAAGTGCTGGCCACTGCGGAAGCGATCGATGATGAGTGGTACCGTACCCAGGCGCTAACCACACTGGCGCCACACCTGTCAGGAGCGCTTCTGGCGCAAGGTTTGGAGGCAGCGGCGGCAATCGGAGATGAGGTATGTCGCTCTTTGGTGCTCACCGCCTTGGCGCCGCAGCTACCAGAGGTAGAACAAGCACAAGTTTTTGCACAATGCTTGGCCATCACCCAGGCAATTGAGGATGCGTGGTACCGCGCCAATGCGCTCACGGCTCTGGCGCCGTATCTGTCGGGAGATCTCCTGGCGCAAGGTTTGACCGTCGCAGTGGCAATCGGAGATGACATGTGTCGCGCCTGGGCACTCTCATCCCTGTCGCCGCAGTTATCGGAGGAAGAGAAAACAAGGGTCTTGGTACAAAGCTTGGCTACTAGTCCGAATATCGAGATGGATTGGCCCCGTACTCTGAGCTTGGATGCATTCCTCGCTGCGATTCAAGACAACCTGCCTCTGCTTAGAAAGGCTCGTTTGGAAATAGTACAGTACCTCTGGAACGACCTTAGATATCAAAAAAGGGAGAATTTACTCTCGCTTTGCAGTGAGGCTGATCTATTCAGTCCACCTCTTTTCGATGCAAACGTCTTATCTAGAATGACCCGAGACCTCGTCGAAGTCTGTGAACATTGGACGTGGCTATAGGTCTCTGGCAATTCTCTTTCATATTTGCCACGCCCATCTCGTCGGGTTCTCGAAAGAGACCAACCAGAATGACGCCTGTCGCCGAGAAAAAGCATAGCAGCCTGTCGGAGAGTCGTGGCTTTGCGACAGGCAAACGAGGGAGATTAGTTCGCGCAAGATCGATAAGACGACCCACAAGTCCTTGCTGTTTCAGGCATGCTTCAGTGACCATGCAAAGTGACCGTACTTCTGGGGCTGATGGAATGCGATGAGACATGCACGCTGTCAGGGCTCTTGCACCAAGTGGCTGTGAAAGGCAACGTCAGTAGCTGGTGGGCCGAGCAGCAGGCAAAGCTTGCGCGCTGGTGGGAAGAACAGCGCGCTGCAATCGAACGGCAAGTCGCCCAGTGGCTGGAAGACCTGCAGCGTCAACTCGAGGAGGCCGTACAGAAACAGATCGAAGAAACACTGAACCAGTTATGCGGCGCGGCCTTCATTTTGCCTGGCGGATTGGCCCTGGCGGCCTGGTGGCTGCGCCAACGTGGGCATTCAGGTTAGGGATCCGGTAGAAGGAGTCAACATAACAAATGGCCGACCGAGACACCGCTGAACAGCTCTCTCACGCGCAACGAGTTGCTGCCCACACCCTCGCCCAAAACGACTGGCAGCTCTTGTCCTACCCCGACCTGGGCGTCGACCTCGACACCTTCGTCGCGCGCGTGCTGAACAGAGCCCAAACCTGCCACCGCAAGGAAGGTGTTGCCGTACTCGACGAACGCAACCTGACGAGCGCGACCCAACACGAGTATTCCAAACTCCTCCACAACGCCTGCGGTCGCAAAGATACCCCCGCCGGCCAGCGAGCCTACCTGGAACTGTGGAACCGCTCCAGCCGCATGGTCCGCTTCAGGATGGCCGATCACGCCGACGCGCAAGACGTTACCCAGAACGGTATGAAGAAGATCTACGAGAAACTCGCCCAATGCGGTCAACCAGGTTCTTTCCTGGGGTGGGTGTACGGTGTCATGCTCAATGAAATGCGCCAGTACTGGCGCAAGCAAGGCCGGCAACCTCCCATCATCGGCTGGGGTTCCGTTTCACTGGAATCCGACGACACCACCGATAGTCAGCTATCAGAGGAACGCCTTGATTCAACCCAATTGTCCATCCTGCAAACGATGAATAGTCTGATTCAACCATCCCCCGAAGAAGAGGCGACCCAACACGACACGGACCGGTCACTGCGCGAGCTGATCCGCCGCTGCCTGCAGCACGAAACAGAAAGCCTGGTATTCCTACGCCTGGTTCTCAACGGCGCCGAGGTATCTCACCTGGCGGATTTCCTTCACCGCGCCCCCAGCACGATCTACGTGCTGCGCCACCGCGCGCTCAAAAAGCTGCGTCGCTGCCCCGAACTCCTGGTTATGCTCCAGGCACAGTTGGCTTCCCCGGTCGGAGGTGCGGCATGACGACCCTGCTGTCCGGTTTCCCGATCGAACCACGAAGACACCAAGACACAAAGGCGCTGCAATTATTGTCCGAAACCACTTTGCCCTGGCACCTTTGCGGTAAACCTCCGGCTAACGAGCACCAGATGGCCGGCAGCACGCCACTTTCTGGATCAACGTGTGTGCTGCGAACTTTCAGCCGATCCGTGCCCGACTGCATCGACCATGAGGCGGGCCTCCTCGACCTGGCAGACGCGCTGCT
The DNA here is from genome assembly GCA_964443225.1 of uncultured Anaerolineae bacterium. GTDB lineage: Bacteria > Chloroflexota > Anaerolineae > SSC4 > Amarolineaceae > SSC4. The sequence goes on from CAYUCC010000002.1 coordinate 60,860, forward strand.
GCGCAATGCCCCCCAGGCCTACCTGCAGCCGGCCTTCGCCCGAACCCTGGCCCACATCCACCACTGCCCTACCTGCCGGGCTACTCTGGTCGACCTGGTGCTGACGACGCTGCACTTCGATGCCCACCTGCCAGCCCCGGCCGTACCCAACCCAACCGAGGAGGGCACTCACCATGTCACCTGACGCATGGCAAAACCTGGAACCCGACCTGCGCACCTGGCTCGCTGCCCTGGCCAAACGTCGTGCCGCCGGCGAAACGATCGCCGAAACCACCGCCGAACGCCTGGCCGCGGCTATGGTCGATGACGCTCCCGACGCCCTCGACCATGCCACGGTCGAGGATCAACTGCCGGCCTACGTCGAAGCCGAGCTGCGCGGTGTCGCCGTGGCACAGGCCTTCCCCGATGTCAACCGCCACCTCCGCCGCTGTGATGAGTGTTTCGAGCTCTACACCGACCTGCTGCAGATCGAGCTCGGCGAGCTGCCCGCACCGCTGCCGCTTCCCCAGGCATCGTACCTCGATCGCCTGCGCAGTTACGTGCTCCAGGGTACAGAGGTAATCTTGAGTGCCCTGCACCGTGACCGCCTGCGCGATCTCCCACTCGTGGCCGAAGTCTTTTTCAGCACCTGGCAAGGGCAGTTCGACCGCCTGCTCCTGCAGCCGCAGCCACAAACCGCGTTCAATTTCTCGAGCGATACCCCGGTCGCGCTGCGTTTTCTGGCGGCAACGCTCGTCACCACCGGCCGCCTGGGTCAGACGCTGTCGGAAACGCAGGTCACCAGCCTGCAGGCCGCCGGCCAACTGGAGTCAGTGGTTCGCCGCGAGGCACACCGTGTGGCCTCGGATCTCGGCTTCCGTCGCGAAGCGGGCCTGTTTGCCGAACAATACACACGCTGGATGATGACCCAGATCAGTCACCTGCCGCGGGAGGGACAACCCGATGGCTGACACCGCTGAATCACAAACCGAGATCAAGAACCCATCTCCACCCGCTCCCAAACTGCGCATCCTGGCCCTGCCCAGCTATACAGCGATCCTGTTTGGCCTCATCGTGGTTGTCACTCTCAGCGCTGCGCTGTCAAGCCTTCTGCCGGACTCGCAGGTGTGGTGGCCGCCCTTTGTCTTGGGTTTGTTACTGCTGCCCTGGCGCGATTTTTTACACTGGCCAGATCGCGAAAAGAGACAGCACCGCCTGCAGCCTCTCCCAGGCACAGAAAACGAACCACTCACCAAAGCGCTTGCCCAGTTCAGCGACCAGACGAACGATCCCGGGCCCCAGATTCTGACCAGCGAGTACCACGACGTCATTCATGCCTTTGGCACGTTTCGCCGGCGCTTCATTGGCATCGGGCGTGCGCTGGGCAGCAGCCTGGTGCAGTTTATCCAAACAGGCAGTGAAGACGCCAGGCGCAGCGCCAGCGCTATCCTGGCCCACGAGCTGGCCCATTTCACCAACCGCGACGTGCAGTTGGTCGGTTTCTCGCGCAGCCTGATCAAGGTTACCGGTCTGGTCGCCCTGTTCAATGCCTGGGTAGCTGTCCAGCTGGTGGCCTTCATGATTCTCGTCGGCCCCGAGGTCGTGCAGCCCCAGTTCTGGCGCGAGCTCGGCAATCTGGTGCCCATACCTGGCCTCGACCTCCTCCCGCTGCATGACAGCCTGCGTTTGCAGGACCCGGCCGCGTTCGACCGCATTGGCGATCCGGCCAATGCCATCAGCTTCACCTTCTACGCCTTTCGCCTGGCGCTGTCCTATCTGCCGTTTGCGTTCGGCGCCGCGGTACTGTCCCTGTTCTTCTGGCGCAAGCTGCTGCGGGTACGTGAGTTCTACGCCGACGCCCGGGTGGCGGAGATGTTCGGCAATGCTGAGGTGGTGCGTGGTGCCATGCAGATGCACGGCACGCTGCGGATGACGTTGTCCTCCCGGACGATCTCGTGGCACGGCCGGCTGAGAAGCGGGCGACAGCGTGTTTCCAATGCACTAACGAAGCTTCCACTCCTTGCCTACCGGCCACCCGATCGGGAGATCGAGGCGGCACTGGAGAATCCCCTGCGCGCCCTCGGCAAACCCTGGCAGGTTGCGGCGTGGACCGGCGCCGCGGCCCTGCTGCTCGATATGATCCTGCGCGGCAGCCTCACCATTCTGCGCATCAACCAACCGGGCGCCTACGTGCCGGTATTGACTGCCCTGGCGGTCTTTGCCGTCTGGCTGCTGCCGCGTCTTTGCCAGGGTGGCGCCGCGATGAGACCGGTACGCACCGTCCTGACGATGGTCGGTGTCTTTTTCGCCGTCAAGTTGAGCATCAACGTGGGAGACGCCCTGCTTTTTCTCTTGGCATCGATGACCGGGGCTTTGGGTTCGATGGGCCATATGGTCGATACAGTGTTATACGTCTGGTTGGGAATCTCTGCCGAGAGTGTGCCCCTGGTTCCGATCATGGGTGACCTCGTGACGTGGGACGAGCTGGTGCGCTATCAGATCGTGATGCCGGTCGTATACTTTGTGCTGTTTGCATTTCCCGTGCTCGTGACCACGCTGCTGGCGTACGTATGGCTGGTGCGGCGGGCGTTACGCTGGTATGGCTTGGCCGAGCGCCTCAGGACGGTCTTCTGGGCCATCATCATCAGCCTGTTAGTCGTCCTGGCCCTGGTAATCTTACCGATCGGCAACCACCTCTTTTTTCCCTACATCTATCAGGGCTGGTCGTGGCCAAGCCTGGTTGGGATGCTGGTGGGGCTCCTGTGGTTGGTCGCGGCAGGTATCGCATTTTGGATCACCGACCGGCGCCAGGCAGGGCGGTGTCCGCACTGTCACGAAGTGGTCACCGGTTCGTTTGAGCTGGGTAAATCGTGTGGTAGTTGTGGAACGAGGTTGCACGCATGGCTAATCGCACCGTATTGACGAAGGGGTCGGGGGAACGCCACAGCCTGCGTATGCTGACCTGGCTGTTGTGGATCACATTTGTGACCGGCAACGTGGTTGTGGTCGCGCTGCAGTTTTCAGCCGCATCAGCGTTCACGATCATGTTGTCGGAGATGCTTCTACTGCTCGTGTTTGTCACCGAGATTGGGCTGCTCGTGCGTTACTGGCGGTCGGTAGGCCAGTGGCGGGCCGTCGTGTTGTTCTGGGTCAGCTACAGCCTTCTCCGTATCGTGACCGATGATGGGCTGGCGCGCGGTTGGGACGTGGTGGCCCTGGTTGCGATGCTGTTGGTTCTGTACGCCGGTCTGGCGGGCTGGGTCTCACTGATTGTCCTGGCCTGCCGGCGCGACGTGAGTATCGCCTACCTGGTGCTGGCGTTTGTCATCGCTCCGGTCGTGTTGCAGGCGCAGATTGTACAGGCCGGCAGTTTGTTGGCCTGGCTGCAGAACCAACAAACCGGTGACGTCGTCACACGCTTCACCTTGGCCGAGCCGGTACAGATGATGATGGCGTGTATGGTGCCGCTGGCGCTGCTTACGTTTGTGCCACATTTTGTGTGGTTGTGGGTGAAGGAGTGGCAGCGGCGGGCGTTGTAAAGAGGTATGCATTTATGGTGATCATTGCATACTTGCCATCGCAAGAACCATTCATGCTCAAAGTTGATAGAGTTGTGATAGACCATTGATAGTTATAATGATTTACACTGGACCGTAGAATGTGGGACCTTGACCCAAACGGCCTTCACAATAGGGGACTGATACAGCAACCGCAACACGATGCTCAAGACAGCACCACTGCCATCAATACCTTCGCCATTATGTGGCGTTGACAGCGCCCAATAGGGCGATTTTGGCGGTGATTTGCTGAATAACCATCAGCTCCGGTTTTTGCGGAAGCAATTTCAATATTGCGATCACGTATTTGAGGCCACGGAAGTGCACCCAGAGATCGAAGACGCCAAAGTCGGTTTGCTTGGGCTGCCATTGCTGCTGCAGAATCTGGGCAATGTTGACCATGCAGAACGCCAGGTTGGCGGCATTAGTCACTGGCGCCTCTTTGACAGTGATGAAGTCCTTAAGGCCCCCGTGCTGCTTGGCATCGCGAGAGTTGAACTCAATGGTATGATCACTGTCAAATGTTGCACGTCATTGTACCAGTGATGCGCGGCATTTGACACTACAAAGGGAGTGGACGACAATAGTCAGTGGATCGGGTTGCCACATCAGCACTGCATCGGTCAAAAATCCGGTGCCGTCTTGGGTTTCGGTCGGAAGGAGGTGAAAGTCGGTCCAATTGGCAGACGCAAGGTGATTAATTGGATGAATTCATTCGGAGTTCGATGCTTCCCAAGCAACGCATTGTTTCGAAGTGGCAGGACGCACTTCCTGCCCAGCAAGTATTTTGAAAGCCGTTTCTAGCCATAAGGAGGCAACATGGCGAAGAATGTCAAGGAAATCAACGTGATTTCCAGATGGGGTGTCTTGGTACTTGGTCAACCAGGAAAAGAGCAACGGTTCTTTAGCCTCGTCCAGCAAGTTCTGGAAGAACGTGGCTGGCCTTTTCCTGTTAAACTGGAAGATGTCGGTGAGGGTTGGTTTGGGGTGAAGAAGCAGTATCTTGAGACCAAAGGACCATACGGTAAGCTAGTGGCCTACGTTGGTGCAGAAACCATCGGGCGAGATATTTACCTTAGCTGGAGTCTAACTCTAGATGAACCAGGGTTATTCAAGAAAGCCGTGGCAGCAGGCGGAGGTTTTGCGGCCGAAATCTTTCAGGCTGTCAATTTCAACCAGGCAAATGCCGCCCGTGCGTTTGCAAGCTCTCTAAATCACGCTGTGCAGCAAGCGGCGGACATCATTCTGGATGAAGCAGGTGCCGACAAGTCGAAGATCAATCGTGAGGCACAAGGTATCCTGGGCAGATTGATCTGAGGTTCCAGCTTTGTATCTCGACCTGTTCGATTGTCAATGTGAAGGGGTGACTGTGTGTCATCCCTTCAGGGTTTCCACGACGTCTGGAGGACGCATCTTATGGATCGGAAACCTTTTGTGCTTCAAGTGCCTGACGTAGCCTGGTTTGTTGATGGTGTCCTCGAGATTGGTCCGCCTATTCTACCGTTGCAGGGACTGGCTGAACTGCAACTCGTTGAGATAAGCGGCTATCACGAGGTGTTGCGCAATTATTTCGCGCTTAGGATACCATTTCTACCCGACGTCTCAGTATCGCCAGATTTGGTTTCTCAAAGTGATGAGAAGCGAGTGGCAGAGATCTTTCAGAATCAGATATATTTCGTGCAGGGCCTTTCAAAGTGGAAGGGTATGGCCTTTTCGTTGCGTTACTACTGGCGTCCAAGTGATGGCAGGGTCGAAATAGCCTTCATTGGCAAAGTCATTGCCAATCCTAACAGGGCGGATTTCGTGACTAGCGAAATGTACAAAGACATCCACATTACGCTTAGAAATCTGGACCTTCCTGTTGAGGCAGTAACTAATGAACGTGATCTCCGCAACCTCATTAATCCGCATCCGGAGCATTGTCTTGTTGTGGAGGTTCGTCAGCATGAAGAAGTTGCAAGGATGCATTATGGCGAGGCTTATGTCATTCACCCGTATTCGTTTCCTTCAACGACGTGGGTTTCAGCATTTCGGACGCTAACAAGCCAAGAGGAGTCATGCTGCATTAACGTTCATTTGCAGCCAACTAGCTTGTACAAGGTCGAACGGGAGGAGTTGGCAAGAGCCGCCTTAATTGCAGATAGTCTTTCAGACTTTGTCGAACGCAGGGTAGTTGAGGACCGGCGCATAAAAGACCCAACAGCGAGTTTTGTGGCTCGTATTTACTCCAGTTTGATTGAGCGTCTGACAAATCCCTATCTTGTTGTCATGCAGGTTGTTAGTCCAAACCATATGACTGCAAGAAACGTTGCTCAGACGTTTGCTAACGAATCCACGGGACGACGGCTAACTGAAGATGCCGTTGCACAAGGTTCACTCGCGTCTAGCAGTTTCGACCTTGCAATTCCGAGGAGTCCGGATGAACTCTGGGCAGCTCATCAGACGCTCGGTACTCTTGATCTTCACCCTTGGGGAGGGATCGATCCCACACCAGGTAAGGAACGTTTGCGTTACCTTGCAGACGCTAAAGCAGCTACCTGTGTCTTTAGATTCCCTGTTCCCGTGCGTGGGGGTATACCAGGCATACAGACCAAAGTCTCTTTGCCTGGTTACGACCCAGGACCTAGGACTTCTCAGGTGCCGAAGGATCACATTACTATCGGCACAATGGAGAAATCAGGCGGCAAAGTTAGCGTTCCGCTCAATCACTTAAGCCGACATTCATTGATTGTGGGTACGACTGGATATGGAAAGACAACGACCTGTATGCACCTGTTACACCAATTGTGGGAGAAATCGATCCCGTTCCTCGTTATTGAACCGACCAATAACCAGTATCGCTGTCTGATCGACTCACCGATGGGCTCCGAATTGCGCGTCTTCACTCTTGGGGATGAGAGTGTTTCACCGTTTAGACTGAATCCTCTCGAAATACTTCCAGGGACTCGAGTAGAGTCCCACATCTCTATGCTACAAACATGCCTGATTGCCTCATTACCTACATTCGGAGTCTTACCGATATTGATCGAACAGAGCTTGCACAATGTGTATGCTGCGAAGGGATGGGCTATGACTGACAAGGGGCGGCACGTTGAGGATAGGATTATGCCTACCCTTGGAGACCTGTACCACGAGATCGTAAGGGTTGTTGACGAGATCGGATATGCTGAGAATACCAAACGGGACATTAGAGGGGCCGCGGCCGCACGAATCGGTTCGCTACTAGTTGGCAGCAAGGGACGTATGCTAAACACGCGCAGATCGATTTCAATGCGATCACTAATGTCCCAACCGACCGTTCTTGAGCTGGAGTCACTAAATGATGATGAAAAAGCATTGGTCATGATGGTATTGTTCACCATGATCCGTGAGTATTGCCGCAACGAAAGGAGTAACTCACAGCTTCAGCATGTTACCGTAATTGAGGAAGCCCATCGTGTCATGAGCGTATCACGGCAGGCAATCAATCCAGAGATCTCACCGGAGACACGAACCCAGGCTGCTGCCATGTTCAGTAGCGCGCTCTCTGAGATCAGGAAGTTTGGTGAGGGTTTGATTGTAGTAGAACAGATACCAAGTCGTCTAGTTGATGATGCTATGAAGAACACGAACATCAAGATCGTACACCGCATCCTAGGTGAAGACGACCAGAGAAGTCTTGCTAACACCATGAACACAACGCACGGAGATCAACGCTGGACTCTGCTGCGTCACGGCCAGGCTGCGGTATTCCACGAAGGACTCGAGGCGCCAACTACGGTAGTTGTACCGAATTTCAGGCATGAACAAAGGTTGGCCGAACATGTGCATGATGATCGAATCGAGGCGAGGATGAGAGGAGTTGGGTTGACAGAAGACTCATCTCATTTGCCGTTCGATGGCTGTAAGTACTGCTTGCGCCAATGTCAATATCGTGATCGTGTAACCAATTTGGTTTATGATGTTCGAACCGAGAGCCGATTTCGTCAAGCCTTGCGTGATTTTGAGGAACTGCATAGGCGGAGAGAACCGGACCGGGCATGGAGCAGGCTAATTCAAAGTTGTCTAGAGGCTGCAGGTGATGGCGATAAGCATGCAGCATTCTGTTACTTTGCTCATTTATGGGATGGCGAATTCACGCAGGCGTTGGCCAGCAGCGTCATGGAACGATTTGAAAGCGAGTAAACTCCAATGTCAATTCCACGCGATGCACGGGAAGACGAAACTCAAGAAGTGGACATTGAGGATCAATCCCTGAGAAAGTGGCGATTAGGATCTGACACGCGTGCAGCCCTTTTGCAGGGTCATCGAACAGATATTTGTTCTTCGGAGAGCCAACCATCAGTAACGGACCACGGCAAAGTGCTTACGGACGATAAAGAGCCAGGAGTCTCGACTCATATTCATCGACATGAAGGCGGCTTAACAATTTCGTTGAAGGATCACACCGAAGGCACAGTTGAGCGGTTCAACTTCAGTACCGGTGAAGGGTTCGAAAAACACGCCAGTGACATGACGCCGGCAGAAGCACAGCGTCGGATGAAGTCAGAGCACACTGACAACAATCCAAATCCTGATCGTGACACTATCGAGGGATTTCGCAGCAGTGTTTGGCCTGAATCCTCTGATGAAGAAGAGGATGGCTAACACAGGACTGGCCGTCAATCTGAAACCATGCCCATGCGGTGACTGAAGTACGAAAGGTGCGCACAATTTTGTGGTGGGCTCGGTCAATTGGTGCTGCAAGGATGGGGCGAATTGTCAGCGGACATGGTCGAACAGGTTCTCTATGTGGTCAAAGTGAGGCCAGTTTTTCAGACTGTTGGGTGTTGCCGGGTTCGTGGCGAGGCTGTTAGTCGACCAGGCGGAAGACGCATGCCGTTTGCTGGAATCGAGACTGCAAGACGATGCCTGCACCTATGTCAGGTGCCAGTGTCAATTGACCTGGATGCATCACGGTGTGCCGTCGATGGGGCTGGGAGGTCGGTGTAAACATCCAGCCCGGTTGACCGGGCGCTGGTCGGTAGCCGGATGTCAAATCTCGGGCGGATCTCCCGCACTTTTGGCGAAGCTACGAAAATCGCGTGATGACATGACCAAGTTTTCTACGTTTGTTGTGTCTTACAACAAATACCGTCATGTCCGTGCCAGGACACGAATGTGCAGAAGGTCAAACTTGGCCCGGCCGTACGTCTCGCGCTTTGACAACTTCAGTTGGTGCACCTAGCTCTCGGTCTAGCCATTGCTCCAGGACAGCGATAGGGCGAGCATTGGCAGCTGCATGATCTCGGTTGAGACTGGCTGCAAAGTTACGCAGCCCAGTGATGCCGCTCTCGCTCGCATATCTCAGCCACTCATCAAGCTTGTGCGGCTGGCGAACGTTGATCATCTGACGAAAGGACTGAGCAAGCTCCTGAGCTCTGGCAATCTCAGGCTATGCAGTACACAAATCACCTGGTGTTTGAGTTTGTCTCCAGGAACACCCACGCTGACGATACTCATCCCAGATCTCGTACCGGGTACGATCGCCTTCAAACGAAAGGCGTTGCACCGGGCTGAGATAGGGTAGAGCTGATGGAATAGATTGCTGACTGTATGCTCGTACGGGCAACGCCGAATGTGCTCAATGGCGGTGAAAACGGTCAGCCGTATGGCATTGCCGTGCCCGTCAACGACATCCAAGCGCAGTCCAGGAATATCAGACAAGAGGAGATCAGCCAGCATGAGTCAAAGTGCCTCGATGGTAGTCGTATCATGCTTCAATCTAACTCCCCAATCATACCATATCCATCGCTTGAATTTTGACTCTTCACCAAACGTGCGGGAGACCCCATCCGAATGCGATTTGACACGTCGCCTCACGGAACTTGACCAGCGTCGGTCAAGCCTGAAAGCTGATTACGCCGATGCCGAGACGCAGAAGCAAATCGAGCAGCATTTCGGCAAACAAACCAGCCAGGGCTACCTGGCACTGCGTGACGAGCGCCAGACGCTCATCGAGTCGACGTTCAGCAGCCTGGAGAATAACAAGCTGCTGTTGGCGTAATGCCCACGAGGAGGAACAACTCATGTCAATTCGTCTTTTTCCGCGCATCGTCTTGATGTGTCTGATCGTTGTGCTCGTAATGGTGGGCGCCACCCTGCTGCGCCCTTCTGCAGCACCGGTCAGCGCCGGCCGTACCCTGCCCCTGGAGGCTCCCCAGTTCCTGGCCATCGCCTACGCCGAGGAAGAGTCCCCCAGCGCCTTCCCCGTCGACGAAGCCGGCATTGCTGCCTATTTCAACGCCAACCAGCCCATCACCCTCGCCAACGTGCGCGACGTCTTCCGTACCATCGAGGTGGAAACCCAGGACTACATCATCGGCTCGGTCGCCGTGCCCGCCTACCCCGAATCGGAGGACGTGCACGTCTACGTCCACCGCACCGGTTGGATGATGGCTTATTACCTGGCGGCGGACCCGGTGGCGAAAATCTTTGACTGGCGTGCGTACAATGGCAGCAGCACTGGCACCAAGATCGAGAAAGTCCTGATCATTGTGGCTGGCGACGCCGGCGTGCCCTTCTCCAACGCCTCGTTTTATGATTTTCGATATCCCAACGGCAATCGCTTGATGCTAATTGCTGAGACGTATGAAAATGGCAATGACTTCACGGTACGTTTGCCAGGAAGTTTCGCCTTTTATGAAAGAAGTTGGGGATTGTACTCATCAGCGCGTAGTGCTGACTGGCGACTCAATGGGTCGACGATTGGCAACGTCTGCGGTGGATGTACCTCCCAGGGTGTTTTGACAACTGCTCAGCTTCTACCAGATAATACACACACGATTGATATCGCACACAGCCAATACAATAGTACGGCGAGTGGCGGCCTTGCACTGATCTACCGGGTGCCGTGATGAACGGTCCTCGCGCCACCTTGTTGGCGCTTCTTGTTTTGCTGCTCCTCGGCACAGTTGCCCTGGCCGACAGTCCCCAGGACGAGATCATCGTCGATCGCGCCGATACGATCCGCCAGGCAACCCCGGCGATCGACGCCGGCCTGCTTGGTTCGGCCGCTGGCATCGGCCCGCGCGTCACGGTGGCCTTTGCCAATACGGTGCGTCACTTCGATCTGGTCGATACGCCCGGTGCCCTGCAAGGTCTGCTGGCCAACGTGACACCGCGCATCACCACCGACCACGCCAATACGATCGCCCACAAGCCGCTGGTCGCGGCACCCGCTGACCTGCAGGCGCTCTTCGGCCAGGTGGGCGACCGCATCGTCTTTGCCTTTGCCAATACCAGCCGCCAGGTACCGCTGTCCTTCCCGCTGCAGCTCATCGGCGACACGACACCGCCGGTCGTCACGAACGTGGCTGGCGCAGCCACCGGCAGCACCCTCGAGGTGACCTGGACGACCAACGAATTCGCCGACAGCGCGGTGCTGTACGGCACGCAGTCGGGCAGCTACACCCACACGGTCAACGATCCGCTGTACGTACGCCAGCACCGCATCGTCGTCACCGGTTTGACCGCCGGCAATACGTACTACTACCGCGTACGCAGCACCGACCTGAGCGGCAATACGACGACCGGTCCCGAACGGAGCATCGTGGCACGCAGCAGCATCTTCCTGCCACAGCTGCGGCGCGGGTGAGGGTAAATGCACATCTGCACCAATCAGCAGAAATGTTCGGGAATTGGCACGCGGTTGCAGCTTCACAACTAGTGGAGCAAAAGGGGGAAGATGAACATTCTCGACAAATTGTTCGGCTCACCTATCAATCCGCTTGAGCTCTGGATGAGAAAGGCAGTTCGAGTTTGTCTGGAATTGGATGATCTCACAGCAAGTGATGACGAGGTAGCAGGCACAGCCCTGGATATCATTGGAACCGCACAGTCGCCTTCAAGCCTAGCTTTTTTTGGCAACCATATCCTGGCCTTTCCCCTCACTTATGCCACCGTTGCGTACTGGAATGGCACTGACAACAGCGGCGATCCCTTGGTCTGCGCTTTATACAACATGGACCTCAAGATTCTCGATTTGCTGTTGAGGTTTAAGGGGTGTAAGCCGTATGATCCAACTCATCCATTGAACTCTCTCCACAAGGAATTCCATGACATCATGGACAACGACCGCCGTGGCAAACAATCGTATGCCCCGTCGCGATTGTTTGTCCACTCGTCTGGCAATAGTGGGTTAATCATTTGGTGGATTGCAACCAGGGCCATCCAAGACATTCTATTGCGCCATCAGTTCGACAGTTGGCAGTCGTGGATGGACGAGTTGTGGCGGACCGTTCATCCCGGCTTCTCCGTGGTTTTCACCGAACTTGCCGAACGCGAGGGTAACGCGTTTGTGCAATATTCCGTGAAGGACATCAATAGTATGGAAGAGCAGACTCGAAGGATGTTGCGTGAAATTCGCAGCCGATAGCTGGTAATCACGACAGGGTATACCGGCGCCATTTCGCAGGTGCTCGGCATCTTTCCACCCTGATCGTTGCCAAACCGCAAACATCCAATATTCCATCAGGAGGAAACCATGAGCGACTTTTGGCGTTTCGCCACCAGCGTCATCGGCACTGCGGCATTCATTGCCTGTCTGTGGTGGGCCAACGCGGCCCTGCGTCAACTGAATACCCCGCAGCGCTTCGACCTACCGGTCAGCGTGCGCCTGCTGATCGTCCTGTCCGTGGGCGGCCTTGTCTTTGGCCCGGTCAACCGCATTCTGAGTGGTTTCTTTGCCATCTTTGCCGACTATTATCCTACATCGGTCAAAGCTGCAGAGGTACTCGGCGCGATGGCGGTGCTGGGGTTTTTAGGATGGTTGTATACCAGGGCTGTCCTGGAGAAATAGAACTGGCGGCGTCGCAGACACCCGAACCGCCAGCAAACCGCTGCGTGGCTGCGTTGGACACCGGAAAGCGTCCGTGCTAGACTGGTTACCAAGAACACTGCTGTTACCCATGTAGCAGAAAACCATCGCTTACCGGGAGACACGCCAATGTCCTTGACACAGGGTTCTATTCTCGAAAACCGCTACCGCGTTGATCGTTTGCTCGGCCAGGGCGGCATGGGTGCAGTCTATCGCGCCTGGGACGTGCGTCTGGGGCAATGGGTTGCCCTCAAAGAAAACGCATTGACCACGGTTGAGGCCCGCGCCCAGTTCGAGCGCGAGGCAAAAATCCTGGCGCGGCTGCATCACAGCAACCTGCCCAAAGTAATCGATCACTTTATCACTGCCGAAGGCCTGCAGTATTTGGTGATGTCATTCATCGACGGCGTCAACCTGGCTGAGCTGCTGGCCAGTCGCGGCCGGCAATCGCCGGCGGACGTGATGACCTGGTTGGGTCAGGTCTGTGATGCCCTGATCTACCTGCACAACCAAAATCCGCCCATCATCCATCGCGATATCAAACCGCAGAACATCAAAATCGCGCCCGATGGGCATGTCTTTCTGGTCGACTTTGGCTTGAGTAAGGTCGGTTCGGCCTACCAGAGTACGGCCAGTGGCGCACTCGGTGTCACGCCCGGTTTTTCACCCTGGGAGCAGTACGGACAGGGTCATACCGATCAGCGATCGGATGTGTATGCATTGGCGGCGACACTATACGCCATGCTGACGGGCGAAACACCACCTGACAGCGTACAACGTGGCTTGGCTGGTGTGGCACTGAGACCGCCGCGGGACCTCAATCCTGCGCTGAGTCCAACGCTGGAGCATGCCATACTACACGGGCTGGAAACTCAACCCACGAACCGACCACCAACGGTGGCCGCCCTGCGCAGTGAAGTGGAAACGAGCCTGGCGGCGACCGGTACAGTCGTGATAGGAATTCAGCCACCTCTTCCACCTGCCCAGCCGCATACCCCATACCCTGCGCCTGGGCCATCGCCGCCGGTACGCAAGCGCCGGCTACCTGTTTGGATATGGATCGTGGTCGCGACACTGGCCGTGGTGCTGCTGGCTGTCGGTGTACAGGCAATGCGAGCACGCGAGGGTGACGCCTCCGACCAGTTAGCGATGGCAGTCACGAAAACAGCCAATCCTGCTGTTATCGAGGTGACCATCATCTCAGGCTCTCCAACACCAACCCTCGGTCCGCCGACCACGATGCCAATTCAACCGAATCACTCACCAGTACCCCCGACTGACACACCCACGGCATCATCCACACCGACAGCCACGTCTACGCCGACAATCACGCCCACAGCCACACCAACACCCGTAATCGGCAGACTTGTCTTTGCCGGTAACCCAAGAGGTTTTTCGCATCTTCATCTTGTCGCAGGTAACGGACGCAACCGCCGCGAGATTACGTACGGTGCCGAACACTTCTGGAATCCAAAGCTGAGCCAGGACGGCAGCCGATTAGCGTTCGCATCCAAAGTCAATGGAAATACTGAAGTGTTCGTTGCGGACGGTGAAGGGGGTAATGCCAGGCCCATTAGCATGATTATCGATGCAACTTCAGGCAATCCGACAAGACTCATTGCAGATGGCAACAGTCCAGCCTGGAGCCCTGATGGTATGCGCATGGTCTACAAGCCGGCAGGTGTACGTCAGGTGCTGTACGTTGCGGATGAATCTGGACAACGTTTGAACCAGTTAGCCGACAGTTCTTCCGATGCCTGGTCGCCAGATTGGTCCCCCTGATTCAGTTCAACGACTCTTTTCCTTTGGAGGTGGACAATGTTCGATCGCCGCAGCAGTCGAATCCTGGTCCTGGTCGCGAGCGTCGTGGCATTGGCGGCACTCTTGCTGCTGACCAACACGTCGAGTGCCAGCCACGAGGCCTCAGGGCAATTCGTGTATGATGACTACCCGGGCGTCGTCGCGGGCAGACCAGGAATGGGGACGGCTGAACTGCGCTGGCCAGCCTGGCAGCCGCCGGCACTCACTGTGGCCGATCTGGCGGTTGGACGTCAGTTGCTGCTGACAAACGGAATCGCACCCGTCGTGATGGAGATAGATGGTATGCGTGACCAGACTGACTTTCCGTCTCGTTCCGATGCCTCACCTGCTCAGACAGGTATCATTGCTTTCGAGAGCGATCGTAATGGCAATTACGACATTTTTGCGCAGCAAGTTGGAGCCACCGGTGGAGCAACTCCACTGGTGGTTGGTGGTGACGCCGACGTCACACCAGAATGGTCACCCGACGGCACGAAGATCGTCTATGCGAGCGATCGCGACGGCGACTATGACATTTATGTGCGTACATTGGGCGGACAAGAACAAAAACTGACCAACAACACGACCGACGATGCCCACCCTGCCTGGTCGTCGACGGGCAACCGCATCATCTTCACATCCGATCGTGGCGGTGACTACTTTCAGATCTACTCCATGCAACCAAACGGCAGTGATGTGCAGCGGGTTGGCACCATCGCCGACAACCACGCCATGCATCCCCGCTATTCACCCAATGGCAGCCGCATTGTGTTCATGCGCGCCAGTGTTGCCGTGCCGGCTTGCCAGTGGAATTGGGACGTTTGGACCATGGATGCAAATGGTAATAATCCGCAGCGCGTCACCACTAACCTGGGCGCGGATGTCTATCCGCGTTGGTTACCCGATGGTAGCCAGATCGTCTACGCCAGTTGCCGCAATTTCTTCGACTTCGACCTCTACACCGTCAATCCAGTGACGGGTGCCGAGCACCGGCTGACATCCTGGTTTCTGGCGAATGAGTGGGCGGCCAGCTATGCACCCGATGGCCAGCACCTGGCCTTCAGCACTGACTATGATGGCAATACGGAAATCTACACCATGCCTGCCGCCGGTGGTGCAGCTTCCAACCTGACACGCCACAGCGCTAATGACCTGGCACCGAGTTGGAAGCCGACGACCGGGGGGGTAGTAACCCCGACACCTACCCCTACGCCAACACCAACTCCGGTGGCCGGTTACTCCATATCCGGCCGGATGACGGATGTCAGCGGTGATGCCATATCGGGGGTAGTCATCTCAGCCGGCTCGCTGCATCACACAATAACCGATGGCAATGGAAACTACAGCTTCACGGAATTGCCTATGGGGAGCTACACCATTACGCCGTCGAAGCAAGGCTATACCTTTTCACCGGATCCACGCAGAATCACAGTGCCGCCGAATGCAACAGGGGTGGACTTCAAGGGATACAATAGGCCACCCATCGTCTTAGTACATGGTTGGCACGGTGGTGACATTCGTAACTGGTCTTGCGATTGGGTGGAACCAGATGGCTATTTCCAACGGGTCGACAATTTGCTCAGCGATGCCGACTACTACGTAGAATTTGCCCGACTCGAATCATCAACATGCTACACGCCTCGCATCGAGGACAATGTCTGGCGCCTCGGCAATGCCATACAACTTGCCAAAGCAGCGACGAATCAGCCGCGGGTCATCCTAATCGCACATAGCATGGGCGGTCTGGTGTCACGAGCCTATCTTGAAGGCCAGAATTATGACGATGACGTGTCCCACCTGTTCACCTTTGGAACTCCACATCAGGGCGTGCCGATCGACTTACTGGAGTTCTTTGCCAACGGATTGCCTCTAGCCACCTATTGCAGCCTGTTCCAGCCAGCTGTCTGTGACTTCTCTTATAGGGGTATGTGGCGTTTCAACCATGATTACTCAGTTCGTAGAGGTGCTGTGTCCTATCACGTAGTGAGTGGTGCAGCCCCCCTCCTTCCACGTACTCCACTCGGCATTGTGGCATATTGGCTGTTGCATGGGCCAGACGATGGCGCCGTCCAGACCTGGAGCGGGTTGGGCCTATCGGGCAATCTCGATCGCTGGCAAACAGACGAGGCGCACAGCGACGCAGTTGGTCCGCGCAACTATTTCGAGAGAGGCGAAGAGCCCAGCACCAGCTACCTCGAGTGTTTGAAGCGTGTCCTGGTAGACGGCGCAACCACAAGTTGTGGCACCTTTGGTCCGCTTGACAATACCATGGACGAAAGTTCACCGCACACTCAGCACACGTCGTTTCTCCATGGCACTCTCTTGCCTGGGCAAATCACCAATCTCCCCATGTTGGTGGAAGGCGGCGCCGCCCTGTTTGTCGCCCAGTGCCAACCGGGTACCGTGCGTGTGACCTTGCTTGACCCGGTTGGTCAGATCATCGACCCAGCCTATGCGGCTGCCCACCCGGGGATCGTGGCCTTTAACGAAAGCGCGGGCTACGCCACGTATTCCTTCCCCAACGCTGTCACTGGCTCGTGGCAAGTGCGCCTTCAAGCCATCAATGTTCCCTCATCTGGCGCTGCTTGTACGACTTTTGCCGCCTTCGAAGGTGCCCTAACATTTACGGGTGGCACGGATCGCGCCTGGTATCTACCAGGCGCGGCAGTGGTCATTACAGCAACGTTGTCGCCTCCCGCACAGAATGCCAACGTGACGGCCACGATTCTACTGGCAGACGCAACGAGCACGACTGTGAGCTTGGCTCCACTCGGCGGGGGGCACTACCGCGGTAACTACCCGGTGCCAACAAGATCTGGCTATGCCGAGGTGCGATTGCGCGCGACAGGAACCAACGCAAACGGCAAACCCTTCGAGCGCGGAACCAGCATCGCATTCCAGATCGCACCCGACACCGTAACGCTAAATGGTATTTACAGTGATACGCCAGAGCCACGCTGGTCCGGAGCCACAATCTACGACGCATTGGCTGTCAATGTCGGTGTCAACGTGAGTGCAGCCGGCGCCTATGGAATTTCGGCAGATCTGAAAGACGCGAGCGGGCATCAAGTGGCACATGCCAGCACCATCACTGACCTACCCAGTGGTGTCGGGTCGCTGAGGCTGCGGTTTCGCGGTGGAGATATTTATGCATCTCAGCGCAACGGCCCCTACAGATTAACTAATCTGCTGCTCTCTGATCACGGGGGAGCTGCTCTGGTCGTTCAGGAGGCAATGAACGTATATACAACCGCGGGATACCGGTTTCGAGACTTCCGGCAAGGTGATCTGTTCCTGCCCCTGGTCAACAGATCCAAGTGGCTGCATTAGGAGATTCACCAAACCATGCATCACCGTTCAAGCTGTACAAACGGTTCCGATGTCTATTCAGGTGTTGACGTCCAATCGGTTCGAGGGCGTGCCGGTTCTGGCATTGTGCCTGCAAGTCCGTTGATATCCGCCATCCCATTAGGAGGAGACCACACCTTCGCCATAATCGCCCTGTCAGGTCCTATCACCGCCACATAATGGCGAATGTTTGGTTGTAGTGCCGGAGCAAGGAAATATTTCGGTATCGTTATCGCTGAGAACAGAGCGATCTAACCGAATAGGTCCCCCGCTCCGGCACGAGGAGAAGGTTCTTGAAGGAACATAAACTGACCTGCGCCGGCTGCGGGAAGTCGCTCACCGGTTCATACATCACAGCCCTCAATCGAAAGTGGCATGAGGATTGTTTCCGCTGTGCGGGCTGCCGGCAGCCATTGGGCAAACAAGGCTTCTACGAACACGACGGACAGCCATACCACGCGGCCTGCTACCAAGATCGCTTCAGCCCACGCTGCGCCCACTGCAACCAGCCGCTTACCGGCAACTACACGACAGCCCTGGGCAAAACCTGGCACCCCTCCCACTTCGTTTGCGCGCAGTGTGGTCGTCCCTTCGATGGAGGGAAATTCTACGAACGTAATGGCAAAGCGTACTGCAGACGGGACTTCGATGAGCTGTTCGGCCCGCGCTGCGCGATGGGCGAGCTGCTTGGCCAGAACCGTTACTTCGAGAAGGATGGGAAAACCTACTGCGAAACCCACTACTGGCAACAGTTCGGTAAACGCTGCGCGATTGGCGGTGAAATTCTCAAAAACGCATATCAGATCAACGCCTGGGGCGATACCTACTGCGCTGAACACACAGCCGGTCTGACCGAGTGCTACAGTTGCCATCGTTTCATTTGCGAGCGTTTGACCGGAGGCGGTGTGTCCTATCGCGACGGTCGCGCTGTCTGCAAACGCTGTCGCCAAACCGCAATCGATACAGTGGAGCAGGGCCAGCCAGTCCTGACGCAGGTGCGCAAGGCACTGGCCCGACTCGGCCTGGAGATCGGCCCGGCCACGACACCGCTGCGGTTGGTGGACCAGCACGAATTGAACCGGCGTTCCACCAAGCCATACAGCACACAGCCGACCGGTATGGCCTGTCACCAGAGTGAAACACGCAATGGGCAGGTGGTCGAACGCCAGGTAGAGGCCATCCTGATCCTGTTCGGCTTACCCCGTGAGCACTTCGCTGCAGTCGCTGCGCACGAATTGATGCACAGCTATCTCTTCATGAATGCTTTTCCCGACCTGGAGCCGGTGGTCGAAGAAGGCCTCTGCGAACTGGCCGCGTATATGTGGCTCAAGCAGCAGGGCACGCCAGAAGCCGCATATCGAATGGCCTTGATGGAGAAGAACGAAGATACTGTCTATGGCAAGGGGTTCCAGCTTGCCCGGCACAGTCTCGATAAAATGTCGCTCATGACCCTACTCAACCATGTGCGCAATCAGAGGAAGTTTCCATAAAAATCCGTTCAATCCGTTCCCCGAATCCATTGACGGCAATCCGTTCAATCCGTTCCCCGAATCCGTTGACAGCAATCTGTTCAATCCGTTCCCCGAATCCGTTGACAGTAATCCGTTGCCATCACCCATCCTCCCCTAACGCCAGCCGCAGCGCCTGATCGCTCACCACACCGTACACCGCAGCCAGCGCCTCCGTGATCTCCCCCGCCTTACGCTCGAACGGCGGTTTGCCCAGACGCTTGAGCAGCCCCCCCTCCACCGCCGGCCGCGCGATGGGCACGTGAAAGCTCTCCAGCCCCTCGCCCAGCTCCCAGAAGCGATCCATTACGGCCTCCAGTGGCTCAGTGCTCTCCTCCGACACCGCCAGCGCGGCGTCATACGGCGATGCATCCTCGGCCACGGCCAGGTCGTCGACGCTTCTGCGCTGACGCAGCTCGGCCAGCAGCAGCTCCTTGTCCTTGCCGCGCAGCTGGAAAATCAGGAAAGGGTCCTCGTCGAAGTGCTCGCCCAGCAGGTAGTACACCGCGGCGACGTGCTTGCACGGGTTGGCGTAGTCCGGACAGGAGCAGTCCGTCTGCAGGTCGGTGCGCTGGGTGGGGAACAGGCTGACGTGCGCAGCCGAGAACGCGGCCTCCACGTCCCGGGGCATCTCACCCGCCAGCAGTTTGGCGGCAAAGATCGCCTGCTCCGCCAGCACATCGACCACCTTCGACCACTCGGCCGCGGTCAGCACCTTGACCGCAATCTTGACCTTGTACGGCGTGGCGCGCGAGCCCTGGACGCGCGAGGTGACCACGCCAGGACCAATGTCCAGGTTGAGCACCTGGCCGCTGCGCGCATAACTGCGGCCACGCCCCAGCCGGCCCGCATCCAGCAGCGGTTCCAACGCCTTGATCCACTTGTCGGCCCACCAGCTCTCACCAATCTTGCCGCGCTGGCTCTTGGCCCGGATGCCGTCCGCCGGCTTGGGTTTGCTGGGCTTGGGGTACCAATCGTGGTCATAGGTGCTTCTGCGCGGCATAGTTACTTCCTTTTTGGTCTACACGCCTGTGGGCTCACCGGGCGCTGTCAGGTCCTCGGTTAGGGCAATTACGCTTAGGCTAATCGTAGTTACCCTATAGCGCTCTTGCGCAGCGTCAACAGCTGGCGCAGGTCCTCGGTCGACAACTCGGTCAGCCAGCCTTCGCCCGCGCCGACCACCGCCGCGGCCAGCGCTTTCTTGCGCTCGATCAGGTCGTCGATGGCCTCCTCCAACGTGCCGGCACAGACCAGCTTGTGCACCTGCACGTTGCGCGTCTGGCCAATGCGAAAGGCGCGGTCGGTGGCCTGGTTCTCCACCGCCGGGTTCCACCAGCGGTCGAAGTGAAAAACGTAGTTGGCCGCAGTCAAATTGAGACCCGTGCCGCCGGCCTTGAGTGACAGCACGAACAGCGCCGGCCCGCGGCCGCTTTGAAAACGGGCCACCATCTCGTCACGCTTCTTCAACGGCGTGCCGCCATGCAGGAACAACACCTCCTGGCCAAAGGCTTCCTGCAGCTGGCGCTTGAGCAAATCGCCCATCTCGGCAAACTGGGTGAAAATCAGGGCGCGGTCCCCCTCGGCCAGCGCCTCCTCCAGCATCTCGTTCAATCGGGCCAGCTTGCCGGAGCGGTGCTCCGGCCCGTCGACACCAGGCTGCACGGCCGCGCTGCCGTCGGCCAGGAACTGCGCGGGGTGGTTGCACACCTGCTTCAACTTGAGCAGCGTCGCCAACACCAGCCCGCGGCGCTCGACGCCCTCGCTCTCCTCGACCCGTTTCAGCGAGTCTTCGACCACGGCCTGGTAAAGGGTGGCCTGCTCGGATGTCAGCGTGCAGTAGGTGGTCATCTCCAGCTTGTCGGGCAGGTCCTGGATCACCGTGGGGTCGGTCTTGACGCGGCGCAGGATGAAGGGCTGGGTCAGGGAACGGAGCTGCTGGGCTGCCTCTTCGTCGCCGGCCTGCTCGATGGGCCGCGCAAAACGGCCCTGGAAGTCGCGCTGCGAGCCGAGGTAGCCCGGGTTCAGGAAATGCATGATCGACCACAGCTCGTCGAGCCGGTTCTCCACCGGCGTACCGGTCAGCGCAATGCGAAACCCGGCCGGCAGCTTGCGGATGGTCTGGGTCTGTTTGGCGCTGGGGTTCTTGATGTTCTGCGCCTCGTCCAGGATCACGTCGCTCCAGTCGATACCTTGCAGCAGCTCGGCGTCGCGGCGCGCCAGGGCGTAGCTGCTGATCACGACGTCGTGCTCCCGTGCGGCCGCGCCAAAGTCTTCCCCGCGCCGCCGCTCCAGACCATGATGCACCATGACCTGCAATGGCGGCGCAAAACGCTCAATCTCGCGCTGCCAGTTGCTGACCACCGAGGTGGGACAGATAACCAGGGCCGGGTTTGCACCGTGCCTCGCAGCCGGATCAGCCGAACGCGCATCCAAAAGATATGAGATTATCTGGATGGTCTTGCCCAATCCCATATCGTCTGCCAGGCAGGCGCCAAAACCCCAGCGGCGCAGGAAGGCCAGCCAGGAGAAGCCGCGCTGCTGGTAGGGACGCAGTTGGCCGTGAAACGCTGGCGGCTGCGGCAGCATAGCCATCTGGCCGGCCGAGGTGCGCAGCCCTTCCACCAGATCCACCAGCCAACCCTCGGCGCTGACCCCGGCCACGCTTACGCCGGCGACCTCCTCGTCCTGCGCCAGCAGCAGACGCATCGCCTCCGGCAGCGACAGCTCGGTGGGCGTCTTCTGCTGCGCCTCCCAGAGCTTGATGGCGGCCTCGATCTGCGCCGGGTCGAGCACGGCCCACTGGCCGCGGATCTGCACCAGCGGCATCTTGAGCCTGGCCAGCCGCTCCAGCTCCTCGATGGTCAGTCTCTCGTCACCCAGGGCGAGCTCCCAGTCCACCGCCACGACACGCTCGAAGCTCATGCCGCCGACGCCGCCCGTCGGCCCTTGCTTGCGCGTGGGACGCAGCTTGATCCGGGCGCCCACGCGGTTGGCGGCCCCACGGCGGCCCCACCACTGCGGCGCCAGCACGCCAAAGCCGCTCTCCTCCAGCAGCAGCGCGGTCTCGCGCAGGAAGGTGTAGGCCTCGTCGGTGGTGAGCGCCGCCGCCTCGGGCCGCGCCGCGTGCAGGCTTGTCTCCACCGGTGCGCAAAGCCGCGAGGCCTTGCCCAATCCGGCCAGCATACGCTCCTGCGGCTGGTCGAAGCGGCGGTCGAGGTAGCCCAACGTCGTGCCGCGCGCCCGCCAAACCTGCTCGGCCGGCACCAGCAGGCTCAGATCGTCCACGGCCTGCAGCAGGTAGCGCAGCGTCCAGGCGCGTGCCTCGCGGCGGACCGCACCGGCCTCGGGCGCCTCCAGCCGGAAGCAGAGGCGGAAGGCCGCACCCGCCTCGGTTTGGAGCTGGGCCAGCCACTCCTGGATCTGTTTCGACAGAGCACGCAGATTATGTTCGCTGTCGTCGAGCGCGGCGTCGGCACGCAGCAGCCCGTTGCGCCAGCGCAGCTCCGCCCGCACACCGGCACTGGTGGTGGGCTTGCGATCCGGCGCGGTCCATTGGCGCACGTGCGTGTCGGTGATCGTGCGGAGAAAATCGGTCAGCAGGGCAGTTGGGGTGGAGAGAGCAGCAGCAGAATCGGCCAGCTTCACCGCCCGGCAAACAGGGGGCATGGCGGTCGCCAACTGGGTCAGCCGTGCCCGGTCAGCCGCGTCATCCAGCCAGGGCTGCCAGACCGCGCGATAGGCGTCTGGCCGGCCCCGCCAAGCTTCACCGGTGGTCTGCGCCATGGCCAGCAGGCTGGGCACAAAACGCTGGCGGACCAACAGACTGAGCGCAAAACGGGCCGCCAGCCGCCAGAAGCGCACGTCCGCGCCCAGGACCAGGCCCGGCGGCAGTTGATCACGCGCCGGCAGATGGATCAGCCAGCGAAGGGCACGCTCTGGAGATAACACGCAACCCGCAACATGCCACACAGCCAGCGCTGGCCCGTCACCGTTTGCGTCTTCGGCCTCCCACAGCAGCTCCGGCGACGGCAGCGGCCGGTTGCTGCGACTGGGCAGCGTAACGGCCAGCGTGAGGACGGTGGCTGCCACGTCGACTGGCAGGCTGTGCAGAACCTGAGTCAGCGCGTCGGCGCCAGCCGCAAAGGGATGGCGGTCGACCTTGGGTCGCCGGCCGCGCCGCGCGGGTGCGGGCGCGGTCACAGTCTCGCCCCAGATAGCCAGGCCGGCACTCGGCAATATGGGATGATCAGCAGGAAGCCAGGTCGCGTGAAGGACAAACATGGTTATTCCGTCAGTGGTGAGCAGCGGCTCGCAGGAATCGGGACGAGCCGTATGGCGTGTATCTTAGCCCCATCAGCCCGTTCTGTCAATGCGCGGGTTGGAGCGCGCTGGACCGGCAATCTCGAATCGAGCGCCATCTGTCCCCCTGCTGCGGGCGCGGGCTGCCCAGCGCGCACCAACGCCGCGTACAGCACCCGCCAGCGCCGCCCACCCGACCCTTTTCGAAACACAAAGTCCCCACGCTCACGCAATAAACGATCTCCAAACGATCGTATGTTACGATCAGGGCACTTCATGAGAAAAGGAGATGCTCACAATGGCAAAACTCAAACTGATCGGCCTGACCGTCTGCGTCCTGTTGGTCCTGCTCCTGCCGGCCGCCGCCGGCGCATCGCACTCGTACCAGGGCGGCGGCACGACCGGAATCGGCAGTGGTGTCAACGGCCCGGGGCAGCAGCCCGGCGCCGGCCTCATACAGACCATCCGCGCCACGGCGCCGGCCGCCACCTATTCCTTCGACACCAACGATGGTGCGTGGTCACTGGGCAGCAACGCCCAAAGTGCACGCAGCATCGCGCGCGGCCAGCTGCTGATGCAGCTCGATGCGACGAACACCTTCATCTGGTCGCTGAACGAGCGTCCCCTGGGTGACTTCTACGTCGAGGTGGATACGGCCCACCAGGCGGGCGCGATCGACAACTTCTTCGGTCTCATCTTCCGCATGCAGGACACGGAGAATTTTTACCTGGCGGTCGTCAGCAGCGATGGCCAGTTCACCCTGGGCAAATACGTCGACGACTCTTTCACAACGCTGGCGCGCTGGACTCCTACCGATGCGCTGAACGCCGGCGAAGGCGGTCGCAATCGCCTGGGACTGTTGGCGCTGGGCGATGAGATCACCCTGCTGGCCAACGGCCAGGAGCTGACGAGCATTCAGGATGCCAGCTTCACCCAGGGTGCCTGGGGACTGACGTTAGGGTCCATCGACTCTGACGCAACCGCCGTGGCGTTCGACAACGCCAGCGTATGGCTGCCCAACACCACCCCAACCGCACCGCAGCAACCTGGAATCGGCGGCAGCGGTGACCGCCAGGCACCAGGCAACACCACCAGCGGCGATGCCACGGTCGCCCCCGCCGTGCTGAACGTGCGCAGCGGGCCATCGACCAATTATCCCGTCATCAGCACGCTCAAGCAGGGCGCCACCGTCCGCATCATCGGCCGCAGCGCTGACAACACCTGGGTCAAAATCGAGCTGTTTGGCCGCGATCAGGCGTGGGTCGCCACGACCTTTCTCGATCTGCGCATAGACCTGCGCACGGTGCCGTTTGCCCTGGCGCCGCCCCCACCCGCAGTTGCCGCCACGCCAACTCCCAAACCCGCGGTTCGCAGCAACGTCGCCTACCTGGTGATCGAAAACCACGTCGGCCGCTATCTGACGGTGCAGGTCAACGACAAGAACTTCGTGGTGGCCGGCAAAACGGGCGACGTCCCAGGCCGTTACACCTTCGAGCTGCAGGGCACCGGTCAGTATCGCGTGGCAGCCCAACTGCCCAACGAAGGTTCCCACAACTTCGATCTGTACGTGGTAGACAACCCCAGCCAGTGTGCCAACCGCACCGGCTGCGTCGCCCTCGGCCAGACGTACCTTCAAACCTACTACTGAGCGATCATCCTCCCTGCGACAGTCATTGGACTGCCGCAGGGAGGCGTTCCCCCGTTGATTTTACCCAGCATTATCCTCGCAATACGTCCTTGCCTATTCGTACTCGTACTCGTACTCGATCGTTGCCGCGACTCTGAGTAGTAGCGGGAGTTGTTGTAGCACAAAATGGGCGGATAGCCTACTCGGGGTTATCGCACTTGACAACGGTGTATTTTTCGGCTATTATGCATTCAGAATGCATTATAGCCGGTCTTGTTCGAGGTTGATGCCATGTACATCCCACGCACGCTCGAAGCGCACGTTGCCAGGGCGTCACACCAGTTTCCTGTGGTGCTGCTCACGGGCGCCCGGCAGGTGGGGAAAACAACCCTGCTGCGTCAACTCAGTCTGCCTGATCGCACCTACGTGACGCTGGATGATCCCCTGGTTCTGAGCCTGGCCAAATCCGACCCCGCCCTCTTCATGCAGCGTTTTCCACCGCCCGTGCTCATCGACGAGATTCAGTATGCCGTCGGGCTCCTACCATACATCAAGATGGCCGCCGATCAGGCCCACCAGCCTGGCCTATTCTGGCTCACCGGTTCGCAGCAGTTCCACCTGATGCAGGGAGTATCCGAATCCCTGGCCGGCCGCGTGGCGGTGATCCACCTGCTGAGCCTGTCGCGTCGCGAGCTGCTGGGACAGGGCCCGGACGCCCATCCGTTCTTGCCGACACCGGACGAGATGGCACAGCGGGTTGGCCAGGGCGGGAAGATCACCCTGCCCGAACTCTACCGCCTGATCTGGCGTGGGTCGCTGCCAGCGATTGCCTTGAATGATACAATCGATCGCGACCTGTTCTACAGCGCCTACGTGCAGACCTACCTGCAGCGCGATGTCCGCGACCTGGCCCGCGTCGGCGATGAGATGGCGTTCTTGCGCTTTTTGCGCGCCACAGCCGCCCGCACCGGCCAGCTCCTGAACCTGGCCGAGCTGGCACGCGATGCCGACGTTGCGCCGAACACGGCCAAAAATTGGCTTTCCATCCTGCTGACCGCAGAGATCGTCTATCTCCTCGAACCGTACTACACCAACTTGAACAAGCGCCTGGTCAAGGCACCCAAGCTCTATTTCCTCGACACCGGCCTCGCCGCTTACCTTACGGCATGGGCCAGCGCGGCCACACTCGAGGCGGGTGCCATGGCCGGCCCGATCCTGGAGACCTGGGTCGTCGCCGAGCTGCTCAAGAGCTACTGGCACAACGGCAAGCAGGCGCCGTTCTATTACTACCGCGATCGTGACCAGAAGGAAATCGACCTGCTCCTGGTGCAGGATGCTGTCGCGTACCCCCTGGAAATCAAACGAACCGCCTCACCGGGGCGCGATGACCTGCGGCATTTCCAGGTCCTGCCGCAGCTCGGTCTCCCTACCGGTCCGGGCGGCGTGATCTGCCTGGCGGAGCAGTCCCTGCCGCTGACTGCGACCACTCAGTCGATCCCTGTTTGGATGCTTTGATCTTCTGGTTCGAAAACGGTAAGTGCTTCTGTCGTTCAGATAGCTTGTCGCAATTACTTGACCTTGTCGGAATTTGACCCAACCGTGAGGTTACAGTCCTCTTTTTGTGAAGGGGCATCCGAACAGACGCGCTCTCCTTGTTGGTTTGTGAAACAGAGGAAGCCTTTGGAGGTCTTCTCCATTTTGATCGCAGTGGACGGTGGCACAAACGCCGCTGGCCACAGCGTGCAGTCCGAATACCAGGCTCCAGTCAAGTCAGCAGCAGACAGCCTGGCGCCAGTCAGGTCCGCCTCACCCAGAACAGCACCTCTGAGGTCCGCACCAGTCAAATCAGCATCGGTCAAGCGCGCCATAAATAGGTACGCTTCCTGCAGATTCGCTTCGCTCAGGTTGGCATTCGTCAGAGTGGCTCTGCGAAGATCTGTGTTACTCAAGTTCGCTCCACTCAGGTCAGCATTCGCCAGATTGGCACGGTTTAGGCGTGTGTTGCTTAAGTGAGCCCCGGTCAGGTTGGCATTCGTCAAAGTGGCTCTGCGGAGGTCTGTGTCGCTTAGGTTGGCCCCACTCAGGTTGGTACCCTGCAACGTGCTTTGTTGAAGATCGGCTTCCGATAGGTCAACACCGGCCAGGTCTGCTCCTGGTTTGCCGACGGTCACGATCTCCCAGGCCAGACGCCACTTGGCGTCAACCAGAATAGTTTCGCTGCGAAAACTGGATAGATGGCGTAGATCAACCCCTGCCAGGTTTGCCCCAGTCAGGTCAGCACCCTCAAGCTCGGCATAAGACAGGGCGGCCCCCTCCAGGTTGGCCTCCCGAAGGTTGGCGCCGCGCAGGTCGGAACGCGCCAAGTTGGCGCGCGTGAGATCGGCACGCGTGAACTTGCAGTCGCGCAGGTCAGCATCGGCGAGGTCGGCCCCCGCCAGCTGACGACCGTCCGCACCCTGGTTGACGATCTCCCAGACCAGGTAGATGTGGGCTTCTATCTCGGTCGTGTCATCCAGAATAGCGCCCCGCAGGTTGACATTGTCGAGATGGGCCCTGCGCAGATTAGCGCCGCGCAGATCGCTGCCGCTCAGGTCTGCATCAATTAGCGAGGCATCACGAAGATCGGCCTTGCTCAGATCGGCACCGCGCAAATCTGCGAAGGACAGTTGTGCCTTGCGCAAGTCGCGCCCGGCAAATTGAGCGGAGACACAAGCTGGTGGACAGCCTGGTGCTGGCTTTTGGCGTTCTTGGGATAGTGCGTTCAGCACCATCAGGGCGGGATAGATCAAGGGGACCAACCCCCAAAAGAGCTTCCAAAAGAGCTTCCACCTTGATCGATGGACCTGCCCGCTTTTTGGTGCGTCCTCGTGTGGTTGGTTCATGCTATACTCCTGTCTGCACTTTAGCAGATGTCAGGCTTATGTCGATTGAACCGGTCAATGAGAGCGATCCCTGATGCCACACCCGAGCCGCCAGGCTGGAAGGCAGGAGCGAACCTGCCAGCCTATCTTCCTCACGAACACCCCGCCGGCGGTTCCATCACATATACCGGATAGGGTTGCCGAGGGGAAGTGGGAAAACAGGTGGGGCAACCAGGCGCCAACATGTCGCGCGTGATCGGGGATACATATGAACGACCAGCTTCGACATCGACCTCTACCGTACGCCGGCTGTGCTGCAAGATCTCCACGATAAACGTGTGCCGGCCTGGATCCAATTGAAAGGATATCCTGCTCGGCACGTCGTTCTGCTTGGGTAACACCCAATACTGGCCAGGCACATTTACTTCCTCAACCAGGATACCGGGTCCTGGCACCGTGTCGTGATTTTCGATCACCAGCACCCCCTTGCCCGGCGCTGGCCTCTGATACCAGCTTGGACACGTCGCCGTCGCCGCGGCCACCGTGGCAGGTACAGTCGTGGGTATGGATGTCGGTCGCGGTCGCGGTGTTGGCGGCGGGGGTACGCTCGTTATCAGCGGCGCCTTAGCCGCCGCGGCATTGGGCACCACCAATTGCCCGCTGATCCACCCCTTTTGTCCAGCCGCACGACCTGGCCCCGGATAGACGATCTGCCACCACACCGGTGGTCGGCTTTGTCCGCTGACTTCGAGCACTTGCCCCTTTTTGACCTGTCCGATCAGGGGATAGGCTGTGCTGGGACCAGTGCGTATATTGACGACGGTACTCCGCACGGTGACTGCCGCTCCCCGTGGCGTTGACCGCACCACTACTGTCGCTGTGCCCGTTGGTGTGGCCGCGAACGCCAGCGATTCATTCGTCACAACGCGAATTGGTGAGGCCGCAGCCTGTCCAACCGCCGACACGATCACTACCGCGAAAACAAGACATAACGTAAGTCGCAACATAGATGCCTCCCACGGCCACATACAGTGAGAGCTTGGCCAACGTCTCTCACTTTCAAACGGGGCTGCGGCCGTTGTCCCTCACAGACCCTCTACTTCCAGCCAGGTCTGGCTCACGTGGTTACAGCAAACCCATGCTGCCTGCCGGGGGCCAACGCGCCACAGCAGTTCCTGCAGACCACGGGTCCCCATAAGAAAACGCCAGTCGTTGGCGCGTTTAATGACGCACCAACGACTGGCTACGAAAGAAGTTATGGGATCGCCTGACCGGGGTCTTACAGACGTTCATGGGTTGATCTCTTCTCGGCCGTCGCCCAATCACCACGACGAACACACTACATTCATTAAACACCCGGCTGCGGTAGTTGTCAAACCGACTACGCGTACGGGAAGAACTCATCATGCCACCAGGCTGTGAACAGCACTACCGGTCGCATGCGCAGCGAACTGGCAAAGGGCTTGTAAAAGAATAACTTACCGTTCTTTGCGACGAATGCCGGTCATTTTGCAGGAAGTTGTTCTTTTACAAGCCCTAATCACCGGGCGGCCCATTCAATTGTCCCCGCAACTTGTCCACGCGACCAGAGTAGGCTATACTGCAACCGGAGCGCCCGGTCATCATGCGCCGGTCGATTGAGTAACACGTGCGCACGCGACCCGCAAGGAGTCACCCAGGTCGAACCATGAACTATCTGCTGCGCGCCCGTCGCAAACTGTCACGCACGACCGCATGCTTTGTGCTGCTCGCCACGACACTCGCCCTGCCTGGGTGTAGCCTCATGCCTGTGCCGGCGGCAGTCCCGACTCGCGCGCCGACCGTCTCGGCTATTCGCTCTACTCGCCCACTTACGGCGACACCACTGCCACCCAGCGTCACCCAAGCCCCAACCACACTAGTTACACGCCAGCCGACTGCTCTCCTCCCGGCGACCCTCGCAGTGCCCGGCTTCGATCTCACTGCCCTGCAGGCGGTGATGCTGACCGCGATCAACGCCGATCGCGCCGCTGCCGGTCTTGACCCCGTTGCCTGGGATGACACGGCGGCGCAGGCCGGGCAGACCCACACCGCCGATATGCTGGCCAACGATTACTTCAGCCATTGGAATCTGCAGGGCCTGGGACCCGAACACCGCTATGCCCAGGCCGGCGGCCTTGACGCCGTCGCCGAAAACCTGTACACCTACTGGTACCGCTACGAAGACGGCCGCGCCGCACCGATCGAGGACTGGCCACGCGTCATCCGTGACGCCCAGGCCAGCCTCATGCAGAGCCCCGGCCATCGCCGCACCATCCTCGACCCCGCCCACACCCACGTCGGCATCGGCATCGTCTACGATCCCCAACGCGGCGAAATGCGCCTGGCCCAGGAGTTCGTCACCCGCCTGGTCGATATGGAAACACTGCCCGCCGAAGCGGCCCCCGGCGATACGCTGGTGGTGCGCGGCACACTGCGTGATACCGCCACTGATCCACTCATCAACCTGGCCTACATGCCCTGGCCCACACCCTTCACCGCCGACACCGTGCCCCAGGGCGCCTACACCAGCCCCGCCGAAATCATCGAGGCCATCCAGCCACAACTCGACGACCGCCAGTTCAGTGCCGAGGTGCGCCTGGGCCAGCCCAACGCACCCGGTATCTACACCATCCGCGTCTGGGTGCGGCAAGGCGACGAAATGGTGCTGGCCAGCGAACTCATGGTATCTGCGCGCTAATCAATCGCCCGTTGACCATAATCCGTTCCCAATCCGTTTAATCCGCTCCAATCCGTTCCCAATCCGTTCAATCCGTTCCCCGAATCCGTTGACAGTAATCCGCTCCAATCCGTTCCCAATCCGTTCAATCCGTTCCCCGAATCCGTTGACAGTAATCCGTTCAATCCGTTCCCCGAATCCGTTGACAGTAATCCGCTCCAATCCTCTCCCCTACTCCCTACTCATCCCCCACCCCGCCACCATCACCACCACCCACGCCACCATCTGCTCCGCCCGAAACCCCCCGGCCAGGATCACGCTATCCCCCCGGAACGCATCGAACACCAACCGCGTCAGCGCATACAAAAACAACCCCAACCAGGCACGATGCCCCGCCCGCGGCGAGCGGTCGGCCAGCACAATACCCACACAAACCGCCAACGCCACCGCCTGGTACAGCTGCACCGGATGCCGGCGTGCTCCCCACAAATCCACCGCCCACGGCACCGCCGCCGGCGCGCCAAACGCATCACCCGCCAAAAAGTCGGCGACACTGAGAATTGCCATACCCAGCAACACCCCCGGTGCCAGGCAGTCCGCCGCCACCGCCAATGGCACCCGCTTCCCCACCAGGTATACGATCCCCGCCGCCAGGCCGAATACCAAACCCGGTATCCACGCCAGGGTGCCAGGTCGCGGGGAAAACACCTGCAGCGGTTCCTGGGCATAGATCTGCCAGTACTGCGCCACGTACCACAAACGCGCGACCACCACCGTCACGGCGGCGGCCACGAAACCGGCATTCCACAGGTGATCCCCGTCCAGACCGCGCCCACGCGCCTGGCGTGCCGCCAGCCACAGGCCTGCATACAGCGCCACCAATACGAGGATCGGCTTCACCGGTACGCTGAGACCCAGAATCGATACGGACCGCAGCATCGTTCAGGGCTCCATCAGCTGCTGCACTTTGCTCTCCAGCAGCGCGCGGCTCAACGGACCACCCACCACGATCTCATCGATCACACCGTTTGGGTCGATGAAAAAGGTCGTCGGCAGCGAGCGCACGCGGTACGCCTGGCTGACCGCCGCATCTGCATCGAGCACGACCGGAAAATCGATGCCCCTGGCCTCCAAATAGCCGCGCACCTGCTCCGCCGTCTCGGCCTGGTTGATGCCCAACACGGTCACCCCGCGCGCGGCGTAGTCGTCGGCCAGCGTCTGTAGGGCCGGCATCTCCGCCTGGCAGGGGGGACACCACGTCGCCCAGAAGTTGAGCACCACGGGCTGGCCCTTCAAACCGGCCAGGTCGCGTGTTTGCCCGTCCACGCCGGTCAAACGAAAATCGGGCGCCGGAAAACCAACCTGTGGGCTGGGTGGGCGCTGTCCCGGCGGTGCCAGCAGGGCTGGGTCCTGTGCGCGCGTCAGGTAGATCCACGTCAGCCCGGCCACCAGGAGCACCAGCAGCCCCCAACGTTTCATGCGATCTCTCCACCGGTGTTGGCCAGCGGCAGTGCCAGGCAAAAGGCTGCGCCTGGCGGTGGGCACTGGTCCAGCCAGAGCCGGCCGCCCTGCACCTGCGCCAGACGCTGCGCCAGGCTGAGACCCACCCCCATGCCGCCGTGCGCCCGCCGCAGCGATGGACTCAGCTGGTAGAACGGGGCAAAAATGCGTTCGCTCTCTTCGGGTGGAATGCCCGGCCCGGTGTCCGCCACACGCAGCATGCCCTCACCGTGTGCCGTGCTGACCTGCACCAGGACACGTCCGCCCGCCGGTGTGAACTTGAGTGCGTTGTCCAGCAGATGGCGCAGGATACGCAGCAGACCCTGCGCATCGCCGTAGACAACAACCGCCTCGGACGCCTCGATGGCCAGGTCCAGCTGGCGCCCGTCGGCCACTGGCTGTGCCTCGCGTACGGCGCCGCGTGCCACTTCCGCCAGGTCAACCGGTTGAATGTCCAACCCGGGATCGAGCTGGCGCAGCGATTTGAGATAGTCCAGGTGAAACAGGTCATCTACGATGCGGTGCAGCCGTCGCGCTTCGGCGACCAGCGGCTGCACGAGGTCCTTCAAACGCGGCGGCGCTTTTTCGGCCAGCAGATTGGCGTAACCGACGACCACACTCACCGGCGTGCGCAGCTCGTGCGCCGCGACGTTGATGAACTCGGTCTTCAGATGGTCCAGCCGTGACAGCTCCCCGTACGCCGCTTCCATGTGCTCGATCAGACGCGCATTGGCAATTGCAATCGCCGCCTGACCAGCCAGCACCGATAACATTTCGGCATCGCCCGGCAGAAACGGGTCCTCGATTGTGGTTTTGGCCAGGTTCATTACCCCGATGACCTGACCCTTGACCGTCAAAGGCAGGCAGACCGCCGAGCGCAGCGAGCCGCCGCGCATCCCGTGGCGTAAAAAATCGGGCAGGTCGTCCGGCCCATTGACGACCAAAGGCTCCCCGGTTTTGGCCACCCAGCCCGCGATACCTTCACCCATTGCGACGTGCGTATGCGCAATGACGTCGGCATCGATACCCACCGCCGCCTGAATTGTGAGTTCCTGCCGGTTTTCATCGACCAGCATCAGGGAGGCGCGATGCGCACCCGTTTCGTTGACCGCCGTCTCGAGGATGCGGCTGAGCAGCGTGTCCAGGTCGGTTTGCAGCATGAACATGCGGCTCATCTCGTAGAGCGGAATCAAGGCGTTGCGTCGTGCCATCTCGTGCGTCACACGCCGCCGCTGCAGGACGCGACTGGCCGCCGCACGCAGGTAGGTCGCCTCCGTGGGTAACAAGACAATCTCGGCGATGTCGTAGTGGGTGAGCTGTACCGCCAGCGAGAGGTCGGACGGCGTTGCCAGGAGAATGACCGGCAGGGCCGGTTGTTGGGTACGCAGCTCGTTGAACCAGGCCGCATCGATGCCCGGCAGCCCGGTGTCCAACAACAGAACGGACCCCTCGTGCGGTGGAATGGACCCCAACTGCGGCTGACCGGTGGTTTCCAGCCAGCGCAGCCGGCCCAGGTAAAGCAGGGCCGTTTGCATGAGCGGGTGCAGGTCGGCGCGCGTGGCAATGTACAGGGTTTCCAGGCCACTCATGGCTGACCCCCCGATGCAGCGACAAAGGCCACCGCGTACGCCTCGGCGTGCGACAGGCTGATCGCCCAGTGAACCAGCCCCTGACGTTCGGCAGCGGCCCGCGCCGGCCCGTGCAGAACCACGACGGGCTGACCGCGCGCCAGGCGCACGATCTCGATGTCGGTCCAGCGAATGCCTTCCCAGCCGCAGCCCAACGCTTTGCTGACCGCTTCTTTGGCCGCCCAACGCGCTGCCAGCGACGTGACCCGGCCGGCACAGTCGGTCACTTCCTGCGGCGTGAAGACACGCGCAAGAAAGCGGTCACGGTGCCGGTCGAGAATTGTGCGCACCCGTGCCACTTCGACGATGTCTACGCCAACAGCCTGAATCACCGGTTCGGCCACAGCACTCCCCAATCATTCCACAAAAAACCTCTGTGATTGCTGCGTTCTCTGTGGCTTCCACACCCCTCACAACGTTGGTTCGAGCTCGGGCGGACCGCTGATGCCCACGACGTAGGCATCCAGGGTGAGATACTGCTGCGCTGCGGCACGTATTTCTGCCGCAGTCACCTGGTTGATGAAATCAGGATACCGGTTGAGATAGTCGAGCCCCAACCCAAACCGCTCGATGTCGGACAGGGTATCGGCCACCCCCTGGTTGGTCTCCAGACGCAGGGGCAGAACACCGGTCATGAACGCCTGCGAGTCGGTCAGCTCTTCGTCCGCGACCAGTTCTTCGCGCATACGCTCGATCTCATGGACGATGCTGTCGATGGTGCGTGCCACGGTCGCGGGGCTCACGCCGGCAATCGCCATCCACGGACCGGGCCCTTCGCCCGCTTCCAGGGCGCTGTACGCATAATAGGCCAGACCCTGCTTCTCGCGCACGTTGTCACCCAGCCGTCCCATCATGCCAAACCGGCCCAGGATGGTATTGCCGACTGCGGCCGGGTAGTAGTGCGGGCTTTGCCGTAGGGGGCCAACGCAGCCGAGCACCAGGTCGGTTTGTGTCTTGCCGGCAATCGGAATGCTGCGCCGTTCGATCGTCGCCAGTGCCGGAATCGTTGGCAGGACGCCCTCGATCGCCGTGGATGGGTTGGCCCAATCACCTAACAGCGCGTCGATGCGTGCAATGACACGGTCGGTCTGCACGTCACCCACCAGCACGATTGCCCCGCCGGTTGGTCCGTAGTAGCTGCGGTAGAATGTCTGCAAATCATCCTGTTGGATGGGCAGAATCGTTTCTTTTTCGCCCGCCAGGCTGCGACCGTAGGGATGGTCCTGCCCATACAACGCAGTGCGGAAGGCGAGCGACGCCATGCTGCGGGTGTCGTTGTCACGTTCCTGCAGCCCGGTGAGGATCTGGCCGCGCACCTTTTCGATGTGTTCTGCGGGGAATACCGGATGGCGCAGCACGTCGGCCAGGATCTCGAGCATCAGGTCGAGGTCTTCGGTCAGGCTCTTGCCGCCAAAGTCGGTGATGTGGCGCCCACTACCGATGCCGATCGATGCGCCGACTGCTTCCAACGTCTCGTTGATCTCGGCAAAGGTGCGCGTCGTCGTGCCGCGGCGCAGCATCGTGGATACAAAGCTGCTCAACCCTGCCTGCGCCGGTGTCTCGTGCAGCGCCCCGCAGCGCAGGTAGCCGCTGACGACGACAGAGGGGCTGCTGTGATTCTCACGTACCAGGACGACCAGCCCGTTGGCCAGTACATGGCGCGTGACGTTGCTGGCGTCGGGTACCGTGTGTGTTCGATCGAGTTTAGCCTGGTCTACCATAAGTTATCGCCTTCGTCTTCATGGGTGGGCACAAAGGTACCCACCGTCCGGTTGCCGGCACCCAGGTAGGTGCGCGCCACGCGCTGGATGTCTCCCGGCGTCACCGCCGCTACCTGTTCGAGATAGGTGTCGAGCCACGCCTGCGACGCAACCAGTTCGGCAAAACCGAGCCAATAGGCCTGGTCGGTCACACTCTCAGCGCCGTAGATGAACTCGGCGCGTGTCTGTTTGATGGCTTTGGCCAGCTCAGCCGCCGTCACCGGTTCATCGAGCATACGCTCGATTTCGGCCAACAGCACCGCTTCGACGGCATCCGGTGCCGCGCCCGTCTGCACCACGACGTCGATGCCGTAGAGGTAGGGTGCCACCGTGGGTACCAGCTGGGTGGTGACGTCAGCGGCCAGCCCGGTTTCGACGAGGGCACGGTAGAGCCGCGAGCTGCGGCTGGGTTCTCCCTCGGCAAAGAGGCTCATGGCCTGCGCACCACCCAGGATCGTATCCAGCACCGACAGTGGGAAAAAGTCGGGATGCGAGGCCGCCGGTGCGTGGTAGGCCACGTGCAGGTAGGTCGTATCACCCGGCCCTTCGCGCACTACCCGCCGCTCGCCGGTTTGCACCGGCTCGACGGCACGTTCGGG
Organism: uncultured Anaerolineae bacterium; assembly: GCA_964443225.1. Taxonomy (GTDB): domain Bacteria; phylum Chloroflexota; class Anaerolineae; order SSC4; family Amarolineaceae; genus SSC4. The sequence continues at coordinate 96,860 of CAYUCC010000002.1, forward strand.
TGGTGCAGACGGGCCTGCCGGCAGGTGACCGAAGTGATCGACGATGCGGGCCGTCATGTCGGCGGCATCGAACGCACCGCATGCCACCACGATGGCGTTACCGGGCACGTAGTAGCGGCGGTAGTGTGCGTGCAGATCGTCGCGCGTCATCTGTTCGAGGTCACATAACCAGCCGATTGTATTGTGGTGATAACCGTGCACCTTGAAGGCTGCGGCTTTGACGTCCTCGTCGAGCAGCCACTGCGGCACATTCTCCGCTCCCTGCCGTTCCGAGATGATCACCGTGCGTTCGCCCTCGAACTCGTCGGGATCGAACGGGCTGTTGGCCAGACGATCGGCCTCGATCGCCAGGACCAGGTCGATACTGTTCGCCGGCACGGTGTGGAAATAGGTCGTAAAATCGACCCAGGTCATGGCATTGCGTATCCCGCCGACACGCGCCACCCGGCGGTCCGCTTCACCCGGCGGGAACTGCTCGGTCCCTTTGAAGAGCATGTGCTCGACCCAGTGCGACGCACCGGTGATGCCGGGCACCTCGTGCCGGCTGCCGACGCGGTACCACATCCATAGGGTCGCCACCGGTGCCGATGCCACCGGTTTTACCAGCACAGTCAGCCCATTGGCCAACGTCGTATGCACCAATCCTTCAGAAAACATGGTCATCCCTGGTTTTGTCCATGACGCGGCACGTACCAGCCCGCAATACAGCGGGCACGCTGCAGGTACGACGCCGCCACACGCCGCACGTCGTCCACCGTGACGGCCGCCATGCTGTCAAGATAACGTGCCAGCCAGTCGACCGACGTCACCACCGAGCTGAAGCCCAGCCAATAGGCCTGCTGGCTGATGCTTTCACGGCCGTAGGCAAACTGGGCACGGCTCTGTTTGATGGCCCTGACCACTTCGGCCTCGGAGATATCACCCGCAGCCGCGCCATCGATCACTTCCCACAACGCGGCCTCGACCGCAGCTGGGGACTGCTCGGCACGCACCGTGGCCGAAAAACTGAACAGGTGGGGGTCGATGCTCGGGCGTATGAACGAACCCGCACTGGCGGCGAGGCCGGTATCGACCAGACGGCGGTAGATGCGTGCGCTGCGACCGAGCCCTTCACCACCAAACGCCGATGGAGATTTGCCACCACTCAGCACCGCATCCAGGACCACCAGCGGGAAAAAGTCGGCGTGCAGGGCATGCGGGGCGCGAAAGGCCAACTCGACATAAGCGACGCGGCTGTCGCCGGTGACCTCGACGCGCCGCATTTCGGTCTGCTCGTAGTCACCCGCCGTTACCGGTGGAATCGTCACACCGGAGGGTTGGGCCGGACCAAACAGCTGTGCAACCCGCTCCAGCATGGCGGCGGTCTCGAAGTCACCGATGGCCACCGCAATCGCGTTGTTGGGTCCGTAGTAGGTCCGGTAGTGGTGCCACAGGTCATCGCGCGTCATGGAGAGCAAATCGGCGCGCGAGCCAATCACCGTGTGCCCGTAGGGGTGGTGCGGGAAGGCGGCGGCGTTGAGCGCCTCGTCGAGCAGAAAGCCGGGGGTATTTTCGCGCCCTGCACGTTCGGAGAGGATGATCGTGCGTTCGGCCTCGACGTCATCGGGCATGAAGCGGGCATTGATCATACGGTCCGATTCGAGCTGCAGCGCCAGGTCGATCCGGTCGGCGGGCAGGGTCTCGAAGTAGGCCGTGTAGTCGATGTAGGTGAAGCCGTTGCGCACGCCACCTTCGCGTGAGACCAGCTTGTGCACGGCGTTACCGGGGAACCGGTCGGTGCCCCGAAACAGCATGTGCTCGACCCAATGTGACGCGCCGCTGAGGCCGGGACCTTCGTTGCGGCTGCCGACGCGGTACCACACCCAAAACGACGCCACCGGGGCGTGGTGCATTTCTTGGGTGATGACCTGCAGCCCGTTATCCAGCTGCGTGCTGTTGAATCCAAGTTCTTCCATCCTGAACGACTCCTGAACAACTCCTGAACGACTCCCGCCAAAGACATCAGATCTCTACGTGCACTTTGTATTCTGTGGGGTGAACCCTACAGCGCTTCGAGCTCCTGGCGCGGTGCCGTGGCGCGACCCAGATCGCGCCAGCTGAGCTGCTCGCGCCACATGAAATAGGCCCCGACCAGGGTAATGGGCAGCCACAGCGCCGCGTGCAAGACCAGCGTATAACCGACCGCCACCTCGGGATTGACGCCGAACGCCGTCAACACCGCGATCCCCGGCAGGTCGAAGGTGCCGATATAGCCCGGTGCGGCGGGCAGTGTCGTGGCCAGGTTGACGATGCCGTTCATAAGCATGAGCACCATGAATGACACCGAAAAATCGAAGGCATGCATCACGAACCAGTACTTCACCGTTTCCGCCAACCAGATCACGATCGATGTGACGAACACCATCAGCATGTCGCGCGGACTGCGCAGGGCACCCAGGCCAGACAGAAACCGGTCGAACAGCCCGCCCATACGGTCCTGCCAGGATGCGGGTAGAAAGCGGTTGACGAAAAAATCGTAGAACCGCCGTGCGCGCAGCGGGTTGGCCGCCACAGCCATAAAGAAGCCGAGGGCAAAAAAGAACAGTACGCTGAACAGTACCACGAGCTGGCGAAACGCCGGTGGAATCGGTGTAAATGGCAGGGCTACAAAAACGAACAACAGCATGACCAGGCCGTCGAAAATACGCTCGATGAAGATCGTCGCAAGAGAGGCGCTCATCGGTACGTCTTCGCCGCGTTTGAGCACGTACGCGCGGATGAATTCGCCCGCACGGATGGGGTAGATATTGTTGCCCATGTAGCCGATGGCCACCACGGGGAAGAGGCGGCGCAGTGGGATGACTTTGATTGGATTCAACAGGTAGTGCCAGCGCCAGGTACGCGCCCAGACCGCAAAAAAATAGATGATGATACCGGGAATGAGCCAGGCGTAATTCGCAGTCCGCAGATAATCCCACACCAATTCGAGCTTCAGGCCGCGCACCGCTACAATGACAAACACGACACTTACCGTAACACCCAACCAGAACTGCCAACGTTTCACCAGCTGCTCCACACTGTTTTTTGACATAAACGGACGGGCCAGAGCTTACTGCCTGGGCCCGTCCGCAACGAGACACCCAAACACACGAAGACAGGGCCGTGCGGCACAGCCGGCGCCGGTTCCCCTGCCTGGAGAAGGTTCGTCCTTCTCGGCGTTAACTCGTCATGGCACTTGCCGGAAGATTGGCTGACGGCATCGGTGCTGGTGCGACGTACCCCATAAAAATCTGTTCCAACGCAATGATGTGGCTGCACAGCCCACGGTGCAAATAGGAGCTGCAGTCGCACGTCCACTGACCCTCGTCATAGGCAACGATGTGGTCATCGTGTTCGCCGTGAAACTTAACGCGGAGGTACGACACATGGACACGGTCAGTCTCGTGGGCATAACGTTTGCCCTTTTCGATCTTGCCGATCATGCCTGAATCCATTAACAGACCCTCCTTATACAAAAAGGCACCGGCGCCATGCGCAGCAGTGCCTCCCCTCGAAACCGTGGCATCAATTGGTGGTGCATCCGAACATGATTGTTCATACAAGGTCGTGACCGATCATCTCTTCCGCCACCCAATCGTTAGTGACAGTATACCCGTCCCCTCCCCATTTGTCAAGCAAACTTAACCCACGCCCACCTGACGTTTGCTGCACGTTCCCTCAATCCAAAATCCAATCCAATCCAAAATCCAATCTAAAATCCAAAATCCAAAATCCCAAATCCCAAATCCCTACATCTCCGCCATGCGCTGTTTCAGGAACTCGATGGGGGTCATTTCGGTGGGATCGATGTCGTTGAGCAGGGCCAGGTAGACACTGACATAATCACCCAGGTGAATCAACGACAGCAGGTGCGCCAGGCGTGATTGGCCGTGCCCCTCGATGACTTCGACACGCAGCCGGCGTTTCTCCAGCAGCTCGGCGGTCAACTCGACGCGCACCTGGGTTCGTGGATAGTACAACGGCGACGACAGGATCAGCACCGTGGACCGGCTGAGCACACCGGTTGCGACCTTGGTCCCCACCACGGCGTTGTGATCGGCCTCGGGCAGCTCTTCGCAGCCCGCCAGGGTGTCGGCATTTTCGTTGAACTGGTCCTTCCAACGCTGCGCAACGGCGGACAGGAACGATGCCCCGTAGACGATGGGCAGTCGATCATAGAGGCGCTGCGCCATCTGTTTGGCGCTGTTATCGGCCACCAGCACGTCTTCGCGCGATTCGGCCGCCACCTCGGCCATGGCCTGAAGGGCATCTTCGATCTCCGCCGCCGGATCGGGGACGAAGCCGAGGCGGAACAGGACTCCGAGCAGCAGGGTGAATGGATAACCCAGGGCGGCGCGCGGGGGTGCGGCGTACTGGAAACGCACCAGGGGCACCTGCCAGGCCGCAGCCAGCTCGGCCAACCTGCCCCCCCCGGTCAGCGTGAGCAGCGGCACGCCGCGCGCCTGGGCCGCTGCCGCCACGGCCAGCGTCTCTTCGGTGTTGCCCGAATTGCTCGAAGCGATCAGCAGTGTGCGTTCGTTAACCCACGCCGGCAGTTCGTAATCGCGCAGGACCACGATGGGCGCACGGCAGCTGTCGGCCACCAGACCCGCCACCAGGTTGCCGCTGATGGCCGAACCACCCATACCCGCCACGACGATCTGTTCGAGCTGGGCATACGACGCCGGCAGCGACAGACTGTGCACCTGCCGCCAGGCCGCAGCCACTTGCAGTGGCAGCTCGCCAACCAGGCGCAGCATGCCGCGCGGGTCGCGGCTGGCCACCGCATCCAAATCATCAAGATCGATCATCTTGGTTCGCCTCCGCCGTGAATGTTAAACGGTATACATCCTTCTTGCGCCAACCAGCCAGCCGTGCGACCACACGCTGCGCCGCGCGCTCGTCGACACCTTCCGCCGCCATGATGGCCAGCGCCTCGCGCACCTGCGTAGGTGACCAGTCACCTTCCGCCGCCTGGACGTTGGCTGCCGCACCAGCGATGGCCAGGACGTATTCCCCACGCGGTGCTTCCGCCGCCAGCGCTGTCACCGCCGCTCCGAGGCGACCGTACCACAACGTTTCGTACGGTTTGCTTAGCTCACGCGCCACCAGCACGGGACGATCACCCAAAACCTCGACCAGGTCGGCCAGGCTTTCGAGCAGACGATGCGGCACTTCGTAGGCCACCAGGGTGCCGGGTTCATCGGCGGCCTGGCGCAGGAGCTGTTGGCGCTCGGCACGCCGCCGCGGCAGAAATCCCAGGAATAAAAAACGCCCGGCGGGCAGACCCGCAATGGCCAGCGCGGTCACCACCGCCGATGGCCCTGGCACCGGTACGATCCGGTGCCCCGCCGCCACCGCGGCCTGCACCAGGGCGTAACCCGGGTCTGCAATGCCCGGCATGCCAGCATCGGCGACCAACGCCACGTCACCGTGGTTCAAGGCAGCCAGAACTTCGGCCTGGCGCTGGGCCTGTTTGGGTGCAAAGGCGTCGGTATAGGTGATCAACCGTGCACCGGCAATGCCACAGGCGGCGAGCAGCCGTGCCGTGACGCGCGTGTCCTCAGCGGCAATCACCGGTACGGCGGCCAATACCTGCTGTGCGCGTGGAGACCAGTCGGCGACGTTACCGAGCGGTGTTCCAACCACGAAGAGAGTGTTTTTCATGAATCCAGCCCGCCCATCCTCAGGAGCCGGTCGATGCCGCGGGCGCCTGAAGGGTAAACAACCGCTGCCCATCGACGTCACGCAGCATCAGGCCGGGGCCGCGCGCCGTGGATGCCAGGTCGCTCTGCGCTTCCATCAGCCGCTGCACCCCTTCGTCGAGCGGATAATCGGGATAGAGCCCCAACCGCCCGCGCAGAATCTCACTGCGCAGGACCTCGTAACGGGCACGGCTGACGTCTGCGGGGTCGGGCAGTTCGCTTGCGAGGTCACGGTACAGCGCGTACAGGTCGGCATTGGCCGCTGCCAGATCGGTGCGGATCGTCTCGTTTTCTGCTTCCCAGTCCGGCACCAGCCTGGCCTGCAGGTCCAGCCGCGCCACGCGCAGCTTGAGGGTCAGCCAGTTGGTCAGCGCCAACTGCGCCGCCGCCCGTTCGGCAGCCTGCGGTGACGACGCCAACACCTGTTGGTAGAAGGCCAGTCGTGCCTGATCTTCGGCCACCAGCGTCGGTTCGAGCGCAATCACGTCTTCGTCGGTCAAAAAGCGCCCGGCCAGCAGGCCGTTGACGACGGCGTCGAACGCCGCCCGCCGCGACTCGATGGTGGCTGTCAGGGTATCGGGCACAGCCAGGTCGACGCCCAGGGCATCGAGTGCCAGCACGGGGGGCCGCTGCGGTGGCTGATCGCGCGGCGGGAGGTTCGATGCCAGGTTACGCAGTTCCTTTGTTTTCTCCGGTTCATCCAGCTTCAAATAGATGGTTGCCAGGCGGCTAAAGAGGTCGGCGCGCTGTGGGTCCAGCAGATAGACACTGTGACCTGCCAGGGCCTCGACCATCTCGAGACTGACACGTGCCAGGTCGGGTTTATCCATGGCCAACCAGCCATCGGCCGCCTGTAGGGCCGTCTCGGCACGTGCAATGTCCGGCAGGGTGGGGCTGAGCGCAGCCACTTCGTGGGCCAGGCGGTAGGCAAGTGACGCCGCCTCCTCCTCGCCCGCCGCCGCCTGACGTTTGCCAAGCAGCAGCAGATGCCCCGCACGCTGCGCATCGGTCAGCTCCGGCGACTGTACGATCAGCGCATAACCGGCGTGCAGCTCCTGTGCCTCCAAGGCCCGCCGGACGACACCGTCGACCGCATCGCCCGCCAGCGGTAGAAAACCGAGATCGGGGGGTATGCGCTGGCCGTCCACAACGTCCCACGGCTGGGCCCACGTCATCTCGGGCGCGGTGTCGGCGGCACTATTTATGGAAAAATAGGCCACGAGTGCTACGGCGCCCAGGCCCAAGAGAAACACGAGGGCTACACCGAGCCCAACGATCGTCCAATCGGGTTTGTTTCGCATTCACCCATCCACAGGTTACGGGTCAAGCCGGAACTATACTACAAATCGCACGCGGTGTAAAGCAGGCGACGATTTGCTTTATATCCGCCTTTGCCAAATCCCAAGGGCTATGTTAGAATGGCGACACTTGGATGGTCCTGAGAGACCGTCGGGTTTGTTGAGTTGTTCCGATGATTGACCAACTGCCGGCCCGGTAACGACTTCAGCATAACCAGAGATAGAGTGCAGGTCGAAATAACCATCCCCTGGCATACACCTCAACCGGATAGCGGGCGCTGCCTGCGGGCGCGCTGGTTCGACCGGGGGGCGCGAGCCCCCACGGCAAACGATCCTGGTCGAGGTTTTTTGTTTTTCTGAACATCGCGACTCGCCGAAAGGAGAAGCGTTCAATAGATGCAGGGTGTATCTGACACGCCAAACCTGTTTCCAAACCTGACCCGCTGGTTCGATAGCAAATCGGGCAAACTGATTGTCAATTTGCTGATCCTCGGGTTGATTTTGCTGGCCCTGATTCTGCCACCCATCAGCCTGGTGGAGCGTCTGCAGACCGGGGGCTACACCACGATTCCAACCACGGGTGGCTCCGTGATCGATCCAGACGGTACACAGGTGATTGTGCCCCAAGAGGGGCTGCAGGATGCCAGTGGCACCGCCGCCAAGACAGTTCGACTGCAGGTGTCCTCCGTGCCGCGCGAACCGTTCGTGGCTGGCGAAGCGGGTCGCGACCTGGTGGCGGCGGCCGAGCAGCTGCCGGCCAACCGGTTGATCCCGCGCAGCCCGCTGTACCAGATCACCTCGCGCGGCGATGCGCCGTCGCAGGTGGTGCTGCGCGTTCCCATCCCCAACGACTCAGAACCGTACGACACACTCGACTTGTACGCCTACGACGGTGTACCGGCTACGTGGCACCAGGTGCCAAGCCAGGTCGTTGTGGCCGATGACGTCATGGAAGCCCGCCTCGACTATCTGCCGGCGGCGTTCATGGTGATGCAGACCAAGATGCAGCCACCGCGGGCGTCAGCCCAGGCGTCGGCAACCAGTCCCCTGCCCGATGAAGGCAAGGGTGCGCTGGTCGAAGTCAACCCGGTGGGTTTGATGCTCGGTGACGGTGGCGATATTGAGGGCAGCCTGCAGGGTTTGCCCGCCGACGCCACCAGTGCCTTTGCCGTGGTGCCGACGCTGCGCAACTGGGAAGAGAGCGGCGCCGTACGCACCGACCTCATTGCCAACATGCTGGTGACCGACGAACAGCAGCAGCGTCACATCGACGCCATCGAGCAGCTCGTCGTGGGCAATCTCTACGCCGGTATCAACCTGGATTACCGCGGCATCGATGCCAACCTGTCCCAGGACTTTGTCAATTTCGTGGGCAAACTGGCCGAACGGCTGCATGCCCAGGGTAAAACTGTCTCGGTTACGGTCGAAGAACCACGCCAGGTCGCCGTCGACACCTGGGAAACTGGTCCGTACCACTGGCAGAAGCTGGGCGCGGTGGTCGATACCCTGCGCGTGCCGGCGGCCAGTGACCCGAAGGCGTACACACCTGATGGTCAAATCCATGCGTTGCTGCGCTGGGCGGTCGGCCAGGTCGATCGTAATAAGATTCAGCTGGTATTTCCAGGGACCAGTATCGAACAGTCGGGTAACTATTACCTGCCCAAGAGTTACAGCGAAGCATTGACCCCCTTGATTGGCCAGATCCAGGCGAGTACCGAGGTCACGCCCGGTGCCACCATCGACCTCAAGTTGATTGCCGATCGCGCGACCAGCGAACTGGTGTTCGATGAAAACGTGGGGGCCTATACCTATCGTTATCGCGACGACCAGGGTTACGAACGCACGGTGTGGCTGGAGAATGCCGAAAGCCTGAGTCACAAGCTGCAGTTGATCAACCAATATCACCTGCAGGGCGCCACCATCCAATCCCTGCCCGCCGCCGATCCGGAGATCTGGAACGCGCTGACGACCTTCCAGCAGGGACAGCCCGCCGCCAACCGCAGCCAGTTTGCAGTGAGCTGGCAGGTCGAGGGTCCCGATGGACAGGTGATCGAACTCGGTGACGACGCACTGCTGTCGACGAGTACGCACACCTGGCAGGTGCCTGACTCTCCCGGGGCCGCATTCAAGGTCCAGGCTGCGATCGTCGAAGACGGCCGGCCGGTGAGTGAGGCCGGTGAAGTGGCGATGGTCGTGGCGACCTACACGCCTGTACCGACCGCCACCCCGGTCCCCACTGCCACCCCGACACCGCGGCCAACGGCGACCCCGCGCCCGGCTGCCCCGGCAGCGCCCGCGCAGCCGGCCAATACGAACCCAGCGCCGGCGCCAGCGCCCGTGGGACCGTCGCGCGGCAGCGGTGCCGGCTTCGGCTACGGCGTCCAGGCCCAGGTCTACGGCGGTGCCGACCTCGGATTCGTGGCCAACGCCACACGCAACATGGGCTTCAACTGGGTCAAGTTCCAGGCACCGTGGAAGGACTTCGAAGGCTCGAAGGGTGACTACGGCTGGGGCGGTATGGACTCCATCGTCAACTCCCTTTCGGGAAGCGGCCTGAAGATCCTGGCCAGCATCGTCAAGGCACCGAACTGGGCACGCAACCCGGCCTACGGTTACGCTGACGAGGGACCGCCGCAGAACCTGCAGGACTACGCCGACTTCGTGGGTGCCTATGCGGGCCGCTACTGCGGCAAAGTCCAGGCCATCGAAGTCTGGAACGAGCAGAACCTGCACTATGAATGGGGCAACGAGCCGCTCGATCCGGGCCGTTACGTGGCGATGCTCAAGCTGGCCTATGGTGCCATCAAGGCCGCCTGCCCAAGCATGACCGTGGTGAGCGGCGCCCTGACACCGGCCGGCTCCGTGCCGGGTAAGGCCATCGACGACGTCGAATACCTGCAGGCGATGTACCGCGCGGGCATGCGGGGTTACGCCGATGCCATTGGGTCACATCCGAGCGGTTACAACTGCCCGGCCAACGGCGACTGGCGTTCTGTGCAGGACCCCACGGCTTCGTTCCGCGGTCCCTTCGACAACCGCCATCACTCCTGGTGCTTCCGCGGCACGATGGAGAGCTACCGCAACGTCATGATCGCCAACGGCGATGGCGGCAAGAAGATCTGGCCGACCGAGTTTGGCTGGGCGATCGGGCCGGCGGTCAACAATTCCTATGGCTACGCCAACGACAACACCGCCGAAGAACAGGCGCGCTGGCTGGTCGAAGCTTACCAGATCGCCCGCGGCTGGGGCTGGGTGGGTCCGATGTTCCTCTGGAACCTGAATTTCGGCATCACCAACCCCGGCACCGAGTTAGCCCAGTTTGGCGTCTGGGGTCGGCCCGCCTACGACGCACTCGCGGCGATGCCTAAATAGACCCAAAACGGATGGGGCAGCCTGGCTGTCCCATCCGTTTTGTTCGCCGAAACCACCGAAGCCAGCACAACGGCGTGCTGGCTTCCCGCTACCTTTTTGGCACTTCAACACCGCCTTTTGAGGCCGGCAACCCGTGACTGCTTTGCAGACCACATTCCGCAGGAGGAAGTCGATGCCGCGTTCTGCCATCTCTATCGCCCTGGCACTTCTGTGCGCAGTGATCGTTGCACTCAATGTCCCCCTTTCGGCGGCCGCCTCGCCCGTGGCCGCACCCACCCTGCTCCAGACTGACAAGCCCACCGCCGTCGTGCAGGGCAACGTCGTCAACGTACGCACCGGTCCCAGCGTGGTGTACAGTATCATCGGCCGTGTGCGTAAGGGGCAGAGCCTGCTTATTACGGGCAAAAATGACAACGCCAGCTGGTGGCGTGTCTGCTGTGTCGGTACCCGTGAAGGCTGGATCAGCGGCACGCTGGTCAAAACCGCAGGGGACATCAGCGGGGTCAGCGTGGTCGCCGCACCACCGCCGCCGACACGTGCCCCACGCGCCGCTGCACCTTCGGCCCCGGCACCCAACACCCGCGCCGCCGGCTTCTTCGGCTACGGCATCCAGGTCGATCCCAGTGCCGACAAGGGTTTCCTGGTCAATGCCATCAAGGGCATGGGATTCAACTGGATGAAGTTCCAGCTGCCGTGGAAGGACCTCGAAGGGCAGCCCGGCCAGGTCGACTGGGGTGGCACCGACAGCCTGATCGATGCCATGGCTGGTAATGGTGTCAACGTGCTGGCCAGCATCGTCAAAGCACCCAACTGGGCCCGCGCCGGTAATTCTGACCTGAGCGTCGAAGGACCGCCCGCCGACCCAGGCACCTACGCCAATTTCGTGCGCGGCTTTGCGGCACGTTACTGCGGCCGCGTACAGGCCATCGAGGTGTGGAACGAGCAAAACCTGCACTACGAATGGGGCAATGAGCAGATCGACCCGGCACGCTACGTACGTTTACTCGCCGCGGCCTACGGTGCGATCAAGTCAGCCTGTCCGGGCATGATCGTGGTCAGCGGCGCGTTGACGCCCACGGGCGCCAAACCACCCCTGGGCATGGACGACATCGAGTACCTGCAGGCGATGTACCGCGCCGGGCTGCGCCGTTATTCTGACGCCGTCGGCGCCCATCCCAGCGGCTACAACTGCCCGGCCGACGGCGATTGGCGCTCGGTGACCGATGGCAGCGCCGTATTTCGTGGACCCTACGACAATCGCCACCACTCCTGGTGTTTCCGTGGAACCATGGAGGGCTACCGCAACGTCATGGTAGCCAATGGTGACAGCGGAAAACGCATCTGGCCGACCGAGTTTGGTTGGGCTGTGTCAGGCAACCCACACCCCGGCTACGAGTACGCCCTGGACAATACGTCCGCCGAACAGGCCGAGTGGGCCGTACGAGCCTACCAGCTGGGGCGCAGCTGGGGCTGGGTAGGGCCGATGTTCCTGTGGAACCTGAACTTCGAGAACGGCGAGCAGAGTGCCTTCAAAGTTTGGGGCACGCCGACCTACCAGGCGCTCAGCGGGATGGGGAAGTGATTGGATTTTGGATTTTGGATGTTGGAGATAGAAGTTGGATGAAGGGTACGTTGTGTTGAGACGATATTACTTACTGGTGGTGATGCTGCTGGTGGCGCTGGTGCTTACGGCGTGTGGCCAGGCGGCACCGGAAGTCACCCCCACACCGACTAAGACACCCACGGCGGTTGCCGCCGAAGCTTCGGCGACCCCGGCGGCCACGGAACCGGCGGATGTGACTGCCACGCCGCTGCCGCCGGCGAACGAACCGACGTCGACGAGTGCACCGGACGCGAATACGCCCGCACCGGTCACGGCAACCGCGGTGCCGGCCACACCCCAGGCCTTCGACCGCGGCTTCAAATCGCCCGATTTTGGCGTCCAGGCTTTTCCCTGGTGGCGTGCTGAAATTGCCGATCGTGATTTTGGGCTGATCGAAGACGCTGGTTTTTCCTGGGTCAAGGTCAACTTCCCCTGGCGCGAGATCGAGGGCGCGGGCAAAGGCCAGTTCGACTGGACGGTGACCGACCGCATCGTCGACCAGGCCCTGGCACACAACCTGAAGCTGCTGGTGCGCGTCGACAGCCAGCCCAAGTGGGCGGGTGGCGGTTTCCCGTGCAATGGGCCGCCGGACAACTACAACGACTTCAAAGACTTTTTGACCGCCGTGGCCAGCCGTTACACGTGGAAGGTCCAGGCCTACCAGATCTGGAACGAGCCCAACCTGAACCGGCCCGACGGCGGCGGTGAATGGGGCTGCCAGCCGCCCAATGCCGCCGAGTATGCACGCCTCCTGCAGGCGGCCTACGCTGGCGTCAAGGCCGGTGCCCCCCAGGCGACGGTCATCTCCGCCGGGCTGACGCCCACCGGAAGCGGATTGCCCGTGGCCATCCCCGACGACCAGTTCCTGGAGCAGCTTTACCAGGCGATGGGCGGCAGCAGCGATGGTTACTTCGACGTCCTCGGTGTGCACGCCGCCGGCTTCGCCGCCGCACCCAGCGTCAGCCCCGATGAAGCCGCCGCCGACAAGGCACGCTACGGCGGGGAGCGCTTCTTCACCTTCCGGCGCGTCGAAGACCTGCGCAAGATCATGGAGAAGTACGGCGACGCTGATAAGAAGGTGGCCGTGCTCGAGTTTGGCTGGACCACGGATGCGCGGCCGGACTCACCCTACCACTGGCACGCCGTCAGCGAAGAAACCCAGGGCCAGTACCTGGTCGATGCGTTCGAGTGGGCCAAGGACAACTGGCAGCCCTGGATCGGCCTGATGACCGTCGTCTACATGCCGGACGTCGACTGGACCGAGGCCCAGGAGCAGTACTGGTGGTCGATCATGAAGCCGAGCAACATCGACGAACTCCACCTGCGTCCCGCCTACGTCATGCTGCGCCAGTACATCCGTGAGCAGCGCGGCCTGCCGCCTAACTGGCCACCGCAGTAGTTTTTTACCGCAGAGAACACACAGGGCACACAGAGATTGTAAGGATTTCTGTGTGCCCTACGGCCTCAGCAAAAACGCCAACGGGATATCGACGCGTGCCCGCCAGGCTGGCTCGTTGTGTTCGGCGCCCTCGAACTTCATGGTAAGCCAGTCGGAGCCGGGTTGGTAACCGGCCGCCAGCAGGTGGGCATCCATGCGTCGCTGGAATGGCTCGTACCCGGCATCCAGCGTGGCCGTGCCGAAGTCGAAGTACAGGCGGTGGTTGCCCGGCGGTGGCAGTGCTGCGCCAAACCAATCCACCATGACATCATTACCGATCGGCCAGTGCGTCGAGAGACAGCCGGCGCCGCCAAACAGGTCGGGATATTCGACCAGGGCATACAGCGAAATCAACCCGCCCATACTCGAACCCATGACGAACGTGTGTGGTTGGTCGGGCAACGTCCAGTAGGTGGCGTCGATGAACGGTTTGAGCTCCTGCGTGAGGAAGCACAGATAGTCATCTGCCACGGGATCCCCACCCGACTCTGCCACGAAAGCCGAACGCACCGCGGCGGCCTCAGGCATGCGCAGCGGCTTTTCGGGCATATAGTCCCGCCGCCGGTCGGGGCTGTTCCAGATGCCAACGATGATGGCACCGGGCAAACCGGCGTCCCGCATCAGCCGCACCATCGCCTCATCGACTCCCCAATCGATACCGTACGCCGCCCATGCCGGCTCGAACAGATTCTGCCCATCGTGCATGTAAATCACGGCGTAACGCCGGTCCGGCGCCTCACCATACCCCGGCGGACACCACACATCGACATGCCGTGCCGCCACATACCGCGACCCAAACGCCGCATGCCGCGCCACCGATCCGCTCCCATCCGCAAGCTCGATCTTGTTCATGCCTGTACCTCGCATCAATGTGTCGGTTGGAGAGGCTCACGAAACGCCGCGAAGATCGCATAAGTATTATACTTCCGGCTCGAACTACCACCCAAAACCCGGTCAATTTTGGATTTTGGATATCAATCCAAAATCCAAAATCCAAAATCCAAAATTGACACCCCCTTCTCCCTATGGTATCCTCCCTCCCCACAACCGCACACCGATCGCGATGACGGAGAGAGTACGCAGGAAGCTGCAGCCCAGAGAGTGACCACCCGCTGCGACGGTCGCCTGCCAGGCCTGCCGAAAGACCCTCCCGAGCTGCGGAACCCAACGCAGGTCCTTGACCTGCCAGTAGGCCCCGCCGGCAGCGCCCGTTACGCGCCGAAGGTCACAGCAGACCAACAAGGTTTTCGCCGTGAGGTGAAAACGAACCAAGGTGGCACCACGAGCCGCGCCTCTCGTCCTTGGAGACGAGGGCGTTTTTTATTGGCGGCTGGCTGGACCCTGTTACGTCCGCCGCCCACAACGGGTCCTGCGGACCGTATTCAGGGAGGCATCATGCCACACATCGACACCTTGAGCACGCCGCACCCGCCGGCAGATTTGCCAGCGGGTGCTGTTTCCCAGCCGGCGAACGATCCAGCGCCGGCCCGCGTGCGCACGATCGACGCGCCAGCCTGCGTCGGGCAGCGGATCAAACTTCATGGCTGGGTGCACCGCCTGCGCCAGATCGGCGCACTCAACTTTCTTGTTCTGCGCGATGGTTATGGCCTGTTCCAGGCGGTTGTGGCCAGCGAAGCACTGCAGCCGCTGGCCGGTTACGTCGAAGGCAGCGTCGTGGAACTGGTGGGCACCGCCGTGGCCGAGCCCCAGGCACCGGGCGGGGTCGAGCTGCACGACGTCACGCTGACGGTTCTCAGCGGCGTGACAGAACAGCCGCCCTTCGAGATCAACAAAAAACAAGTCAAGGCCGGCCTGGCCACCTTTCTCGACCACGCCGTCGTGGGTCTGCGGCACCCCGACAAGCAGGCGCTCTTCCGCCTCAGCGCCGCCGTGATGGCGGGCTTTCGCGCCACGCTGACAGCGCAGGGCTTCACCGAGATGCAAACACCCAAGCTGGTCGCCTCGGCCACCGAAAGCGGCGCCAACGTCTTCAAGGTCGACTATTTCGGCCGACCCGCCTACCTCGCGCAGAGCCCGCAGTTTTACAAGCAGACGATGGTCGGCATCTTCGAGCGTGTCTTCGAGGTGGGGCCGGTCTTTCGCGCCGAACCGCACGATACGACGCGCCACATCAACGAGTACGTCAGCCTGGACGTGGAATTTGGGTTTATCCACGACCACTTCGATGTGATGGCAATGTTGGGCACGGTGCTGCGTGGCATCCTGGCGCAGCTCGAAACGACCTGCGCGACACAGTTGGTGCAGCTCAAGGTGCGGTGGCCGGCCTTTGCCGCAGCAGCGGACACGTCCATCGACCGGGGCGGTTGGGTGGCCGGTATTCCCTGGGTCTATTTCCCCGCCGCCCAGGAGCTGATCTACCGCGCTACCGGCGAAGACTGCCGCGGTGAACCCGACCTGGCGCCGGGGCACGAGCGCTGGCTGGGCCAGTGGGCCTTGAAGCAGTTTGGCAGCGACTTCCTGTTCGTCACCGGCTATCCGATGGGGAAGCGCCCCTTCTACACCCATCCCAATCCAGCCGACCCGGCCTACTCCAACAGCTTCGACCTGCTGTTTCGCGGCACCGAGCTGGTGACCGGGGGTCAGCGGCTGCACCGCTACGATGATTACCTGGCCGCGCTCGCCGCGCAGGGTGTCACTGACCTGGAACCGTTCCAGGCTTATCTCGAAGTTTTCAAGTACGGTATGCCGCCGCACGGTGGGTTTGCGATTGGGTTGGAGCGGTTCTTGATGCAGCTGTTGGAGTTGGACAACATTCGGTTGGTAACCCTGTTCCCGCGCGATCTCACCCGCCTGGCACCGTGAGGGTGGGTGCTTTTCGCGCGGTCACCAGCAGTGAGGCAGGGTGCCGTGTCCCAGATGAGCGATGCCCCGCCACTGGTTCCAGTGGCGGGGCTTTGTGTCGGAGAACGAGCGGCCGCTGCGCCGGCCGATCCTACTTGATGACCGGCGGCTCGTGATCGTCATCCCGTGGCCGGCAGCCGTCGATGGCGGGATGAATCACCCAGCGGTTTTCGGGCTGGCGCTGCTCGTCCCAGGTCTTCTGCTGCGGCGGCGTCATACCGGTCGGCGCCCCGCCCGGACCATCCCGGTCGGGTGGTGGTACTTCTGACGTCAGCGTACACCAGCGTTTGACTACGGATTCGGGATCGGGTGGATAATCGGCTTTGGTACCGGCTTTGCGGATCGTCTTCAGTGGGTGGAGTTCATTCCAGCCGGAATGGCCGCCATCCCACGTCCAACGACCGGTGACGACGACCAGGTCGCCGAGCTCCAGCTTGCCCGCTTCGGGATCGACGCGCGCGTCACTCGCGTTGCCATCATCGGCCGCAAACCAGGCGACGACCAGCGCGGCGGCGATGATCGGTGCCAGCAAGACCTTGGCAATGGCGCAGATAACCCAGCCGATGATGGGGATTTTGCAGAATTTGCTGCCCAGGCCGAGGCTCTGGATGTCCTGCAGCGTCTTCAGGAGGTCGTGGATGCGTGATCCCTCGGCTTCGACGTGGAAAACGGGAACACGAATGTTTTCTTTCAGCGGGATCATGGTATTGAAGCCACCGATGGCATAGGCATCCACGATGTCCACGTCCACGAAGTACGGGTCGTAGTGTTTGCTGCCGGAAGGTGTGCGTGGCTCTGGCATGTCGGCCTGTTCGCTGATGAGCTGACCCTGGATCTCGGTCTTGGCCTCCTGCCAGCTTTTGTCCCCGTCCTTGCCCACGAAGTCGCCGAGTGACGAGGGATACAGCATCAGGTTGATGGAAAAATCGTTATCGACGCTGTCGGGGAACGGTTTGTCCTCGACCGTCTCGAAGCCAACGATACGCCCGACGGCGCAGCGATCACCGCCCAGGCACACCAGCTTCTTGTTGAGCATGTAATCGAGCGCTTCCTCCAGTATAGAAAGACCCGCATACACTGCCACCGCCGGGTTGCTCAGGAGGATGCCCAACCCGGCCAATACCGCTTCCAGGGTGAAGTCCGGGTTTTCGTAATCGTGGGGATCCACGCACTGCGTATACGATTTGAAAGCCATCAGTTCCCCCTTCTGCCTTTGGTGCGGGCGGCAGTCCCTTCAGCATACAGTGTGACACCGCCAAGCAGCACCGCGCCGTCCATCGCGTTGACGTTGAATCCCATGCGGCCTTCGAACCCGTTTGGCGCCAGGGCCATGACGGTGACTTCCTGCACCTGACCCGATTTCAGGGTGAACTCAGCCGGTTCCAGGTTAAGCTGCCAACCGGGTGGCAAAGAACTGCCACCCTCCGAATGACGGGCAACCGCCTCACGCATCCGGCGCTCGCGTTCTTCGGCGGTCATGTCGGCCGAGTCCGCCGGCTCTTCACGGCAGGGGCGCGTGCCCGGCAGTGCATAGCCGTCGGCCTGCAGGCGCACGGTGCGCGGCTGGCGACCACCGTTGCGCACGGGGAAGCGGAAGGTTGCGCGGGGCGAATTCAGCGGTTTGACGTCGACGTTGGTCTGGCCCAGGTTGTTCAGCGGGTTGGCGTCATCGAACCACACCAGCTCGACCTGCACGCAGTAATGGCCAGGTGCCGGTGGCGTGGTCCAGGTTTGCCGCGCAAACGCCGGGCACAGCGCAGACCCTTTGACGCCGAGATCGATCGAGGTGGTGCCGATGGGATGGTTTTCCATGCCCACGCCAAAACTCATGTAGGAGAAGCGCACGGGCATGCCAACAACGGGCGAGAGCGCCGAGCCATTCCATACCCTGGCCACGATCTCATACTCGGTGGCAGGTTGGAGGGTGTGCGGATCGACCACAACCCCACCCTTTTCGACGTGGATGTCGGGGTTGTCCCAGGTGACTGGAAGTCCCAGGCTCATCAGGTAGTACTGATCGTAGATCAGTGGATCGGGACGCCGGTAAATCGTGGAAGGTACGGGTTGGCAGTCGGCCCGTGATTTTGGCCGCTTGGGGCGTGCCTCCGGTGTGGGACGGCACTGGCCGCGCAGATACGCGCGGATCGTCAGGATGCCCAGGACCAGGGTCAGGATCCAGGAGCCGATGCGCACGATTTGCTTGAAGGACACGTTACACGAGGTTTTGGCAGGTTGATCGGCGGGTGTTTTGCACTTGCTGCACAATGGTGACACGAGATTCACCTCCCTGGCTGTCTGCGGCGCACACCGCGGTGCCCATTGCACCGCCGTACCTGGCCGTGTCCGACAGCCTCACTGCGCTGATTATACACCTGCGCGCCGAGGAGGTCAACGCTTGGTTTTCACCGCCTTCGGCCGTACCAGTTGCACGAAGACATATCCATAACCGACTGCCAGCAGCAGTTCGGGGATCACAAACGCCCAGCCCCACGCGTTGAGCAGTCCGGAGGCGAGGCCACCAAAGCTCACGATGGCGGTGGCTGTCACGACCAGCAGATTGCCCAGGCTGAGGGCGCGCATCGTGGCCGGCTCCTGGGCATGGCGTGCCATGCCCAGCATGACCCCGGCACCCAACACCGCGGCGCCAAAATAGCGCGTTTGCAGCACGGCGGTGTCACTTACCTGCAAACCCAGCGTCTGCAAATACGCCGCAGGCATCAGCAGCGTGACCACGCCATACATGAAACCAAAGATCGCCGTAGTTGACAAGAGCACTGTGAGCAGTCGCATCATTCCTCCGCCGGTAAAGACCCTCGTCGAGACTGGATCGTTCCACTCGATCAATCAAGGACCCAATCGCCTGCATATCCCAGTCCGCTTTAGCGGACTTCAGCGCTAAGCCTGGCGCTTGAGCTGTGAGCAGTCGCATCATTCCTCCGCCGGTAAAGACCCTCGTCGAGACTGGATCGTTCCACTCGATCAATCAAGGACCCAATCGCCTGCATATCCCAGTCCGCTTTAGCGGACTTCAGCGCTAAGCCTGGCGCTTGAGCTGTGAGCAGTCGCATCATTCCTCCGCCGGTGAAGACCCTCGTCGAGACTGGATCGTTCCACTCGATCAATCAAGGACCCAATCGCCTGCATATCCCAGTCCGCTTTAGCGGACTTCAGCTCTAAGCCTGGCGCTTGAGCTGTGAGCAGTCGCATCATTCCTCCGCCGGTGAAGAC
>CAYUCC010000002.1:116483-137326 GCA_964443225.1 uncultured Anaerolineae bacterium
CCTGCATATCCCAGTCCGCTTTAGCGGACTTCAGCTCTAAGCCTGGCGCTTGAGCGCCAGGCGGGCGTCCCTATACCTCCGGCCCCGTCGCCCAGGCGATGCGCGGATCGATCTTGCGGGCCAGCCTGAACACCGCCGGCCGGAACCCCTGGCGCGGCCACATACGGTCGGCTTCCAGGTTGGCAACCCGCCAGTCGGTCTCGCAGACCTGGTAACCGCGCGTGACCATGTCGGCCAGCCCAAACTGCGTCAGGGCGCGGTTGATGCCGCGGCCACGGTAGGCGGCACGTGTGCCGGCCACCGTCAACACGGCACAGTGTTCGGGAATCAGCGGATTGTCGTCGGTCATGGGGAACGGGTCGTACACCTGAAAGCCAACGACCTGGCCGTCAATTTCGGCCAGCCAGGTGATCGTTTCGGCATCATCGACCAGTCCGGCGTACCCGTCGCGCAGCTCTTCGATGCGCTCGGGCAGGGAAGGCCCCCAACACGGCGGCGCGGCAAAGTGGCGTGAGAGCAGGGGAGCCAGCTCACGCAGCACCGGTTTGTCGTCCACGGTGGCCGCACGAATTCGGATGCCCGCGTCGGTCACGGAGTCGAACGCCGCCGCGCGCGGCAGCGGGCACAGGCCATGCGCCTGCTCCTTGCCAAAACCGAGCGCAAACCAGGCCTCCGATACCGTGGGTTCGGCGGCGGTCAGCATGACGAAATGATCGAAGCAGCCCTGCGCCAGCCACGCCGGTCCGGCGGCGGCATACAGATCACGATAGAGTTCGGCATCGACTTGGGGTGCCAGGGCATGGCCCGCCAGGGGTATCCAGGCCGAACGTCCGCGCTGCGTGTCGGCCTCGGTTTCACCAAACAAATAACCCAACATCCGGTCGCCATCGAACGCTGCCACACCGGACGTGTGCGGCTGCTGCCAGACTGCCGTCACGGCTGCGACCGCGACCGAGGGGTCTTCATACTGGGTGGGCAGGTCGCGGAGGGTGCGGCGTTCGCGTTGGTGCCGCGTGGCCAGAAGGGCGCCGGCGCCGGGCAGGTGGCCGGCATCGAATGGAACGATGGCGTGTCGTGGCATAGTGACGTTTCTCCTCACAATCTTCGATTGGATGGGTTACATGACCAGGAATACACCTTGGAATTCGACTCGACCCGTGGTATACTCCTGGTCACCATGATCGGCCGCTTCAAACAAACCTATCAGTCGTTCCCCACCAGTTTCCGCGCCCTGGTGATCGCGATGTTCGTCGATCGCCTGGGGGGCACGATTCTGTACCCCTATTTTGCGCTGTACATCACGCGCCGGTTCGGTGTGGGCATGACCGAAGCGGGCCTGCTGCTCGGCCTCTTTTCGGTCTCCGGCCTGGTGGGCGGCATCATTGGCGGCGCCCTGGCCGATAAAATAGGTCGCCGGTCGATCGTTGCCTTTGGCCTGGTGAGCAGTGCGCTGGGCAGCCTGGTCATGGGACTGCTCGACAATCTGGCCGCCTTCTACGTCCTGGCGATAATCGTCGGCCTGCTCGGCAGCATCGCCGGGCCAGCCCACCAGGCGATGGTGGCCGACATCCTGCCAGAGTCGCAGCGCGCCGAAGGTTTTGCGATCCTGCGCGTCGTGGCTAACCTGTCCTGGATTCTGGGGCCTACGATCGGCGGTTTGCTGGCGGCCCAGTCCTACATGCTGCTCTTCGTCACCGATGCCATCACGAGCACCAGCACGGCGTTTATCATCTATCGCCTGATTCCCGAAACCAAACCAGAGCCGTCCGCCACCGGTCAGGCGCCTTCCTTTTGGCAGACCCTGGTGGGGTATCGCGTCGTGGTGCGCGACCGGCTGTTCGTCGGCTTCCTGCTGGCTTCCATGTTGATGCTGGTTGTCTACCAGCAGATGTACAGCACACTGGCGGTCTACCTGCGTGACGTGCACGGTGTGCCCGACCGCGGGTATGGCCTGCTGCTCAGCCTGGATGCGCTGCTGGTCGTGCTGCTGCAGTTCTGGGTGACCCGGCGCATCCGGGGTTATCCGCCGATGCTGATGATGGCGGCCGGCACCCTGCTCTACATGATCGGATTCACGATGTACGGGTTCGTGACGGGTTACGCCCTGTTCGTCGTCGCCATCGTGATCATCACCTTTGGTGAAATGATCGTCGTGCCATTGGGACAGGTGTTGGCCAGCTTCTTTGCACCGGAAGACATGCGCGGCCGCTACATGGCCGCGTTCGAGTTTTCCTGGGGAATTCCCGCCATGATCGGCCCCGTGGCGGCCGGTCTGGTCATGGACAATTTCGATCCCAACTGGGTTTGGTACGCCAGCGGGATCATCTGTGCCGCGGCAATTGCCGGCTTTGTCTGGCTGCATGCCCGCACCGCCGCCCGCTTCCGCGCAGTAGAACCTGAACTCCAGCAGGTTTGAAACGTGATTCGTGATTCGTGATTCGTGAAACGTGATTCGTGAAACGTGATTCGTGAAACGTAACATTCGAGCGACGCAAGACACGTTGTCACGTTTCACGTCTTCACGCCTCACGTCTTCACGCCTCACGCCTTCACGCCTCACGTCTTCACGCCTCACGTATTCACGTATTCACGCCTTCACGCCTCACGCCTCACGCCTCACGTCTCACACACCTCACCCCACCGGTCGGCAATGATCGTCAGGTCGGCGGTATCCACAACCAGGCTTTCGTCCAGGTCGAAGCGTGGGTCCCAGCCAGACGATTGTGATGTTTCACCCCAATGCAGCGCCAGCAGCGCCACGTCGACCACGGAGATGCTGCTGGTCCCGTCGAAGTCGAGCGCCGTACAGGCCAACGGTTCGACGCCGAGTGGGGGTGGGGGCCCCATCTCGCGGATGCGGCAGTCGTCGGTGGCACAGGTGTGCAGCAGCTGCAGCCATTCCGACAGCTGCACGAGCGTCCCGGGATCGGCGTTGGCGACCTGGTTTTCCAACTCGTAGGGATCGTTAACCAGGTCGTACAGCTCACGTTCGCCGGTGTCATATTCGATGTACTTCAGGGTTGGGGTTCGCAGCCCGGAATAGAACAGGGGTACGCTCTCGTATTTAGCTGAATCGAAGGGATCCGGCGGCTCACCGAGTGGATCGGGTTCGCGGAGATGATCGCCGATGTACTGCTCGAACAGGCAGGCCTGGCGCCATTCGGTCGCCGGCGGCGGATTGGCGCCCAACAGCGGCAGCAGCGAACGCCCGTCCATGTACGAGGGGACAGGTATGCCCGCCACGTCAGCGAGGGTGGGTGCCAGGTCGACGATACTCGCCGTGTAGGTCATCGTCTGGCTGACCGAGACCTGGGGGCCGCGCACGTACAGCGGCGCCCGAAGGTCCTCTTCGTAGCCCATGTACTTGCCGGGTGCCAGGCGGTGCTGTCCCATGTGGTAGCCGTTGTCGCTGGTGAAGATAATGTAGGTGTTGGTCAGCTGGCCGGTGGCCTGCAAGGTCTCGACGAAGCCGGCGATCGTCTCGTCGACGGCCTGCATCGACTGCAGCCACAATCGATACTGGGCGTCGATGGCGTCGATCTCTTCGGGCGTCAGGAGTGGCAGCGTCTGGATGCCGAGCGGCTTGTCGCTGACGTCGGGCTCGTTGAAGGATGGTGGACGCGGCGCCAGGGTATCGGTGAACAGCGTGGTGTGCCGCAGGGCTGGCGTCGAGGGTGTGTGCGGCGAAAACGACCCAAAATAGACAAAGAAGGGTTCGCCGCTGGCAATCGTGCGGGTGATGAAGCTGGTGGCACGGGCCGTCAGGACATCCTGCAGGTAATCTTCTGGGGCACTGCCGTAGTTGACCAGCGCACCGTTTTCGTTGAGCCGGTAGTTGTACTGATTGTAGCCGGGCGCCGTGGGCGAGGGGGCGTACCACTCGGTCCATCCGGGTGGAATATAGTTCGCCGGACTCGAATAGGCGTAGCGGTTCAGGTATTTGCCAAACAGCGCCGTGCGATAACCAGCGTCTTGCAGCCGGGTGGCAATGGTATCGTTTTCGAGACCCAGATCCCGAAATGCCTCGAAACCACCGGTGGGTGGGGGGCCGTTCGTATAAACCTGATGGTTGTGCACGTACTGGCCGCGCAGCAGGGACGCGCGCGACGGGCAGCAGATCGACGCGTTGACCACAAAATCGCTGAACGTCACGCCCTGGTCGGCCACCAGTGCCTGCAAGGCGGGCATCGTGGTTACGGTGTCGAGCTGCAAATCGAGATCATCGGCCAGGACGAGGATGATGTTGGGTGTGATGGGCGATTGAGCCGACAGCGGCGCTGCGGGCACCTCGGAAACCGGCAGCCCAGGGCTGCCCGCCAGACCCATGAGCAGAAGAACCACGTGTAGTAGGACGGGCATCGTGGTCATCAAGTTGCCTCTCGCTTACGCGTCATTCCTGCCCCATACGCCATGGCTGCTCGAACATCGTCAGCCACAAGCTGAGGATACTCTGCCACAATCTCCCCGATGGTCATGCCGTTGGCCAGAAAATCAAGAATCAATGCAACCCACAATCGTGTGCCACGAATGCAAGGCTTTCCAAAGCAGATATTGGGATCGATCGAGACACGCACGTGCAGTTGATTCATCAGGCCCTCCAACAATGTCGATTATTGTACCTTGACGTGAGTGAATGTCAAACTGTTATTTCGGACAGCGTTTGCACACCATCATGTGTGAGTGACACATCAGGTATCGGCGTTCGTTACCCGTTGACAATCTGTGAATCTGGATTATAATCCTCGCCACCAAGACACTCACCCCCACCCCAATTGCCCGGTATGTGGCCTCCAACGGTGATGGGCGGTTCACCTGGCTTGAGCATCGCAGTCGATTACGCTCGATCAATGGTTACAGTCGTGGGCGATGATCGGGTCGTACTCGTACTCGTACTCGTACTCGTGGGTCACCTGGCATGAACATCGCCATCGATTACGCCCGATCAATGGTTACAGTTGTGGGCGATGACCGGGTCGTACTCGGATCCGCGGCGACGATCGAGTACGAGTACGAGGAGGGCAGTGCTCGTACTCGTACTCGTACTCGTACTCGTGGGTCACCTGGCTTGAGCATCGCCATCGATTACGCTCGATCAATGGTTACCGTCGTGGGCGATGACCGGGTCGTACTCGGATCCGCGGCGAGGATCGAGTACGAGTACGAGTACGAGTAGGAGTACGAGTAGGAGTAGGAGTACGAGGAGGAGGAGGAGGACGGTCCGTGAATCTACTGCCTGTCACGGTCGAAAGCGTGCGCAACATCGCGGCCCAGCGCGATCCGGTCGTGCGCAACCTGCAGATCACCCAGGCTTACCACGACCTGGCCACCGCCATGGCGCACCTGACCGGCGCTGGGACCAACTGGTGCGCCATGGCAACCTGGGCATCCAAACAGGCGGGGCAGAGCATCCGCCGCGAGGACCTGGTGCGCGCCTTCGAGCGGCTGCTGCGCGGCACGCCAGCGGTGGAAGTCCAGGCCGAGGCTGTGCTTGCGGCCAGTGGTACCCCGGCCGCCCAACAGCCGCGCAGCCTGGGCGGCGCCGTGGAAGCGCTGTGGGCGGCGCTGAATCCGGCCGCCGCCTTCGCGCGGACCAGTGAAGCGGTGGCACGCGGCAACCTGAAGGTCTTTGAAGAGATCGGCTACGAGTTTGCGCGCTTTTTGGATTTGTTCGTCGACGGGCGACCCAATGCCGCACAGCTCGCCAGATTCTACGACGGGTTCCGGCCCGGCGACCCGCCGCAGGGCCAGCGCTACCTGCGCCAGGCGTTCGCACATTACGTGGAGGCCCTGGATGCGACCGATGCGCACAAAAAAGCCCAGCTGATGCTCCTGGCCAACCTGGAGATTGGCTTTCACGAACAGACCCGCCTGCAGCCCGAGATCGTGGAAGCCATGAACGCCCCGGTGGTCGATCCGCGTGTCCTGCGCCGCCGGCTGGTGGACGAGCTGTTTCCCAACCCGGCTTCGCGGCTGCGCTACTGGCTGGCGCGTCTCGCCGGGCGTATGCGTCCGCTGCTGGACGCACGCGACCAGCTGGCCGACGAAACACAGCGCATCGGGCGGCTGGTCGTCACCGAAACGCTGATGACGCTGGCCATGCCCGATGGCCGGGTGCTGGCTTTGGGGGATGACCTGGGCCGTGCGTTCCCGGTGGCGCTGCAGACGATCGACCAGGCCGAGCTGCTTGCACTCCTGCGGCAGGTCGACCCCACGCCGGACAGCACCAGCGGCAGCGGTGCTGTCGACTGGGGTGACCTGCCCGACCGCATGCACTTCATCACCGATTTGTTTCGCGCGTACCACCTGGTGCCGGCGATGACCGATGCACCGTTCAGTGACGCACAGGTGGCTGACATCCATCGCGGCGTCCGCCCCGCCGGCCAGCTGTAGGTTCGGCGGATGGAACCACCAAGGCACAAAGGCACCAAGGTTTTTCTGTATCTGACGCCAGGCGTTGGATGTGGTATACTGCCCCCAAAGCCAGTATGGGTGATGGGATTTTGGATTTTGGATTTTGGATTTTGGAGAATGGGGACTTTGGACGCGACATTGGTTCGAGAAACGCTGGCTGGTTATGCTGCGGCCAACGAAGTCATCGAGGCGGAGCGCCAGGCGACACTGGCGCGCATGACCAACACAGAGGCGCTAAACACCTGGCGCGACCTCGTCAGTAGTTTCAATGCTCGATCGGATCGGCACCAGAATCTCGACCGACTGGACCTCTGGCAGGTCGAGGGTCTGTTGGCGGTTCGCCGCGCACTCAACCGTATGGCGGAAATGCAGTCAGCACTATGAACGTGCAAGAAACAGCGGCCTGGGAGATCCACGAGTTTATGGTGAGTTTGGAGACCCCTTACGCCATCATCGGTGGTCTGGCGGTACAGTGGTGGGGCGAGCCGCGCCTGACAAAAGACGTCGATCTGACTGTGGTGGCACCGTTGGACGAGCCAGAACGATTCATCCAACGAGTTACCGAGGCTTTTGCGCCCCGCATCGACAACGCCGTGGCCTTTGCGCGCCGCAACAGGGTCATTTTGGTGTGCGGCAGCAATGGCTGCCCGGTCGACATCAGCCTGGGTCTACCTGGTTATGAGGACGAAGTCATGCAGCGGGCGGTTGCGGTCGAGCTCGAGCCGGGTAAAGCCGTTAGAATCTGTTCCGCTGAGGATTTGATTATCCACAAAGCTATCGCCGGCCGGCCGCAGGACGTCCGCGACGTGGAAGGGATCGTCTACCGCCAGCGCGACGGTCTCGACGCTGCCTATATTCGATACTGGCTGCAGGCCTTCGCCGACCTGTTGGACAACCCCGAAATCGTACAGCGCTTTGAAAGTCCCTGGCAGCGTATCCACATGATCTAACCTGGATTCTGTGCGAAATCCACATGTGGATATATTAGGAACGCCCGGCCTGTACTTGAAACCAGTTGACTTGACTGAACAAATTCCTCAACCACTCCGTGGTCTTGCCAAGCCAAGCTGTTGATACAGCTGCGCAGTCTTGATGCCGACGTATTCGATCTCGACCAGTTGTTCATTCTCCAGCACAAGCCAGACAAGACGATAGTCTCGGCCAAGCCACATGCGGTAATAACCAGGATGATGGGTCAACTCCTTGCCGTGGAGTGGACGCGGGTCGCTACTCAGAGCAGCAATCTCTTGCTTGGCTATGGCTTTGATGTGGCCGGGTAGACTACCAAGTTGGCGTCGAACCTCTTTCGAGAATGCAATGCGATAAGCCATTACACGTCGGCTACTGCGCGCAGAAAGTCTGCGCCGGTCTCGTGAATTTCCAGGCCTTCATCGGGTTGCTGCCGTTTGTATTGCTGGTTCGCTTCGACTGCAGCCCATAGCACTGCCTCTTCTTCGGCATCAGCGCGAGCCGCACTGATTTTGTAGTCGAGGAATTCGATGTAACGGAGCACCTCTGGCAAACAGTCAGGCGGCAGCTTGCGCAGCGCTGCCACAACCGTTCGTTCATTGGTCTTGGCTGATCGTCTATTCTTCTTGTCTGCACTGGCGGAAAGTGTCATCGTGTCACCTCGTCTCGTCGCCCGTTGACGAACACTGTCACGACTGGTCCTCACGAGTGTTTTTATGATCCGTACGCACCTATTATACAATTCTGGCAGGTTTGGGCAACTCGCGCAGCTCCGCCTTCATCTGCTGCCAGGCCTGACGGGCCTCTTCGACCGAGCCTTCATCCTCGATCGTGGTGATGTCGCCGGGGTCACGGTCGAGGATGACAGCCTTCAGGACGCGGCGCATGATCTTGCCGCTGCGTGTTTTGGGCAGCATGCTGACGAAGTTGATCTCGCCAATTACCGCCACCGGCCCCAGCTCGTGGCGCACGGTTTGCAGCAGCGCCTGGCGCAGCTCGGATGAGGGCTGCTGGCCATGTTTGAGCAGCACAAAGGCCGAGATGATCTCGCCCCGAATCTCGTCGGGCCGTCCCACCACGCCCGATTCGGCCACGGCCGGGTGTTTGAGGAACGCGGTCTCGACCTCGATCGTGCCGATGCGGTGGCCCGCGATTTTGATAATCTCGTCGGCGCGGCCGGCGAACCAGACGTAACCGTCTGCATCGATGTGCGCCGAATCACCGGTGTAGTACACGTTGGGGATCTTCTGCCAGTAGTCGCGTGCGTAGCGTTCCGGCTCACCCCACAGCGCCGGCGTCAGACCGGGGAACGGCCGCTTGAGCACCATGATCCCCTTTTCACCGGGCGCGCAGGGCTGCCCATCCAGGTTCATCACCGCCGCTTCGATGCCGGGCAGGGCGATGGTGGCCGAACCCGGTTTGGTCGGCAGCATGCCAAGGCCGTACGGGTTGCCGAACACCGGTCCACCCGTTTCGGTCTGCCACATGTGGTCGATGACCGGGATGCGGTTCTCCAGGATCGTATTTTGCAGCCAATCCCAGGCTGGCGCATTGAGTACCTCCCCGGCGCAGAAAACCCGCTCCAGCCGCGCATGGTCGACCTGACCGAGCGGCTCGTCGCCGTAACGCATCAACAAACGCACGGCGGTCGGTGAGGTGAATACCCCGCTCACGCCAAACTCCTCGATGGCCACTCGCCAGTTTGCCGCCGCGTGCGGATGATCGAGCGCCCCTTCGAAGGCCAGCGTCGTGCAGCCGACGATCAGCGGGGCGTAGACGATGTAGCTGTGACCGACGATCCAGCCGATGTCGGAGGTCGACCACCAGACGTCGGTCGGCTTCAGACCAAAGCACCAGCGCGCCATAGCGACGATGTGCACCTGGTAACCGCCGTGGGTGTGGATGGCCAGCTTGGGTTTTGCCGTCGTGCCTGATGTTGCCAGGATGAAGGCCGGTTCGTTGGCTTCCATGGGCACGACGTCACTGCTCTGCCCGGCGCCGCGGCCGAGGAACTCGTCCCAGGTCAGATCGCGCCGCCGCTGCATAGGAATTTCTTCCTCTGTGCGGCGCAGAACGATCAGGTGTTCCACACTGTCGCCGGCGGATTGCAGCGCCTCATTGACGATTCCCAACAGCGGCACGTCCTTGCCCTTGCGGTAGGTGACGTCGGCGGTGAAGACCAGGCGCGAGCCGCTGGCCTCGATGCGGTCGGCCAGCGCTTTTTCGCCAAAGCCGGCAAACACCACCGAATGAATGGCACCGATGCGCACCGTCGCCAGCATCAGAATGATCGCTTCGGGGCAGGTGGGCATGTAGATCGTGATGCGGTCGCCTTTGTGGATGCCCATGCCACGCAGCGCGGCCGCCACGCGTTTGACTTCGTACAGCAGGCGGGCGTAGGTGAAGAGGTGCTGCGTGCCGCGCTCGTTCATATAGACGAGCGCAGTGTGCCCACCCCAGCCGCGCTGGACGTGATGGTCGAGCGCGTTGTAGGCCAGGTTGGTCTGCCCGCCAATGAACCAGCGAAACGTGGGATAATCCCACTCGAAGACGCGGTCCCAGGTGCGGGACCAGGGAACGTCGTTGGCCGCGCGCGCCCAGAATGCCTCGGGGTCTTCCTGCGCTTCGGCCAGCCAGCGGTTGATGATGGGGTTGATCAGGTTCATGTGTGCCTCCTCGTCGCCTGGCGCTCAAGCCTGGCGCTCAAGCCTGGCGCTCAAGCGCCAGGCTTAAAGCTGAAGTCCGCTCAAGCGGACTGGGGGAGTGGCGCTTGGGCATGGACTCAAGCCTGGCGCTCAAGCGCCAGGCTCACAGCTGAAGTCCGCTCAAGCGGACTGGGTTGCATCCTACTGGGCAATCCCCAGTATCTCCACCTGGTCGATGTACCCGTAATCGCCGCTGCCGGCGTCCCACTGCCCGAATGCGATCTTGAAGTCGCTGCGGTTGTTGGCGGCGCCGGGAAGTCTGAACGCCAGTGAATGCAGCTGGCCGTTCTCTTCGGGATCACCGTTTTTGATCGTCTGGACCCGCTGCCAGGCACTGCCATCCCACCAGTAGGCCATCAGGCTCTCGCTCGCTTCGTACGAGCCGGAACCGAGGTGGACGCGGAATTCGATGGCCTGGAAACCCACGGTGGAGATGGTGCGCTGCATCCAGCAGTTGTTGCCGGCCATGCGGATGCTGTGGGTGCCAAGCCTGGGGCTGCCGGTGTACCAGGTGGTGCTGCCCTCCTTGTACCACCCGCTGAAGCTGGCCTCGAAGTCATCCAGGAAGATGGACTGCAGGGCGCCGCCAGGTGTGGGCGTGTTCGTTGGCACTGCGGTCGCCGTGGGGGTTGCGGTGGGCGTATTCGTTGGGGCCGCGGTTGGCGTGTTCGTGGGGGGAACGACGGGCGTGTGGGTTGTCGTCGGCGTCGACGTGTTCGTGGGAGGAACAACCGGCGTGGGTGTCTGCGTGGGCACCGCAGTCGGTGTACTCGTCGGCAGTGGACCCAGCGGGTAACCGGTGACCACCACGTCGTCGACGTAGCCGTAATCACCGCTGCCGCTGCCGTTCAGCTTGAAGCGCAGGGTCAGGGCCGCGGTGTCGTCGGCGGCCTGCGGCAGCTCGAACTCGAGGGGGTTGAGCTGGTTATTCTCTTCGGGGTCGCCGTTGTTGATCTGTTTCAACACCACCCAGCTGCTGCCGTCGAACCACAGCGCCTGCAGGTTCTCGTTGCCGTTGTCCAGGCTGTTGGCGCCCAGGCTGAAGGCCACCGAGATGAAGCGGTAGCCCGTGGTGGCGATCGTCTTTTCGATGCTGCCGGTGGTGCGCAGGCGCACACTGTGCGTGCCGGTTTTGGGCGTACCGGTGAACCAGGTAACGTCCCCGGTCATCGTCCAGGCGAGGGCCGGCTCGAAGCCGTCGCTGAAGATCGTCACCGGCGCATCAGCCGGCCGCACGGTGATGTAGTCGCTCCTGACTTCCGTGTCCTGTCCCAGGTCATTGCTGGCGGTCAGGCTGACGGTGTAATAGCCGGGTGCGCTGTAGCTGTGACTGGGTTGCTGCTGGCTGGAGGTGGTGCCGTCGCCGAAGTCCCAGGCCCAGGCCGTCGGCGCACCACCCGACAGGTCGGTGAACGTCACGCCGAGCGGCGCACTGCCGGATGTCGGGCTGGCGGTGAAGTTGGCGTAGGGCGGCTGCGGGCCGGATTGGAACTCGTAGGCGCCGATGTCCCACAGGCCGTTACCCGGTCTGGCCGCACCGTCGACATCGTGGTCGGGCGCGCCGGTGGATGCACCCTGGTCGATGGCTGGTGAGTCGGCCAGAAGGTGGAAGTTGGCGGTCGCGGCGTCGACGAAGTGTGGCGCGGCTTCGACGTAGTCGGTACCTTTGAGCTCGCCCGCCAGGTTGCGGAAACCATCGATCAGGTTGTGGTCGACGGTGAGGGCGCTGGCCGGCACATTTTCAGCCAGAATGGTGAAAAAGCTGTTCTGGCTGACGATGTTGTTACGAATCGTAACCCCCTGCACGGTCGGTTCGAGGACGTCGATGCCACCGCCCCAGGCGGCGTCGCCGTTGTCGTAGGTCGTGTTGTTGACGATGGTGATGTCATGCATGGGGTGGGGGTAACCGCTGTCCCAGTCTGCAATCACGATGCCAGTGCGTACGTTCTGGTAAAGGATGTTGTTGACAACCTGTATGTTATACAATTCGCCACCGCGCTCCGAAGCCAAGGCAATGCCGTAGCGAAAGCAGTTGTGAGCGCGATTGCCGTCCAGGGTGACGTTGTAGGTGGGTGAATCCCAGGCGTCCACGTACAGGCACAGGCGGTTCATATCGTGCACATAGTTGCCTTTGATGAGGATATCGTGCGAGCCATCTTTGACGTCGATGCCCTCGCCGCCGTTGCTGCCGGGACCACCGTGATGAACGTGGTTGTTGAGCACCTGCACGGACGCACTCTGCGTCACCGTCAGCGCTTCTTGCTCGCCGTCGTTGTTGGCCAGCTCGATCTCGTTGCCCTGGATCACCGTGTTGGTGCTGGTCCAGGACGCAATGCCGGAATGCAGGGTGTTGTAGGTGCGGTTGTTCTCAACGATGCAGTTGTCGGCGTGATAACAGATGATACCGAAACCATCGGTGACATGCTGCACGCGAAACCCGCTGATACGCACGTGACTGGCGTAGTTGATCCGGAAACCGGCGTCGAAATAGTTCGACAGGGTGAGGCCGTTGGCATCGATGATCGGGGTTTCGCCGGGGTAGGCCGCGAAAGTAACGAAGGCCCCGGCGGTGCCGGAACGGGTGATGGTCACCGCTTCCTGGTAGGTGCCGCCGCGCACGTAGACGGTGTCACCGGCATTGATCACATCCGCCGCGTGTTGGATTGTCCGCCAGGGCAGTGCCTCACTGCCGGGGTTGCTGTCGGAACCGGCGGTGGAAACGTAGTACACCGTGCCGGCCTGCGCGGGCAGCGAGGCGCCCGGCGCCAGGCAAAACGCCCCGATCAGCAGACACAAAACAAAGCCACGTAAAACGTTCATGCATCAAGTCTCCGTCGAAGTATGGGTAGTGCTCTGTTAGGTTGGAATGTCTACCGATCCTGCCGCTGTATGAGCGCAGATTCGTGACAAAAGCCAACCTAACAGAGCACTGGGATGCTGGGGAAGGGAGATCGATCACACGCATTATAAACGCCAGCCGGCACACTTGTCAACGCTTTGACATGCGTGCCGATGTCGCGTACAATGCAGCGGAGGCCATCGCCGCCCATCTAAGGGCTTGTAAAAGAATAACTTCCAGCAGAATGGCCGGAATTCGCCGCAGAGCACGGTAAGTTATTCTTTTATAAGCCCTCACCAACAGGTTACGCATGAAAAAAGGCACCCTGATCGCCGCCGGCGCGTACGTCATGTGGGGCGTACTGCCGATCTACTGGCACGCGCTGAGCGGCGTGACGCCCGTCGAAATCCTGATGCACCGCATCGTATGGTCGCTTCTGTTCTGTGCCATCCTGGTGACGGCGATGAAAGACTGGGGTTGGCTGCGCGCCGGCTTCCGGAAGCCGGTGGTCTTCCGGCGGTTTGTCGTCACCGCCGTGCTGCTGGCGTGCAACTGGCTGATCTACATCTGGGCCAACAACAACGGCCACATCGTTGAAGCCAGCCTCGGCTATTTCATCACCCCGCTGGTCAATGTCGTGCTGGGTTTGCTGATCCTGCACGAGCATCTGCGCCCCGGGCAGTGGCTGGCGCTGGCGGTGGCCACGGCTGGCGTGTCGTACCTGGTGTTCAACGCCAGTGGTTGGATCTGGATCTCGTTTACTTTGGCGCTCAGTTTTGGCTTTTACGGTTTGCTGCGCAAGACCGCCACGTGGGGTTCGCTGCAGGGGCTCACGGTCGAAATGGGCATTCTTTTCGTGCCGGCGTTGGCTTACCTGGTTCTGGCTGCCAGCCGCGGCACCATGGCTTTTGGCACTCAGAATACCCAGACGACGCTGATGCTGGCCTTTTCGGGAGTTATTACGGCGATCCCGCTGCTGCTTTTTGCATCGGGCGCACGCCAGGTGCCGTTGACCACGCTGGGAGTTTTGCAGTACATTGCCCCCACCATGCAGTTCATGATTGGCGTATTCCTTTATCATGAACCCTTTACCCGCACCAGCCTGATCGGCTTTGGCATCGTCTGGGTGGCGCTGGCCATCTACTGGGCCGAAGGTTATCGCAGTTACCGCCGCCAGCGCCAGGTCGCCCTCGTCGTAAGTTAGTGCCGGTCCAGGGAACCTGCGCGGTGAAACGGCCCGATCTGCCGCGGGCCTGACACCGAATCGTTGCCCTGCCCCCATACACAGTCCTCCCCATGTAGGTCTTCAGCGTCCGGCAGCAGCCGGCACGGGCTCACGCCTCACGCCCGGTGGGGTGAGCGTGGACGCGCCGATTCGGGATCGGGCGCACATTCCGTTGACCAGTGACGCCGTTCAGGTGCGTTGTGGCGCCTGTCCCACCGCCGGCGGCTGCGCTGTGCTCGATCCTAGGAGAAAACAACCGATGAATGTAAAAGTCCTCGCTCTGCTCCTGGTCATCATCTTTGTCACGGCTGCCATCCTGCCAACCGCTGCGGCGCCGCTCGCTGGCCCCTGCGTGCCGGGTGCCGCCTACAACCCCACCTGTGACGTCAACCAAAACGGCACCATCGACGTGGTTGACGTCCAGCTGACGGCCGGCCACTGGAACCAATCCGGTCCATTCACCAGCGGTGGCTGGGAACTGACCGGCAACGCCGGCACCAACCCGGCCACCCACTTCCTCGGTACCACCGACAACGTGGCCCTGGAGCTGCGCGCCAACAACTGGCGCGTCCTGCGCTTCGAGCCTAACGGCCCGCAGCCAAACCTGATCGGCGGCAGCAGCGCCAACGTCGTCACCAGCGGTGCTGAGAGCGCGACCATTGCCGGCGGCGGCAGCGATACGCTGCCTAACCGTGTGACCGACAGCTACGGCACGGTCGGCGGCGGCTATGGCAACATCGCCGGCGACAATGCGGGAACGGTCAACGACCGCACGTTTGCGACCGTTGCGGGCGGCGGCGGCAACACCGCCAGCGGGTTCCATGCCACCATCGGCGGCGGCTGGTACAACGTGGCCAGCGGCGACACGGCCACGGTGGGCGGCGGGCAGGTCAACGAAAGCACCGGCCTCTACGCCACCGTGGGCGGTGGCTACAGCAACCTGGCTGGCAGCCCCTACGGCACAGTCGCCGGCGGCGACGACAACCAGGTGGCCGGCCAGCGCGGCTTCGTTGGCGGCGGCGAGGGTAACTGGGCGTCGGCTTATGCGGTGGTGGCCGGCGGTCTGAGCAACACCGCCAACCCCTACGGCACGGTACCCGGCGGCGTGGACAATTTTGCCAGCGGTGACTACAGCTTCGCCGCCGGCCGGCGCGCTAAGGCCTACTACGACGGCGATTTCGTCTGGGCCGACAGCACCGACGCCGACTTTGGTGCCACCACCACCAACCAGTTCCTGGTGCGGGCCAGCGGCGGCGTCGGCCTGGGCACGAACGCTCCCGACAACCAACTGCACGTCGCCGAGAGCCTCAACCTGGCGGCTACGCCCGCCAACCACGTCGCCCAGATCCAGAACACCTCCACCGGCAGCAGCGCTGACGTGCTGGCGCTCAAGATCGGCTACGCCAGTAACCCGCTGAGCAGCAACAACTTCATCACGTTTTTCAAGGGCGACAACTCCAGTGTCGGCTCCATCGAAGGTAACGGCAGCGGCGGCGTGGTGCTGGGCGGGTCTGGCACGGAGGTCGCACTCTGGCTGCCCAAACGCGATCCATCCGAGGTCATGGCGCCTGGCGACCTGATCGGCGTGGTGGACGGCCAGGCGACGCGGGATACCGCTGCCGCCGAGCGTGTGCTGGTGGTGGCGGGCAGCGCCATGCTGGCCGGTGCCGACCCTGGCCAGGAACAACGTGGTGGTTACGTCCTGGCGACCGTGCTGGGCCTGGCGTCGGTGCGTGTCAACGGCCCGCTGCACGCCGGTGACTTCATCGTGCCGTCGGGGCGCAACGATGGGATGGGCATCGCCGTGGCGCCCGACGCGCTCACGCTGGATCAGGCGGCGCGTATCGCCGGCCGGGCCTGGACGAGCGACCTGGCCGAAGGGAGCCGGCTGGCCGCCGCAGCGATTGGCTTCGACGGCGCCGACGACGCCGACGCCGCCGTGCTGCAGCTGCTGGCGCAAAATCAACAGCAGAACGCCCACATCGCCGAACTGGAGGCCCGGCTGGCCGCCCTGGAGCAGGCGCTGGCGGCGCGGCCGTAAAAAAAGTTGGCATCTCTACAGAGATGCCAACTTTGTGGATCAAAAGGAGATCTATCGTGAACCACAAGCTGATAATTGTTTTGTCCGTCGCGCTGCTGCTGGCAGCCGCCCTCTTGCCGGCGGCGGCCGCGCCCTTCGCGACACCGTGTGCGCCCGGCGCGGCGTACGACCCGGCCTGCGATAGCAACCAGAACGGGGTTATCGACGTACTCGACATCCAGCTGACCGCCGGACATTGGAACCAAAGTGGGACGTTCGTCAGTGACAACAACCACAACCACCTGGGCCAGACCTGGACAGGAACCAACAATCCCCTGACGATCCAGGGTTCCTTTGGCTCGCCGCCGGACAATCTGTCCCCACTGGTATTGAACAACAGCAACGTCGACGGCTACGGCCTGAAATTGACTTCGGCCGGCAACGGCATCGTGGTTGGCTCATCCGGCAACACGGGCGTGGTCGTCAGCACCAGCACCAACTCGGCCTATTACGTGGGCTCGGCAGGCGGCAACGGTCTGTGGGTGCAGAACACAACGCTGGACGGTGTCAACGTGATCAACGCCGGCGACGACGGTTTCTATGTGGATACGGCCGGCGTGCCCAGCAACCAAAGTGCATCGACGGCGAAAAATGGCTTTGAGGTGGCGGGCGCCCAGGGCTACGGCCTCTACGTCGGCTGGGCCAACAGTGACGCCATTCGTGTCACCGATGCGGGCGACGACGGTATCCAGATCGGCGACGGTGCCAGCGTGCCGAACTACGGCCTCTTTGTCACCGGCCCTGGCACGACCGGCGATACGCTGCTGCCCAATACCTCGGATGCCAATGGCCAGTGGGCGCTCTTCACGACCGACAGCATCGACGCGGCCAACGTCTTTGCCAGCGCGCAGACGCTGGTGGCGGTGGCCGGCGGCAATCAGCCGCTGGCGCCAGGCGACGTGGTCAGCGCAGCCGGCCTGGCGGATGCAGTCCCCGGCAGCGTGGTCCCCCTGGCCCAGGTGCGTCTGGCCAGTGGCGAAGAGGCCAATGTGGTGGGTGTCGTCCACAGCCGTATGGTTTGGACGCCGCTGCCCGGTCTGGAGAAGAAGGGTGAGTTCGACCTGCGCAGCGTCGACGGTCCGGCCCAGCCCGGCGACTACGTGGCCATCACCGTGTTGGGTGCAGCCCAGGTCAAGGTGCAGCCTGGCGAGACGCTCCAGCCCGGCCAGCGCGTGACGGTCGGCGCCAACGGCGCGGTGCGCGCGCTGGAGACACGCACCCTCGACGGTATGGTCGTCACCGAAGGCGCTGCCACAGTGGGGGTTGTACTGCGGGCTGCCAGTGAGGATGCGGTGTGGGTGCTGGTCAACCCGCAGTAACAGCGCTGTGCGTCACTCTGTTGGACTCCTGCCAGGTCACCTGGCAGGAGCAGCCACTTTCTGTACCTCGACGCCAGACGCGCGCCCTGCTCTACTACCTGGCCACCCGGCTGGAACCGGTTGCGCGCGCCCGGTTAACCTTTTTGTTTTGGCCCGACATACCCGATGCAACTGCGCGTCGCCAGCTGACGCGCCTGGTCTCCAGTTTGCGTGCGGATCTGCCGCACCCGGCGCTGCCGGTTGTTGATGAAGGGACCATTTCGCTCAAAAAGCAGGCCATCACCCTGGCCGCCGCGCGCTGGAACAGCCCCACCGCCTACGACCCCACCTTCGACGTTGCCCCGCCCTTCGGCAGCCCAATCGACATCCTGGATATCACCGCCATTGCCGGGCAGTGGGACACGGCCTGTCCAGGGTTCACCGCGAATGACGCGAATCTTCGCCAATAGTTTTTAGGATTTGTTGGGTGGTTGTGTGTGCTGGCACGCGGTGTGTGGCAGTGTCGACGGGCGTACGATGCTTGGGCGGAATTCGATCGATCTTGCCCTGGCTGCCTACGCCACACGCAACGTCCGCCATCACAAAACCAAACTTCGCGCAGATCAGCGTCAATTCGCGGTGGACAACAGATTGGCGGGTAGTCACCACACGAGACGATTGACGAGGGAGTTAGATTGTGTTATAATTCACATATCGTATCAACCTTACTGTGGTTGAGCCGTGAAGCGGGCTTTCGCTGTTAACCTCATCCATACCTATCAACGTGGCAACCCCACCTATAGCGCCAGCTTCGCGGTGCTCTCGGGGTTGCCTTTTTTTTTCGGATGGGCGCTTCAATCGCGCGTCGGAACGTTCTTCGGCTTGCCGACACCCACGTAGTACGGGCCATTCGCCCTGTTGCTCAGACAGTGCTGCAGCCGTAGCCTCCTCGGGCCTCCGTTGGCAAGCCTCCGCTGAGGCAAACAGCCATGCGCCACTGGCGCACAGGAGGACAGGATCGTGAACACGTACCAAAGGCGTTACCACCCAAGAGGATGGGTAGTGGCGGCGCTGCTGCTGATCGCCGCCCTGAGTGTGGCAGGTAACTTGCAGAGCGCTGCTGTCCCGCAGGCCCAGGCCGACGTTACATTCGAGACCGTGTCTCTGCCCGTTGAGGCGCTGGCCTGGCGCGTGGACCCGTTGATCGATGCGCGGGCTACGAACAATCCCAAACTCGACTCGAGCCTGGCGGGCCTGACGGCGAGCGCCAAAGTCTCAGCTGAAGCGATGCTTGCGTGGGCTGATGCGCAAGGACTGCGGCTGTCGGCTGGCCGGGTACACGTGCAGGTTGTCACCGACGCGGCCCGCCTGGCCGGCGCTGTCGCTGCGATGATTGGCACTGGCGGAGAAGTGACCAAAACTGGCAACGACGCGACGCTGATCCAGGGCTGGCTGCCGGTAGACGCCCTGGAAGCAGTGGCCGCCAGCGAGGATGTGTATCTCATCCGCCGGCCGGCCGAACTGATTCTGCTGGAGAACGCCGAGGGGGGCAACTCCACCACCGAGGGTCTGGCTGCGCTCAACGGCCCGGCCTGGCACAGCGCCGGCCACCAGGGCGCAGGCGTCAAGATCGGCATCATCGACGGCGGCTTCCTGGGCTACCCCGGCCTGCTGGGCGTCGATCTGCCGGCGTCGGTCACGGTCAAGAACTTCGTGGACGGAGAGACCGATCCGCAGGTGGACGGCACCACCAAACACGGCACAGCCTGCGCCGAGGTTATCCACGACATCGCGCCGGCCGCCACCCTCTACCTGGCCAAGATCAGCACAAACCTGGACCTGCAAGAGGCGGTCGCCTGGTTGAAGGACACGCACCATGTGAATATCATCTCCACCTCCATCGGCTGGTACAACCTGACGCCGGGCGATGGCACGGGTGAGTTTGCCGATCTGGTGCAGACGGCACGTGACGCTGGCATTGTGTGGGCCACCTCGGCCGGCAACGACCGCGAGGCGCACTGGGGCGGGCTGTACTACGACCCCAACAACACCGGCTATCACTATTACAGCACCACCCAGAACGTCAACTACTTTGGCCCCGGTGACGGCAATGCCTACAGCATTCCGGCAGGTTTCCGGGTGAGCGTCTTTCTGCGTTGGAACGACTGGAGCGCCGTCAACCAGGACTATGACCTCTATCTACTGCGCTGGAGCGGCTCGGCCTGGACCATCATTGCGCGTGGCGAAACCTACCAAAACGGCGGTGCCGGGCAGACGCCCACCGAGTTCGTGACAGCCGTCAGCAGCGGCAGCGCTGCACCCTACGGCTTCGGCATCAGACGCTTCAACAGCAACCGGGCCGTCAACTTCGAGGTCTTTGCGCCTGATCCGGGATCACGTCTCGACAAGATCCTGCACGCGCGCAGCCTGGCCAACCTGGCCGACGCGCCGCGTGCCATGACGGTGGCCGCGCTGGACGTGACCGCGCCCTACCCGCAGGAGCATTACAGTTCAGAAGGGCCGACCAACGGGCCGGGCGGTGCGGAGACGGGCGGCTTCGTCAAGCCCGACCTGGCCGGCTTTGCCAACGTCTCCACCGAGAGCTACGGCGTGGTCAATAAATTCAACGGCACCTCGGCCGCCGCGCCCCATCTGGCTGGCGCCGCCGCGTTGGTGAAGGGCGCGTACCCGGCCTACACCCCCGCCCAGGTGCAGAGCTTCCTGGAGGGCCGGGCGGTGGACATGGGGACCGCCGGCAAGGACACCATCTACGGGCACGGTCGGCTCTACCTGGGCGCCCCGCCCACCGCGGGTCCGACCTCGACTCCTACCAGCACCCCGACCGGCATGGTCACGCCGACACCAACCCGCACGCCAACGGCTACGCCCACCGGTGATCCGGGAGATGTCATGAAGCGCTACCTGCCGCTGTTTCTGCGCCGCGGCCCCACGCCGACAAGGACGCCGACGCCCACGAGGACGCCGACACCAACAAGGACGCCGACACCGACGGCGACTACAGAGCCCGGCGACTGGATTATCATTACCTCTGAGGATTTTGAGGGCGCCTTTCCAAAATCAGGTTGGTCAGTCAATAATATTGATTATACCTGGGCCAAGCGCGATTGCCGCCCTGCAAATGGTTCCTTCAGCGGCTGGGCCGTAGGCGGTGGAACGATTGGAAGCACTCTACCTTGTGGGGCGAATTATCCTGACGGCATTCCAGGAGCGGCGCAGCCGAGTTTGAAGTTTGGGCCGTTTAGTACACCGTAAATTAAGTTTCCGAGAATTTCTGGTTCTCAGGAACCACCTGCCG
>CAYUCC010000003.1:0-33859 GCA_964443225.1 uncultured Anaerolineae bacterium
AGAGGCGGATGAGCTGATCAAGGCGATCCCGGCCGAGACCGATCCCGCCAAGCTGAATGAGATCTACACGGAGTTGGTCAAGACCTATCTGACCGACATCCCATCCTTCACGCTCATGTACCGCCCACAGTCATTCCACACGGTCAATGAGAGTGTCTGGACGAACTTCCCGCACGAGGGTGACGGTACCAATCCGCCTGTCCCACCGCTCAACCTGACCGACGGTTGGAGTATCGCGGGCCTCTACAACCTGGAGCTCGTCCAGTAATTCGTTGAGTTCGACCATCCGCCATGCCCCTAGACAATGAAACATGGCGGATGGCCATGAACCAGGGCGATCCTTTTCCGATTCATGGTGTGTGGCCAGCAGCACTGACCACACACCATGACGGGATCATCCCATCACGCAACCGGAGGGAAGTGCTGACATGAAAGGCTATCGCCGGTATTTCCTCAACAAGTGCGCCTGGTTCGCCATTACCCTGGTCGCTGCCTTTGTGCTGAACTTCATCCTGCCACGAACAATGCCAGGCGATCCGGTGGCGGCCATCGTGGCCAGGCAGGCCCAGGGTATGAGCAATTCGACCGGAGTTCAGGCGATTTATCAGCAGTATACGGAGCTGTTTGGCACCGACAAGCCGATGATCGAACAGTTTTTCCTGTACATGAAAAATGTACTGCGCGGCGATTTCGGTTATTCATTTAGCCAGTACCCCAGGAAAGTGGTAGACGTGCTGGCGGCTTCCATCTGGTGGACGCTTTTTTTGCAGCTGCCGGCCATTCTCGTCGGCTGGACACTGGGCAACATGCTCGGCGCGCTGGCGGCTTACCGCCGTGGCGTCTACGATAAGGTCCTCATGCCCACCAGTCTGCTGCTCAGCAGCTTTCCACCCTTTGGCATGGCCATCATCATGATGGTGATCTTTGCAGTCAGCCTCAAGTGGTTCCCGACCTCGGGCGGATATGGGTTCGACCTGATTCCCAGCACCAGCCCGAATTTCATCCAATCTGTGTTCGTCCACTATCAGCTGCCATTCTGGTCGATCGTCATCATCGCAATCGGCGGTTATGCCATTGGCATGCGCTCGATGTCGATCTACGAGCTCAATGCCGACTACGTCAAATTCAGTCGTTTCATGGGCATCAAGGACAGCAAGATCTCCCGCTACGTGTTTCGTAATGCGATGCTGCCGCAGATAACCGGCCTGGCCATCGCCCTCGGCACGATGGTCGGTGGCGCGCTGGTGGCGGAGATCGTCTTCAGCTATCCCGGGCTCGGCACGACGCTCCTGAGCGGCATCATGGGGCAGGATTATCCACTCATCTCAGCGTCGACGTTGATCGTGACGCTGATGGTGTTGATCGCCACCTTCGTTCTCGAGATCATCTATGGGTTGATCGACCCGCGCATCAAAGCGTCTCAATCTGACTGAGGATAGGTGCCGCTATGAAATTCATGGTTCGCCAGGCCTTTGAATCCCGCAGGTTTGTGGTTGGTTTCGCTATCCTCATGTGTACGCTGTTCGTTGTGTTTGTCTACCCATTGTTCATACGCACCCCGCCTTTGGAGATCATCGGGCAGGGCACTTTTTTCCCGCCCGGCATCTACGTCAACACGTACGACAGCGTGAATTCACCCACCACGTACACCCTTGACCTGGACAACGCCGCCACCCGGCGCATCGCCAGCCGCTTGACAGAAGAGAACCGCACGGCCATGAAGGAATGGCTGGTGGCAGACGGAATCGCCGAGAGCGAGATCGACGTCGCGGATACGGAGAAACTCCTGGCTCTGTGGGAGAGCCGTTATGACCCCAACCGGCAGATCAAAGGCATGACCTTGGCCAGGCAAAGGTATTTTCAACGGGTCAATGCATCGATTGCCGGGCTTCTGTCGGAGGAAGGCGTCGTGATCGCCGCTAAAGACGCCGAATCCGGTGCACTGGAGGAAAAAGGGGCCGTCAGTCAATCCGATTACGTCAACATCGGACAGGTGGCCAACGTCCGTGTGCTGCCGCTGGGAACCGATAATTTTGGCCGAGACGTGCTGTCGCAGTTAGTCAAGGCGATCGGGGTGTCACTGCTGGTCGGCCTCGTCGCCGGTCTCATCGCAACTTCGATCGGCCTGACGCTGGGTCTGATCTCCGGGTTTGTGGGTGGGTGGGTAGATGACATCATCATGTTCTTCATCAACATCTTTACCGTCATTCCCACTTTCGTGCTGTTGATCCTGATTTCATTCAGCATCGGACAGGAGAGTCGCGGTGCGATGACCATCGCGGTCGTGATCGGGCTGACGTCCTGGGTATGGACGGCGAGGGCGGTGCGACCCGCGGTATTCACGCTGCGCGACCGCGATCACGTCAACCTGTCCAGGTTGTCCGGGCATCCAACCCTGCTCATCATCTTTGCCGATATTCTGCCCTACATTGCTTCCTATGTCGTGACGGCGTTCATCATCCAGGTGTCTTCGGGTATCCTGGCCGAGGCACAACTTTCGATCCTCGGCTTGGGACCCCGGACCACGGAAGTGCCGACACTGGGGCTGATGATGAACTGGGCT
This sequence comes from uncultured Anaerolineae bacterium, assembly GCA_964443225.1. GTDB lineage: Bacteria > Chloroflexota > Anaerolineae > SSC4 > Amarolineaceae > SSC4. Next base: position 2,564 of record CAYUCC010000003.1, read on the forward strand.
TTGATCTACCAGGCCCACATCCTGGGAAAATGGTGGGCGTACCTGCCGGTGCTTCTGACCATCGCCATGATCACCTTCTCGATGAACCTGATGAACACCGGACTCGACCAGGTGTTCAACCCCGCGCTGAGGGAGTAGCCGCGCCATGCCAAACGTTATGCTTGAGGTGCGAGACCTGACCACCAAATACATCACCCGCTATAAAGAAAGCGTCTACGCGGTGGACCATGTCTCGCTGAAGCTCGAAGAGGGTAAATCGTTGGGCATTGCCGGTGAATCGGGCTGCGGGAAGTCGACACTGGCCCTGAGCCTGATGGGCTATTATTTCCCTCCGCTGCACTACATGAGCGGCGAGATCATCATCGATGGGCAAAACATCACCGGTATGGATCCTGACGACGTTCGCAAGTCGATATTAGGATCGGAGATTGCCTATATCCCGCAGGCTGCCATGAACGCACTCAACCCCACCCGCAAGATCATCAACTTCATCGAGGATGTGGTGCTGGCGCACGATCCAACCTGGACCAAAAAAGAGATCTATGATCTGGCCAGGTCGAACTTCGAACGGTTGGGACTCCCAGAGGTGGTGCTGCAAAAATATCCGGTTGAGCTGTCGGGCGGCATGAAACAACGCACGGTCATCGCCATCGCGGTGATTCTGTCTCCCAAGGTGCTGATTGCGGATGAGCCATCGTCGGCGCTGGATGTCACCTCACAGAAGATGGTCATCAAGATGCTCAGAGATATGATGGACAGCGGTTTTATCAAATCGATGATCTTCATCACCCATGAGCTCCCCCTGCTCTTCAACGTCACCGATGACATCATGGTCATGTACGCCGGACAGATCGTCGAGAAGGCCCCGGCCCGAGACGCCGTCTTCGACCCGCTCCATCCGTATTCGCAGGGGCTGATGGGTTCGATTATCGTGCCCGAAAGCGGCCTGCGCAACGCCCAGCTGGCGGCTATTCCCGGCGTACCGCCCAATCTCAAGAATCCCCCCACCCACTGCCGGTTTGCCGAACGCTGCAGCCTGGTACGCCCGGAGTGCAAGGCAACGTCGGTGGGTCTCTATACGGCTGGCGTGGGTCGCACCTACCGCTGTATCCTGTCGGAAGTGGAACTCAGGGAGGCGCAACAACATGGCCGAGGATAGAAACCTGTGCCTGAGCGGATCGGGCATCACCAAGGTTTTCGGGTTTGGCAAGACCAGAACCATCGCCGTCGATCATGTCGATTTTGAGTTTCACGAGGGCGAAGTGGTGTCGATCGTCGGCGAATCAGGCAGTGGCAAGACCACCCTGGCCAAGATGCTCCTGGGATTGATCAACACGACCGAGGGCGAGATCTACTTCCAGGGAAAGAAGCGGGACATCCGGTCTGGCAGGAAGAAAAAGGAATACTGGAAGAACATCCAGGCGATCTTCCAGGACCCTTTTTCGGCGTACAACACCTTTCACAAGATCGATGCCGTGCTCATGGACTGCATCAAGATGCGCGGGGGCGGCCGGCTGCCGCACGAGCAGAAAATAACGATGATGCGGGACGCATGCAGCTTCGTGAACCTGAAATTCGCCGAACTGACCAATAAGTATCCCTTCGAGCTGTCGGGTGGACAGATGCAGCGTTTGATGATCGCACGCATTTTCCTGCTCAAACCCAAGATCCTGATCGCCGACGAACCCACGTCGATGATCGACGCCTGCTCACGCGCCACCATCCTGGAATACCTGATGAAGCTGCGCAATGAAACCGGGATGACGCTGATTTTCATCACCCACGATATCGGCCTGGCCTACTATGTGTCTGACACCGTTTATATCATGGAGCGCGGGAAGTTTGTGGAGCGTGGAACCGCCGATGAGGTGATTCTGCGTCCCAAGCAGCCCTATACGCAACGCCTGATCAGTGATGTGCCGAAGATCTACGAAGAATGGGATCTGTCGACGGTGTAGTGCCGGCCAGGTATCATCCTCCTCGATGATCGCACCCTACAGGCTGTGTGGAAAGAACTTTGAGCCCAAAGAGAGACCCATGATACGCATCCAATCTTTGACAGGCGCCTGGCAGCTGCGCCAGGTCGGTACCCAGGAGTGGCTGCCAGCCGCCGTTCCCGGCGGCGTGCACACCGACCTGCTGGCCCTTGGCCGCATCCCCGACCCCTTTGTGGGCGACAATGAGCGCCGTGTGGCGTGGGTGGCCGAAGCCGACTGGGAATACCGCTATCAGTTTGCCATTACACCCGATCTGCTGGCCCAACCGCACATCTGGCTGGTGTGCGATGGGTTGGATACCCTGGCGAGTGTGGCACTGAACGGCCAGATATTGGGGCGAACTGACAACATGTTCCGCCAGTACCGTTGGGATGTGGCACCGGTTCTGCGTGCCGCGGGCAACGATCTGCGCATCACGTTTGCCTCGCCGGTGCAGTATGTACGGGCACAGCAGGCGATGCGGCCGCTGGCGGGGGTCGCACAAGCCATCCCCGGTGCACCGCACCTGCGTAAGGCACCCTGCCAGTTTGGCTGGGACTGGGGGCCGCAGCTGCCACCGGTCGGCATCTGGCGGGATATCCGCCTGGAGGCCTTGGATGCAGCCCGCCTGACCGACGTCCACCTGCGCCAGTTTCACGACCGGGGCGCCGTCCGCGTGACAGCACAGCTGACGGTGGAGAACCGGACCGCCGGGCTGGCTGCCCTTCTGCAGGTAACGGCACCGGATGGCACCACACAGACTACCCGCACAGCCCTGACGTCCGCAACCGGCAGCGTGCTGTCGCTGGACATCGACCATCCCCAGCTGTGGTGGCCGAACGGCCTGGGAGCGCAGCCGCTCTACCAGGTCCGGGTGCAGCTGAAGGACTCGGAGGTGCTCCTGGATGAAAAGACCTATCACCTCGGCCTGCGCACGATCGAGCTGCGCCAGGAGCCGGATGGGTGGGGGCGCTCGTTCAGGTTCGTGGTCAACGGCCAGCCGTTTTTCGCCAAAGGGTCCAACTGGATTCCGGCCGATACCTTCCCGACGCGCCTGAGCGAGGTCGCGCTCGAAGGCCTGATCCGTTCCGCCGCCCAGGCACACCAGAACATGCTGCGCGTCTGGGGCGGCGGCTTCTACGAGGACGAACGCTTCTACGATCTCTGTGACCGCTACGGCATCCTGGTGTGGCAGGACTTCATCTTCTCGTGCAGCATCTACCCGCTGGACGATCCCGACTTCGTGGAGAACGTGCGCGACGAAGTGGTCGAAAATATCCGCCGCCTGCGGCACCGCACCAGCCTGGCCCTGTGGTGCGGCAACAATGAGATGGAGCAGGGATGGGCCGAGTGGAGCTGGGACCAGCCCGAGCTAAACGATTTGAAGGCGGCGTATGACCGCTTCTTCCACCACACCCTGCCGGCGTGGTGTGCGGACGCAGACCCCGATCACGCGTATTGGCCCAGCTCACCTTCTTCTGGCACGCCCTTCCAGGCGCCCAACGGCCAGATCCAGGGTGATGCGCATTATTGGGATGTCTGGCACGGACGCAAGCCGTTTACCGCGTACCGTCACCAGTACCCGCGCTTCATGAGCGAGTTTGGTTTCCAGGCCCTGCCGCCGCTGGATACCATTCGCACCTACGCCGCCGAACCCGACTGGAACATGACGTCGTACATCATGGAGCAGCACCAGAAAAATGCCAGCGGCAACGCGCTGATCGTGAGCCAGATGCTGGAGACGTTCCGCCTGCCCAAGGATTTCGATTCGCTGGTGTATCTCAGCATGGTCCTGCAGGCCGAAGGCATTCGGTATGGGGTGGAGCACTGGCGCCGGCAGTCGGCGCGCGTCGCCGGCACGCTGTACTGGCAGTTGAACGACTGCTGGCCGGTTGCGTCGTGGTCCAGCCTGGACTATTTTGGCCGCTGGAAAGCGCTGCACTATGCGGCCCGGCGCTTCTATGCACCGCTGCTGCTCTCGATCGAAGATGCCCCGCCCCGGCAGTCGATCTTCCTCAGCAGCGATTTGCGCACAGCCTGGCAGGGTTCCGTGCATTGGACGCTGGCAACGCTGGATGGACAGGTGTTGGCCGCCGATCAGAAGGCCGTGCAGGTGGCACCCATGGGCGTGACAGCCGTCGCCCCGCTCGATTTCTCCGCCTTCCTCGATGAGGACATCCGCCGCGAGCGGGTTTTCACCGCCGAACTGTGGCAGGGCGAGCAGCGCCTGGCCCGGCAATCGGCCTATTTTGCCCCAACCAAACACCTGTCCCTGGTCGATCCCCACATCCAGGCCGAGGTGACGGAAACGGATGGCCGGCTGACCATCGACCTGTCGGCGCGTTCGCTGGCCCGCCTGGTGGAATGTACGCTGACCGGGGCTGATGTGATCTTCAGTGACAACTATTTTGACCTCCCAGCCCGCCAGGTGATCGCGGTCACCGCGCCCCTGCCAGCTGGGTGGGATCTGGCCCGGGCCCAGGCCGCGCTGCGGGTGCGCTCGGTCTTCGACACCTATTCCAACTGAAAGGCAGCAGCAGAAAGTACCATATGAACAGCGATCTTCAGTCCATCATTGTCAGCATGACACTCGCCGAAAAGGCCGCCTTGTGCACGGGCGCCAGCGCGTGGTCGACCACGCCGGTGGAACGCCTGGGCATACCCGAAATGATCGTGGCGGATGGTCCGCACGGGGTTCGACGCGTGCCCGACCTTCACGTCGCCGCTCAACGCAGCCTGCCGGCCACCTGTTTTCCAACGGCCTCGTGCAGCGCATCCACGTGGGACGCGGCGCTGATCGGCCAGATGGGCGCCGCGATTGGTGAAGAGGCAATCGCCCTGCACGTCGATGTGGTGCTTGGCCCCGGCGTCAACATGAAACGTTCGCCGCTGGGGGGGCGCAACTTCGAGTATTTCTCCGAGGACCCCTACCTGGCCGGTGTGCTGGCGGCCAGCTTCATCCAGGGCGTGCAGTCGAAAGGGGTGGGGACCTCGCTCAAGCACTACGCGGTCAACAACCAGGAGTTTCAGCGTTTCCGTATCAGCGCCGAGGTGGACGAGCGCACCCTGCGCGAAATCTACCTGCCGGCGTTCGAGATGGCGGTGAAGGAGGCCCAACCCTGGACGGTGATGTGTTCGTACAACAAGGTGAACGGCACCTTCGCCTCCCAGCATCACCGGCTGTTGACCGAGATCCTCAAGGATGAATGGGGCTTCGAGGGGCTGGTCGTCTCGGACTGGGGTGCCGTGCGCGACCGCGTGGCCGCGCTGGGCGCGGGACTGGATTGGGAAATGCCGGGTCCACAGGATCGCCGCGTGCAGGCCGTTATCGACGCCGTGCACGCCGGCACCTTGCCGGAGGCAGCCCTGGATGAATCGGTGCGGCGTATCCTGCGCATCGTATTCAAGGCGCAGGAGACACCCAAGGGCGGCACCTTCGATATCGATGCGCATCACACCCTTGCGCACAAGATCGCCGCCGAAGGTATGGTTCTCCTCAAGAACGACGGCCTGCTGCCCCTGGGGGGTTACCAGCGGATTGCCGTCATTGGCCGCGCGGCGCAACATGCGCATTTCCAGGGCGGCGGCAGCTCGCACATCAACCCAACCCGCGTGGATGTGCCGTTCCAGGAGCTGCAGGCGCGTGCGGGTAAGGCTGAACTCACCTATGCCGAGGGTTATCCTGCGGATGACACGTTCCACCAGGATTTGATCGATGAGGCGGTGAAACTGGCACGATCGGCGCAGGTAGCACTGCTGTTCATTGCCCTGCCGGGCTATATCGAATCCGAAGGCTACGATCGTCCCAATCTCGATTTGACCGCGCAGCAGGTGGCGTTGATTCAAGCCGTGACCCAGGCACAGCCCAAGACTGTTGTCATCCTCAACAATGGGTCACCGGTGGCCATGAGCCCCTGGATCGACGCGGTTCCCGCGGTCCTGGAGGGTTGGATGATGGGCCAGGCCGGTGGCGGGGCACTGGCTGACATCCTGTTTGGGCTCGCCAACCCCTGCGGTAAACTGGCCGAGACCTTCCCGCACAAGCTCTCTGATACCCCGGCATTCCTCAACTGGCCGGGTGGTGCGGGCAAAGTGCATCACGGCGAGGGGCTGTTCATCGGCTACCGGTATTACGACGCCCGGCAGGTACCGGTGCGCTTCCCCTTCGGCCATGGTTTGAGTTACACCACCTTCGCCTACAGCAATCCGCGGGTATCGGCGGGCACCTTCCGCGACGTCGATGGCCTGACCGTCACCGTGGATGTGACCAACACGGGCCACATGGCGGGCAAAGAAATCGTCCAGGTATACGTCCACGACTGCGCCGCCGGCCTGGTACGGCCCGAGAAAGAGCTGAAAGGTTTTGCCAAGGTCGCCCTCGAACCGGGCGAGACCCAATCGGTCGCGATTCATCTCGATTTCCGCGCCTTTGCCTATTATCATCCAGCGTACAAACAGTGGATCACCGAGGACGGCGACTTCGACATCCTGATCGCATCCTCCGCCGCTGACATTCGCCACACCGTGCCGGTGACGCTGGTATCGACCCTCGACCTGCCCTGCATTCTCGACCGGGAGACCACCGTCCGCGAGTGGATGGCCGATCGGCGGGGCAACGTCGTGCTCGGTCCATTGCTCAACCAGATGGAAGAAAACACGCGCCAGATGTTCGGTGGCGCCGACGGCATTGGCATGGACTTCCTGGTGATGATGGGTGATATGCCGCTGGTGAGCGTGCTGATGTGGCACCAGGACAAGTTACCGGTGCGCCCCGAGGATCTCGTCGGCGGGCTGTTGGCGCAGGTTCATGGCATGGCCAGCTAATGGCACGTGGGACGATGGGTCTCACGCAGATGGGCATGACACCATCCAGGGAACGTCGGATGGTGTCATGATCTTCTGATCGACCTTAATCGCTCCTGCTGCGGCGGCTCGGCTTCTCCTGCGCCGACTGCGCGCTGATCGCGTCAAGGGGGAGGGTGACTTCGATGAGGCGTTTGGGTGAGGAGATCATGCCATTCAATCCTCAGGAGGCCACCAACCGCTATGTACCCATAGCGATCGTGCGCCCACGATCTCGGGATTGTTCATGCGCAGCGTGCTGACCGTGGTCCGGCCACACAGGGTCAAGCCAATGATCTCGGTGCCATCCTCCGACCACGCGAAATGCTCGTTCCAACGCTGCTGGCGTGGATTGAAGAGCGCCACCTCAATGCCAGTGATTGGGTCGACACTTGCGACACGGCTCCCCTTGTAGCGATTGCAGGAGGTACAAGCCAGCCAGAGGTTTTCCTCGACCGTCAACCCACCCGAAGCCTCGGGAATGATGTGATCGATCTCCATCGCAGCGCCGCTAATCCCCTGGGGAGTCAGGCAATACCCACAGCGATATCCCGCTGCCCGCTCGATGGTCGCGCGCAGTGGCCTGGACACATACGTCTTTGGCATGGCTCAGTGAACGGACTTAGCGCCGGCGGGAGTCGGGACTTTGTTGCCTCGCCATTTGAGCAAAGCCAGCGCATAGGACTTGCGCAGCATCAGGCGATTGGACTCCTGCAGAAGCGCGTCCAGGCGCGCTTCATTGACAGGACTTAGCGTCTCGCGTTCGTTATCTCGCAAAAGATCGCTCAGTTCGTGTTGCAGACCGGCCGACAGGACGTCTTGGGACACATGCCAGAGCTCCTGGTTCGTCAATGCCTCCAGTGCTTCCAACTCGGCGCGGTACTGCTGCGGCGCCTTGTCCAACGACGGCAAGCTGTTCTCCACGATCTTGACCAACGCCTGAGGCATCGGCTCGTTCAATCCCTGGGCCGCCCGTTCGATCTTTCTGAAAAGAATTTCTGGCAATTCCAAAACGACATAGTGAGCAGTCATGATCGGTCTTATCCTCCAGGTGCTGCCGAAACTCGTGGACACACTTTGACAACTCAGTACCAGATCAGCACAGTTGCGATGATTTCTCGACGCATTGTAACACGATCCCCATCGCAGAGCAAGAGCCTGCGGCTCATGCCTCCCACGCCACGCCCTCCTCCGCCACCCGCTGCCAGCCGGCCTGGCGCACGCGGGAGCGCATCCGCTTCACCACCTCGTCCCCGCGCAACCGCTGGGCCGGGTTCTGGATGGGCTGGTGGTATGATGCTCCCTGGGCTGGAGCATTTGACTACTTTGCTCAGGATGCACATACTGAGTATAATTCTGTGGTAGATTGTGTTTGATCGGAGCACGGAAGCTCAAGTCGGCATGAACTGGCTGACCAGTACATGCCGTTTTCGAGGTTCAGCCCGCACATTTCCGCCGCCGTGATACGTAGAACCCGCCGTGATACCGGTCCAAGGTGTCCCAGACTTACATCTGCCGCGAGAGGAAGACCACATTGCCCCCATCTTTGGAAAACCTGATCCACCAACGTATCACACTTCCGGGCCATTTTTCCTCAGCGGTCACCGTCGAAGCTGTCCGATCATTGGGCGCCAGCTTCGAGCTGCAGATCCGGCGCACCGACGGTATGTTGGATGAAACTATCCTCTCGGGCGAAGAGATGGACAGCCTCCTGGCGCGCGTACAAGGACAGCCAGGCAACACACCTTTGGTCGACGGGCATCAGCTGCGTCTTCTTGTCGAGTCCGCCCGCATTCGGCTGGCTTACGCCTACGACAAACAATTCGCCGTGTCGCTGTCGGGCATCCGCACCCTACCGCACCAGATCGAAGCGGTCTACGAACGAATGTTGCCCCAGCCGCGCCTGCGTTTCTTGATCGCCGACGACCCCGGCGCGGGCAAGACCATCATGGCCGGCCTCTATATCAAAGAGATGAAGCTGCGCCAGGCCGCCGAGCGCATCCTGATCCTGACACCTGCCCCGCTGACCATCCAGTGGCAAGAGGAGTTGTTGCGCTACTTCAACGAGCCCTTCCAGATCATCCACTCCGGCAACGATCAGCAGCAGTTGCTCAACCTCTGGCAGCGTGAGAACCAGGTGATTTGTTCGGTGGATTACGCCAAACAACCCGACGTGCGCGAACGGGTCTGGCAGCAGCGCTACGACCTGGTCATCATCGACGAAGCCCACAAATGCGCCGCCTACACCAAACGCTACTCCGGGCGGGCAGATGACGTCGAGAAGACGCGGCGCTACCAATTGGCCGAGAAGGTGACAGCATCGGCCGATCACGTGCTGCTGTTGACGGCGACACCCCATCACGGCGATGATGACCGCTTTGGCCATTTCCTGCGCCTCATCGACCCCGACGTCTTTCCGGAGCCACACCGTTACGGAGAACGCGCCCGCGAGGTGCGCCGGGGTGTGTTGGGTCTGGGCGGGGCTTCGCCCTGGGCCATTCGCCGGCTGAAAGAGGACCTGCGCGATGTCGACGGCCGGCGGCTGTTTCCCGACCGTCACGCCCAGACCGTTGCCTTTGAGCTGAAGCGTGAGGAATACAGCCTCTACAAAGCGGTGACGTCGTTCATCAACGAGTTCCTGCCCCAGGCGGACGGCGGGCGACGCCAGAGTGTCGCTTTGACCCGCACGGTGTTGCAGCGCCGCCTGGCCTCGTCGGCCAATGCCATCTACGAGTCGCTGCGCCGGCGCCTGGAGCGGCAGAGCCGGCTGCTGGAGGAACTCGAGACCCTGCCGGCCAGCCAGCGCGCCCGCTATCTGGAGCGGCTGCGCGGCCGGCTGACCGATAGCGAGCGCGACGAGGATGATCTGGACGATCAGGAACGGGACGAGCTGATCGACACCTTCACCGCAGCCGAACAGTTGGAGCAGATCCGCGCCGAGGTGGCGGCACTCAAGGACCTGGTGGAGCAGGCCGGCCGTGTGCGCCAGCGCTCACCTGACAGCGACAGCAAACTGCAAGCCCTGCGCGCCTGCCTGACCGGGTCGCAGTTCGACGAGTTGAAGGACGGCCGCGGCAAGCTGCTGATCTTCACCGAACACCGCGACACGCTGACCTACCTGCGCCAACACCTGACGCAGTGGGGCTTCAACACCTGCGAAATCCACGGTGGCATGAACCCGCACGAACGCCGGCAGGCGCAGGACATGTTCCGCACCCAGGCGCAGGTGTGCGTGGCCACCGAGGCAGCCGGCGAGGGCATCAACCTTCAGTTCTGCCACCTGATGATCAACTACGACCTGCCCTGGAACCCCACCCGGCTGGAGCAGCGCATGGGCCGCATCCACCGCATCGGCCAGGAGCGGGACGTCTATGTGTACAACTTCGTAGCGGAACAATCGGAGGATGGCCAGCCCATCGTCGAAGGCAGCATCCTGCGACGTCTGTTGATCAAGCTGGACCAGATGCGCGATGCGCTGGGGCCCAACCGGGTCTACGACGTGATCGGCGAGGTGCTGGCGCTGAACGCGATCAACCTGCCGGAGATGCTACGCGAGGCGGCCTACGACCCGCGCCGCCTGGATGAGTATCTCGATCAGATCGACCGCATCGACCCGCAGCAGTTGCGGCGCTACGAAGAGGCCACCGGCATCGCGCTGGCCCAATCCAACGTCGATTTTAGCGCCTTCCAGCAGCACAACTACGAGGTGGAGGAGCGGCGGCTGATGCCGGAATACGTCGCCCGGCAGTTCCTGGCCGCGGCCGAGCTGGTGAATTTGTCCGTCGAGCCGCGGGCCGATGGCCTGTGGCGCATCGAGTACGTGCCCGCGGGACTGCGTTCAGGGCGCCTGGCTGCCGTGCAGCGCCAGGGACCACCAGAGGAGAGCTACCGCAAGACCACCTTCTACAAGGAACACCTGGGGCAGAACCGTCACCTGGACGCCGTGTTGGTGGGACCTGGCCATGTGCTGTATGCAGCCGTGGACGAGGTGCTGAACGAGCGATTGGCCGGCGTGCGCGAAGGTGTGGCTCTTTTCGTGGACACGCACGCTGTCCAGCCTTACTGGCTGCACTTCCTGGAAATGGCGATTCGGGGCGAGGAGCGGTCCAGCGAGGGGCCCGTCACGCTGTACGCCGAGGTTGTTGCCGTGGCCGAGGCGTTGAGCGGGGACTCAATTGAGCGGTTCAGCCTGGCCTGGCCTGATATCCTGCACGATCTGGCGCCGCTGGATGCCAGACCCGAACAAGTTCGGGACGCGATGCCAACACACCGGACTCCCGAACTTGATCGGGACGCGCAGCCGGCGATCGACTTCGTGCGCGCGGGCGCGCAGATCCAGGCGCGCCGCCGTGTGCAGGTCGAGCGCGAGCATTACGCCGAGATCGTGCGCGATTACCTGACCCGCTCCTTCGAGGCGCGCATCCGCGCCACCGAAAACCGGGTCATGAGCCTACGGGGCCGCGAGTTGGCCGGCGACAACGATGTCGTCCTGGCCCGCCAGCGCGCCGAGCAGGACCTGGCCGACCTGCAGCGCACCCGCGCTGAGCGGCTGCGGGGTCTGGATCGGCTGGCCATCACGCGTCCCGGGCCGGTGCGCCACCTGGCCAGTGTGCTGGTGCTGCCGCCCGACACCACGCTGGCCGACGCCCTGGTGCGGGAGGAGATCGACGAGGGCGCGCGGCGGGCCAGCGAGCTCGCCGCCATGCAGATCGCCATGCAACATGAACGCGGCCGCGACTGGGAGCCGTTCGACGTCAGCAACCTGCACGACGGCTGCGGCTTTGATATCCGCTCGCTGGGTCCCGCCGACCCGGCCACTGGCCAGCGTCCTGTGCGGCGTATCGAGGTCAAGGGCCGGCAGCGTGGCCAGCCGGTGCGACTGAGCACCAACGAGTGGCTCAAGGCACGGCAGTTGGGGGAGAGCTATTGGCTGTACGTCGTGTGGGACCCGATGACGCCCAACTGGGAGCTTACGCATGTTCAGGATCCCGGCAACCGGCTGGAACACGTGGCGCGCGAGGTGCGATCGATCAGCCATTTCGAGTTGTCCGCTGAAGCGATAAGTCAAGGTGCGTTGTCTGGAAGGCAGTGAAGGCATGACCTCATCTATTGTGATCGAGCTGGCTCCAGGATTGAACCAAAATACACGTGCAGCCCTGCAGGCTTACCTTGGCGATCCATTCCGGCTGTCCTACGCAGATTGGCAATTGATACGATCAGCCAGTGCTCTGCTGGCGCGTTGCACGGTCCTCTTCTCCAAACGTCGCTACGCTTTCAAGCAGTTCTATGCGACCTTCATCAATGGCACATATGCCCGGCCGTATCTTCAACAACTGGCTGCTACTGCTACTCCAGAACGCGATGGGCCAGCTCTTCAGGCTGAGATGGCGCGTAAAATCCTGGCCTGGCTGCGTCTGAGTGGCCTCACGCCGTTGGCTGTTCCCAACGCCGAATATCTGATCATTTATTGCCTCTACCAGTGGGCATCTTTTGCCCGTGGTTATCTATTCGAGCGCATCGTGCTCAAGGACCTTGCGGATGGGGGAATCCTACTGACGGCGCACGTGCCAGAACGCGGCACAGAGCGCTACAGTGCCAGCGACCTACAGATCGGTGGCATCGGCCAGGGAGACATCAAAACATCGCTCTACTTTTTGGATGAACTGACTGACGCACGTTCCGAATTCTACATCACGCGTTTGTACGATGCCCAGAATCGGGTTTTGCGGCAGGTGGTCTTTATGACGCCGCTGGGCTGGCAACAGGTGAATGGAAAGCCGCGCCCGACTTCCATCACCGAGGCTGCGCGTCACTTTCCACACCCAGTTTTGGTGGAGGCTGCCGGCAAGTCGTGGGTTGTGGTAGAATACACCGTGTGGAAGGAACGTATTCTGCGGTGGCAAACGAGAAGGAGATGAAATGAATCGCAAGATACTGGACACACTAGAGCCTGAGGAATTCGACGCCCTCATCGAGACCTATGTGGAGCGATCAGAACCGGATGCCTTGTCGTTCGAGGCGCTGGATCAGGCAGCACGCCGGCTTGCCCAGGAAGCTGTGGCTGAGACCATCGAGTTGACCGGTGTCGTCGAGGAAGGTGCCATCGTCTTTGATCCACCTACGTCAGCCCCGGTGCTGGCGCGCGGCAACGTAGTCGTCATCGGCGGATTGCGCCTGGTCGTCAAGCTGCGTCCCGCCCCACCTGCGGTTTCCACCCATTGAGGCTGCTTCAATTGGACGCCATGTGGAAGCCATGACCACTGACCAACGCCTGATCGAAGACTACATCCCCATCGAAGCCATCTCGGCCGAAGCCCGCCGCGAGAAGTCGATCCGCAAGGGGCACATCTCCACCCTGCACCTGTGGTGGGCGCGGCGGCCGCTGGTGGCGGCGCGGGCGGCTGTCTACGGCGCGCTGGTTCCGGCGCCGGCGGACAAGCAGGCCGCCAGGGTAGCCGAAGAATTCGTGGCCGGCCTGTGCACCTATCCCGGCCCGCCCGACCTTGTCGCCCAGGCCCGCCGCCACATCCTGGAGGCCCACGCCGACCGCCTGACAACCGAGACCGGCCACCTGGTGACCGCCGAGGACATCGAGGCCGGCCGCGCGCCGCGGCCGCGGGTGCTGGACATGTTCGCCGGCGGCGGCGCGATCCCGCTGGAGGCGCTGCGCCTGGGCTGCGAAGCCTACGCCCTCGACCTCAACCCGGTGGCACACATCATCCAACTGTGCACCCTGGTCTATCCGCAGCAGTTCGGCGCGCCCGACCCCGCCGCGCGCGGCAGCGCCAGGGACGGCACATGGGCCGGCCTGGCCGCCGAGGTGGAGCACTGGGGCAAGTGGGTGCTGGAGCGGGTCAAGGCCGAGATCGGCGATCTCTACCCCCCCATCCCCGATCCCGATTATCAGCCCAGCGGCCAGCTCAGCATGGATCTACCCGTAGCCGGCAAGCAAGCGGGCAAGGGCATGCTCACCCCGGTGGCCTACCTGTGGACGCGCACCGTGCGCTGCAAAAACCCGGCCTGCGGCGGCACGGTGCCGCTGGCGCGGCAGACATGGCTGGCGAAGAAGGAGGGCCGTTTCGTCGCCCTGCGCGCCGACGCCGAAACCAACCGGCACAAGGAATGGCCCGATAAGACGGTGCGCTATCACGTGGTCGAAGCGAAAACTGAAGCAGATTTGGGCTTTGATCCAGCTGGAGGCAGCAAGACAGGAAACGCGGCCTGTCTGTTTTGCGGTACAGTGGCTGACAGCACCTATGTGAAGGCTGAGGGGCAAGCCGGCCGCATTGGCATGGACTTGATGGCAATAGTCTGCACCAGTTCCGACAAGAAGGGCAAGGAGTTCATCCATCCAGATCTGCACACCCGAAACCTGCACCCTGATGAACCCGTGATCTGGGATCGAATACTAAGTCTGAGTGTTGTGCCAGACGGTAGTTCCGTGTCTCATCTAACGGTTCCCGATGAGAAGATAGTATCTGATGCCAAGGGTAGTGCGTGGATAGTGCAGTATGGATACGGGCGATTTGGCGATCTCTATAGTATGCGGCAACTCCTTTCGATGCTTACGTTTGTGAAGGAGATCCACAACGCACATGCTGAAATGCTGCGCAAAGGATACACGACAGAACAAATCAAGAGTCTCATTGCCTACATGGGTCTGCTTGTTGGTAGACTTGCTGACTATAGTAGCACCCTCTGCACCTGGGAGTCTCATGGCGAACTGATCGGGCATACCTTTACTCGACAAGCCCTTCCGATGGTATGGGACTTTGCAGAAGTGAATCCACTTGGGGATGCATCCGGCAATGCAAGTTCTGCTTTGGAATGGATTGTCCAAGTGATTCGGAGCGTGAGCAATATCCGGCCGGCGGGGCGAGTCTACAGAGGTACAGCAGCAGACCTGCCGTTCGATTCGCAGCACTTCGATGCAATCGTTAGCGATCCTCCTTACTACGACAACGTCGCATACGCAGATCTCTCTGACTTCTTCTACGTATGGCTCAAACGCAGCATAGGCTTTCTTTTTCCGGAGCACTTCACTTCGATGCTCACGCCCAAGAAGAGCGAAGCTGTGGCCGATGCAACACGACACGACGGCGACCGCCAGTTAGCCGGTCAAGTGTATGAGCAGATGATGGCCCGGGCATTTGCTGAGGCGGGACGGGTATTGAAGCCCGATGCACCTCTTGTGATCGTCTATGCCCACAAGACTACATTAGGTTGGTCCACTCTGGTAGATGCCTTGCGAACTGCCGGTTTTACCGTTACAGAGGCTTGGCCATTAGATACGGAGCGCGGAGCACGAATTCGAGCAATTGAAACCGCCTCGCTGGCCTCATCCATCTTCCTTGTTGCACGTCGCCAGAAGCGGACAGAGATTGGCTCCTACGAACATGATGTTCGCCCCAATCTGCAGAGTATTGTTCGCGAACGCATTGAACGCCTCTGGTCCCAAGGCGTCACCGGCGCCGACCTGGTCATCGCCTGCGTGGGCGCGGGGCTGCGCGCGTTTACCCGCTTTGCGCGCGTCGAGTACGCCAACGGCGAGGAGGTGCCGGCCAACAGCTTCCTGGCCGAGGTGGAGGGCGCAGTGCTGGAGGCGCTGCTGGAGAAGCTGTTCGGCGTCAGCCAGGCCGGGGTCAGCAGCGTGGACCCGGCGACCCGTTTCTACGTACTCTGGCGCTACGCCTACCGCCAGGCCGCCATCGACGGCGGCGAGGCCATCGTCTTCGCCTATCCCCAGCACGTCGAGCTGGACGGCCCCGGCAGCCTCAGCCATGGCGGCAATCCGCTGGTGGAGAAAGAGAAGGGCAAATACCGCCTGCGCGATTTCGACGAGCGTGGCGCGGACGAGAAGCTGGGCCTGCCCCACAACGGCCAGCCGGCTGCGCTGATCGACGTGCTGCACCGGCTGTTGTGGCTGGTCGAGCATCGTCCCGGGCAGATATCGGCCTACCTGGACGAGACGCAACCCGACCTGGAGCGGCTGCGCATCATCGCTCAGACGCTGGCCGGCCAGGCGTTGGCCGGCAACGGCAGCGGCGGCGGCAAGTCGCTGGTCGCCTCGCGCGGGGCCGAGGCGGCTGCGCTGCGCAAGTTGACCGGCAACTGGCGGACGTTGATCGATGCGCAGCGCGGTGGGTTGGTGTAGCGCTGGACTAATCGGTGATGAACGGTGCCGCCAGACTCGGCGGTTATCGATCTCTGCACTACAAAGGACCAGGAGACCTCCAGGTGTCACCAACAGATCTTCATAACAAACCACCGCTGGATATCCTCAACTTGGATCGCGAGAGCCTGGCATCGCTGATAATCCTGGAAGCGTTGTCAGCGGACCAGGTAAACCGTCTTTACGCAGCCCAGGTTGGAAGTTGTGGGGATTTGGTCTGGCAAGTGCGCGACGACTTCGCGCGCGCCCGATTGCACAGCCGCACCGCTATTCCGAATGAGCAATTGCTTCTCGCCGGCGCAACGGCCAATCTGCTTCAGATGCACGGCCCAGGGTCGATGGCGGCGGCTAGAATACTTGAGAACTCCAGGTCATCTGTAGACCTCGAGGACGGTAAGGCTCTGGAGAATCTCGAAGATTGGCTGCATGCCAATCGGTCTAAAACCTTCTCTTTACTTGCGCGTCATGTTGAAGAAGCGAAAGCAAAGGCGAGGATAGAAAGCAGGATCTGGTGGCAGAAGTGGTATCCATTAGTCTTCTTTGGAGTGGTGATGTTGTGGCCCATCGCTGGAGAATGGTCCCGCCTCTTCCCGCCCGCCGCGGAAAGCTCCTTCGATCAGGCTGTCTCGGCGTTCCAGCGCAATTTGGCACTCAGCTACCTGGCAGCTTTCGCCATCACATTTGGATTGCTTGCCCTGGGATTGTATGTCTTCATGTGGGCTGTGAAGCCATCCGCCTACGGTCGTGTTTCCGTATTCCTCGGTCGTGTGCTTCTGAGCGATAGAGACACGGTATTGCTGTGGGAGACGGGGCAGATAGCTTCCGAGAGTTACGAGAGAAGGTTGCAGTCGATACAGCGTGCTTGGAATTGGTTGCCGCTGATCGCAGTAGGCGTTGGTTTTGGCGGCGCCCTGCTGCAATTGGAGGATCGCATCGTCATGGGGCTTGTGGGCGCTGCTTTCATCGTGGGCATTTCCGCGTTGACTGCGCTGGAGTTGTTCGTACGACACAAGGGATTCACCCGATGGAACGCTGCATGGGCTGAACAAGTGCGCTTGCATTACACTGGTCATACGATCGTGACGTCGGTGCTTCAGGTTGGCGTCATAGGCCTTACGTTTGCGCTGGCGCTGTTGGTCGCAGTTGAAGTCGGTGTCTGGTTAGCTGTACCATGGTCTGGCCATGTAGCCGAAAATGGCAAGACGGGTTTCCTGGCTGCACTACCTGCGTCTGATCTGGCAGCTGAAGACTGGTCTATGGCGCAGGCTTGGGCACAGAGGCAAGCCGCAGGACTGCAACAGAACATTGCAACTGTTGGCGCAGAAGCCCAAAGCGTGGTCGTTGAGGCGTTGGACGCGCTGCTCGTTGGCATCATTTTGGAGCTGGTTGTATTCACCACGCTGGCATTTGTCTCGGGAATGCGCAGAAAAGGGCTGATTGCCCTTCTGGTTCCACTCATCCTATGGCTAGGCGGAGAGCTGATACCTGACACGGTGGGCCAGATTTCCGCCGGCCAGTCGCCGTTTGTCAAGCTCTCGTTGACTGCGCTGGCTGTCTCGTTAGTGATCGCCATCCTGAGCAATATCCTTGGCGAGCGAGCTGCCCAGCGCGACGAGCGCGAATGCCAAAAATGCTATCTTTTGGCGGCTAAGGATGACAACTTCTGCAAGACATGCGGCACACCCCTGGTCTCATCGGCGGTGACAATGCGAAGCCGATGAGACACTCGAAGAACGTCCAGATGGCGTCTGGTTAGCTCGTAGCCAGTTCAGTGAATTCAAGAAGGCGATCGTCTATCATTACCTGATTCAGATAACCTCTCGCATGATGATGTAGCGCAAGCCGCCACAAAGGAGTACGCCATGACCGTCTACCAACTTGTTCCCTGGAGCCAGGTCGTCCGCCTGCACGCGGACGTCGAGTCCGGCAAGACCGCACTCGCCACCTACGCCATCGACCTGGGCGCGCTGGTGGAGGGAGATCCCAATGTGCCGCTAGTTTACCGCGATCCGTACGCCTTCTTCGCCGCAACTCACGTTACCAGCGGGCTGTACCGGCTGCTGGCGGACGTGTTGGGCGGGCTGGCCGGTGGCAGCGGCGACCGGGTGCTCCAGTTGCGCTCCCCCTTCGGCGGCGGCAAGTCCCACGTGCTGGCGGCGCTGTACCACGCGGTGCGCGAACGTCCGGCCCTGGCCGGCATCCCCGGTGCGGCGCAACTGCCCGATCCCGGCCCGGTGCGCTTTGCCGTGTTCGACGGCGAGAAGTTCGGCATCCTGGGCAAGACGATCCGCGGCCAGCAGGTGCAGACGCTGTGGGGCGCGCTGGCGGCCGCACTGGATCGTTACGACGTCATGGCTTACTACGACCGCAGCCGCGGCGCGCCGGGCGGTGATGACATCGCTGCGCTACTGGGCGATGCGCCCACCCTGATTCTGCTGGACGAGACCCTCAAGTACATCGAGCGCGCCGGCGCCGAAGTGATCGGCGACTCGACCCTGGGTCGCCAGACGCAGGATTTCGTGCAATCCCTTTCCACCGAGGCGGCGCGCCATCCACGCACGGTGCTGGTCTACAGCCTGCAAGCCAGCGCACGCGAGGCCTTCGACAACGTGGCCCTCCTCAACATGCTCGACCATCTCACCTCGCGCGTCGACGCCAAGCGTGAGCCGGTGTCGGGCGACGAGGTGCTGCCCGTGGTGCGCAAGCGCCTGCTGGCCGACGCGCCGGAGGAGGCGACTGTCATCCCGGTGTCCGACGTCTACGCAACCGAGATCACCAAGATGCGGTCGGCCCACGCCCTGGACGATGCCGATCGGCGCGCGGCCGAGGACGACCGCATTGCCCTACGCAATCGTCTAGCCGCGGCCTACCCATTCCATCCAGCCTTGATTGACCTGATGCGCGAGCGCTGGGCCTCCCTGCCCAATTTCCAGCGTACGCGCGGCGCCTTGCGCTTCCTCTCGGTCTGCCTGCACGCCCTCAAGCGGGAGAACCGGGCCGGCGCGCTGCTGGGTCCCGGCGATATCCCGGTGGACGACGGCGACGTGGCCCAGGCCTTCTTCAGTGAGGTCGGCCAGCGCGAGCCGTTCAAGGCGGTCTTGCAGCGTGATTTTCACGGCCCCAACGCGCGCGTCAAACGCATCGACGAGCGGCTCGGTCGCGAGCGACCCAACCTGAGCGGGGTCAATCCGGCGATGAGAATTGCCACCGCCATCCTGATGTACTCCTTTGGCGGCCTCTCCAGCGCCAATCCTGAGGGCGGCGATCCGATCAGCACCGGCGTGACGGAGAGCGAGCTGTTAGCGGCCGTGGTCAGTCCCGAGCTGGACAGTATCACGGCGCAGGCCGTGTTGAAGGAGCTGCGTGAGCAATGCCTCTACCTGCACTACGACGGTGCGCACTACGTTTTCAAAACCACCCCGAATGTCACCCAGGTGCTTGAGGACCAGGCCAACAACGTCCAACCACAAGAGATCGAGCGCTTCATCCAGGACGATTTGGCCAGCCGGCTCAGCGGCCGGACAAGCGCTATCTTGTGGCCGCGACGCAGCCAGGCCATCCCGGATCGTGAGCCACGCTTCCTCCTGGCCTACCTGCCCCTGGACTTTGCCCAGCAGTCTGATGCCGCGCAAGACCAGCAAGCCCGAGAGCTTTTCAGCCAATACGGGGACATTCCCCGACGCTACCGCAATGGGGTGGGTCTGGCCGTGCCAGAGCGCAGCCAGGTGGAGCCACTGCGTCGTGCTGTGCGCTACTTGAAGGCTGTCGAGTTGGTACGCAACCGGCGCACACAACTCAACCTCACCAGCGCCCAGCTCGAGCAGCTCAAAGAACGGGAGCGCACTGAGAAAACACAGTGCGAAGCGGCCATGCGCGATCTATACCAGTCGGTGTGGCTGCCGCTCGTCGGCCAGGGGCAGATTGCTGTAGAAAAGGTTGTCCTGTCAGGCCGGCCGCTCCTGGCGCAAACCCTCCATGAGCGTTTGATAGAGCTGCTGACCATCGTTTCGCCCAAACGGCTCTTTACCTCAGTGACCGCCGACAAGGTCGTCGAGTTGATGGCGTTGGGCGAGGGAGAGGGACAGCAGCGGGCGGTTGCCGTCAGCCAGGTGATCGAGTCGTTCTACAGCGTATTGGACTTCCCCCGGCTGGAGAGCGAAAAGGCCATCTTGCGCGCCGTCGCCGGCGGCGTCAAAGATCGCCAGTTCGGCTATATCGGCCCAGGCCGGTCGACCGAGCTGACCAATCTCCGCGAGCGGGGCGGCTATCTGGTCAACCCGCGCCTGGTACGCATTGGCGTCGAGGTGCCGCAGGATGAGATCGACGCCGGCGGCGCTTTTCTGGTGATCCCACAGTGTATCGAGAGTGAGGCGCCACCCGAACTCACATCGCCTGAGTCACAACGTATGCCGCCTGGTACAGGACAGCCAGGACCCAGACCTCCCGAACCAGCGGCGCCAGGATCAGTGATACCGAACCAACCGACCACAGTACGCCTACCGATGCGCATGAACCGTCAACAGCTCTATGCCAGCTTCAATGCCATCGCCAACCTGGCAGACAAGGCCGGCAGCATCAAGGTGACGGTGGAGGCACAGAAAGCGGATGGTTTCGACACCAACTGGCTGCGCAACGCCGTGCTTGAGCCGCTGGAGGAAGCGGACGTAAGGATCGAGCGTGACTAAAGTGAAATCCACAAACCAACCCGACCGTTACGATCCAGCCCGCGTGGCACGCACACGCCCCATCGAGGCCATGGTCGAGCAGCTGCACCTTCCCCTGAACCGCCACCGCAAGGTGCTGAGTATACTCAGCGCACTCCAGATACAGATCGAGGACGGCGGCGACAGCGCGGCAGTCAACGACCACCTGCTCGCCGCCCTACGTGAGGCGGTCCTCCACCAGGTCTCACCAGACCAGGCCGCCGCAGTCCTCGCCGCCGTCGATACCTTCGCCAAACAGGAGCAGCTGCGGTGGCATCAAATTGCCGTAAAGACATCGAGGTAGGTTTCCTGCATGCCCGAGCCCGCAAGGTGCATCTGCTCAAGCGCGACGAACCGCGCCAGGACTGGGATATGTCGGCCGATCCCCGACTCACCGTCTGGGAGGCGGCCCAGCACCTGATCCACACCCTGGACACGCAGAGCGAGCGGGCCGCGGCCATTCTTCTGGCGCAAGTCGGTGGTCTGGGCGAGGCCGCGCGCGACCTGGCGTATCGCCTCTACACCCTGTGCGAGCGCAAGGGGTGGGCCGCCGAAGCGGATGTGCTTGGTTACATCAAGCAAGAGCTGGCTGCTTCTCCGACAGGCGCCGCGTTTCTATCCAGGTTCGTCGCCGTTCTGGCGAAGCGGAAAAGGTCCGATCTGGTCGAGCCGTTGGCGATCTCTTGTCTGCCGCCGAGCCTTGGACGGACGGACGCCTACATGGAGATCGCGCGCGGCTATCGTCAGAACGACGAGGTAAAGGCAGCAGTGGCCTTCTTAGACGCCATGGGCCAACGCTTCCCTGACGACAAAGCTATTGGGGCTCTTCCTACCGCCTTCCTGGTCGAATCATTGGCTGCGCCATCGTCCACGACGCGCACGTTCGTATTGAAACAGCTTTACGCTCGATCCGAAAAGGCTCGTGCAATCGGTGCGCTCAACGAGTTGTTCGCAAAGACGAACGACGTGAACGTGCAGCTTGACGTGTTGGCAGCACTGGTGGAAATCCAGAATGCTGAAGCGCTGCCCTTCCTCAAAGCTTCACTCAGCCATAACTCCAAGGAGGTGCGTCGCGAGGCGGCCAAGGCTCTCGGCCAACTCGGCGACAAGCGCGCCAAGCGGCCTCTGCGACAGCAGCTCAAGGTCGAGCAGGATCCTTCGGTCAAGACTGCGCTGAAGGACGCTTTGCACCGGATTGATCCGAAGGCAAAGGAACACCCGCCGTTGAAGGCTAGCTCGGTCGTCATAGCCATGATCGAGGGGGGCTTGTTGGGAGCTATATGGGGATGGGTGCAGACATTCTTCTGGATCATTCCGGGGCTATCGGACGGTTCGATCACCTTGATCTTTGGCGCTATTTCCGGGGCAGTCATCCTTGGCTTCCCGATTAGTGTCGTGCGGCCAAGCAAGAGCCAGGACGATGGATGCTTGACTCTCTTCGGTGGCGGGGCTGTGATCGGTGGCGTTGTTGGAATCGCCATGATCTTGCTTATGCCAATTCTGATTGGATCGCCCATGCTCTCGTTCGGGTATATTAACGATAATGTCATGATCATCATGAGCGCAGTGACGGTCGCGGTGCTTTCAGTGCCCGTCGTCATCGCCTTCAAAACCGAGCGGTTTTGGATTCTGCCGGTGACTGGTCTGCTTCTGGTGGCAGTAGTGACCCTTCCAATGATCCGCTGGACTGGACTCTTTGCGGATGCCGTCGCTCAAGGAAAAGCAACTCTAGCTGCCACATTCGCTCAGTCCTCGAGCAGTCCACAAGACGAGGCGATAGTAGCAGCAACGACCACAGTCACACCTGTGATGGAAGCTACGCGTTCGGACTCACTAACGCCACGGCCATCGCCAACCGTGCCCGCGGGCGTCACTGCGAGTGCCCAGAGCGCCAAAGTGATGAGCGTCACTGACGGTCACGCAATCCGGGTGGAGCTTGTCGATGGCACAGCCACGATCCGCTATGCTGGCCTGCTCGTGCCGACCGGTGACATGATGGGCGCCGATTCCGCCGCGCAAGCCAGTCGGGAACTCCAGCGCGACCCGTGGGTCTGGCTCGAAACGACGAGTTCCGCCCCGGCAGGCGCCGACGTCGAAGCCCAAATCTGGCTGGCCGATGGAACGTTGGCCAATCAGGAGCTTGTCGAGATGGGCTACGCGCTACCCGATTTCACGCTTCAAGATGACATGCTTGCATCGCAGCTCAAGCAGGCGGCCCGTGAGGCATGGCAGGCGCAAGCGGGTTTCTGGGCCGGCGACGCAGATGTGGCGCCCTGGGCAGCGGTGGTAGTGGACACCGCCAACATCCGCCAGGGACCGGGCACAGATCGTCCGGTGGCTGGAAAGGCTACCCGCGGCGACATCTTCGTGATTAACGGGCGCAACGCCAACGGCGATTGGCTGCAGATCAAGGCTGGCGACGCCGTAGCGGCTTGGATCTTCGCCGAACTGGCACAGACGATGACGGCGATTTCTTCTCTCTTCCGGTCGTCTTGCCGTAGACGACTCCAATCACCCCCAAGGAGGACACCATGGGTTGGAAAAGACAATGGGCCGTGTGCCAACACCGGGATCACGCGTGGAAGAACGCGAAGTACGACAATAGGGATGGCACCCAGGACGGCTGGACGTGCAGAAACTGCGGCTATCACGAGTGCAAGTACTGCGGCAACCCCGAGTATTCCCGCTGTCCTGAGTGCGGCGCCGCGTAGCGCTTGCGGACGATACAGTGCAAGGTGTCAGGCAGTTTGTAGTGACGACTTTTGTCGTTTCTGCGGCCCCGGAGCGACTAAAGTCGCCACTACGAACCAGAGGGTCTGTCACGCCTTCATGGTCCGGGTGTTGCGCGCGCGGCCATTAATTCAGAAAGGAAATGCCAGCCATGACAGTAGCACGCGAGATCGGTGTTGTGATCGGCACGGCCGTCTTTGGTCCTGGCGGGGCGCTCATTGGAGGCATCGCTGGGGCCGCCATCGATGCCGTAGCCCCGTTACTGGGAGACATCGGAAAGGGAGTTGTGTCCAACCTGGCTGCCGACTACGTGAGCGGTGCTATCATGCACCGGGAGCTGGGGGAACAGAACCACGACCTGCAGCGCGCCTTTCGCGCTGCCGCAGTACTGGCGGTGACGGACATCGGCGGTCGGGAGTGTTTTCCCAGGAGCAAGCCGTCCGCGATCGACGATGGAGTCGCCTATCTCTCCTCGACGCGGGGAACATCCACCGTTCAGGAAAAGCAGGCCTGGCAAGACAGAATCTGTGTCCTTCTGCACGGCGTTGTGCAGGGCATCGACAAAGGCACCATTCTACCGCTGACCCCTTTGCAGGAACAGCCGCAGCTTCTGGCTCAGGATTTCTTGCTCAACGAGACCTCGGAAGCGTTCGCAGGGCTCCTCTATCGCAGCGTCTTTTCTTCTGTGATAAGCGCCTATGCGGAGATGTTCGCCTCATTGACGGACCTGGAGCGGCATCTGAAATGGCAGTTGTTTGAGCGCACCCACTTCCACTTTGGCGAGCTGCTCAAGTCGGACGAGCACAGCAAGGCATGGATCGCCTTCCAGCGAGCGCTCTTGCAGGGAACACAGGCTGCCGTCAAAAAAAGTCAGGCAGGCCATGCAGAGATAATGGCAGCATTGGAGGAGATCAGGCAATCGCTTGAGTCGCCTGAGAGATTGGCGCAATGGCAAAACGTGACGGCGGATTTGCTGGCAGTGCGCGATCTGGAGAAGTCAGCGGATGTTTCGTTGTCTGCGGTAGTGGACCGTTTAGTAGACGCGCATCAACGGCAACTTGACGCATTGAAAGACTCGTTGACCTACACGATACAGGAGGAGCACGAAAGGACAAGAGCTACCTTCGAGAAAGAAATGGCAAGGCTGCGCGATGATCTGCTGGGCAAAGGAGTCCCCATTGGCGGCGCGGCAAGCCAGAGACTGCGGAAAAACATCCTGGATTACATCGATAAGGTGATCAGTCTTCACACCTTCAGCTTGCAATGGCGAGTGCAGGCCACGATGCGTTCTCCTACATTTGACAGCGTCTACGTTCCCCAACGAATGGTGCGTGTTCAGGAGGATCTTGGATCAGAAACGTTGACTCCGGATCCACCAGGGACCGATTCACACGTCGATCCCTTGCCGGCGCTGCTGCAAGCGCGCGCGCTGGTCGTGCTCGGAGAGCCGGGCAGCGGCAAGAGCGTCCTGCTGCACCATCTGGCGCTGGAGCTGGCGCGAGACTGCCAAGGACGTTTCAACAGCGGTCTCACAGGGGGATATCTCCCCGTTCTCGTACCGTTGGGTGGCTATTTGGGCGACAGGGGATGGCGCGCCAACAGCTCGTCGGTCTCCGATCTATTGGCGCACATCGATCGTGTTCTGAACGCCATGACGGCCTCGCTGGATTGGCGAGCGCTCATGGCTGAGCGCGGGATCGCCTTTTTATTCGACGCCTTCGACGAGGTGGCGTTCGACTCACGGCAGGAGCTCATCGACGGCATACAACGGTTGGCGACAGGCATCGGCGCAGGCTGCCCCATCGTCTTGACCTCGCGCGAGGCCAGCTACCAGCAAAGCCCGCAGGTGTTGGGCGTTCCGTTTCAAGTGTACCGGTTGGAGTTGTTGAAAGCCCTGGATGTCAAACCAGCAGTGGCCTCCTGGATTGCGGCGCTCAGCACCCTTGGCAGTCGCGATGCCCTGGTAACAGAGCGACAAGCGCAGGCGTTGGTGCAGGAAGTCGAGCTGCAGCCAGGGCTGCGGGCTGCCCTGCGCAATCCTCTGCGACTCTGGCTGACGGTGCGTTCATACCTCGCCCAGCAGAAGCTAGTGCGTTTGGGCAGCCTGTACGACCAGTATGTGGACGATGCGCTGGCGTCCAGGAAGGATTCGCCGCAGCAAGAGGCAGCCTGGCCGGATAGCGAACACGCCAAGGCGTGCTTGCAGACATTGGCGTGGCGCATGCACAGCGACGGGGACATCGCCGATGTCGCCCAAGCCGAGCACGTCCTGATGCAGGACTGCGAATTGACCGAACCCACGGTCCGCCCCTTCGTTAGGGCCATGCACGAAGACGCTGGCTTGCTCGTGCTGCGCGAGGCTGCCGGAGCCAACCTACAGCTTGGTCAGGTCGGTGTAGCGTTTGGCCCGCACCAATCCTTCTATGACTTCTTTGTTGGCCGCTATCTGGCGGACTGGTGGCGGCGGGATCGCGGGGGCATGCAGGCGTTTGTGCGCAGCAAGGATGAGTCTGTCGATTGGAGGCCAGCGATAGGCTTTGCGCTCAGCCTGTTGGCCGACGATGAGACCGAGGCGCGCCGTGTGTTCGACTTCATCTTGGTGGAGCTAGCGCGGCGCCCAATGTGGGGCGTGTGGTGTCTGAAGGATGGCCTGGAGCTTGACGCGGGCAGCCTGCCCAAGGCGCAGCGGCAACGAATCTACCGCCAGATGTCGCGTCAGGCGCGCAACCTGCTTCGACCTCCCGGCCGCTTCGGGCAAATGATGCTGGGCGTGCGGCATCGCTCTGAAGAGAAGCTTCAGCAGCAATTCATGGATGAACTCACAACAGTGCAGGCGCTGGCCAAGCTACAACTACCCGAATCTGGCCACGATATCTTGCACGCCATGTACCGGATCGCCTTCGCTGGGGATGAGGAATTTCTTGCCCCTGCGCTGAGGACCCCCTTGGTCGATCTCGATCATCGCGGGTTGTGGCCGGCCATCATGGACGCCTTGCTCTCAGAGGTCGACTGGGTGCGCAGGTCGGCCGCCTTCATTATCGCAGAATGGCGCGATCCGGCCGCGCTGGAGGCCATGCACTGGTTGCTAGACAACACGGAGTTCACGAGCTGGGCTATTCAGGGCATTGCGGGTTTGGGCACCGAGGAGTCGGAGTCGGAGTTTCAGAGACTGCTTGACGACTCGTTGTATGGGCAAACCGCGCTGGAGATTGGTCTGTACAAAAAGCGGGCGGACGTCGTCGACCGAGGCTTGAGCGCTCTGCAGCGGGGCGACTTGGAAAGGCTGGAGACACCACGACTGCTTGAGGCTATTGTCGAGCTTCCACTGGAGCAGGCAACAGCCAAGATGGCGATCGCGCTGCCTCTGCTTAAGAGCGAGCGCGACCGTTGGCAGTGGTTCAAGGTAGGTCGGGAGCGGCAATTACCAATGTTGCGAGTGCTGGTCCCGCTTTTGCAGCACGACAATCCCCAGGTGGTAAGCATCGCCCAGGAAGTGATACCCGCGGTTACGCTGGGCGGCGATCTCGACCCGCGCTATCAGGACACGCAGCGTCTACTCGAACAGATCCTGTTGTACGGCCATGATGAGGATCGGAGGCTGCCTGAGATCGCGGCGCAACAGCTAGCCGCGATCCCTCTCTCGGCTGAGGCATGCACGGTCTTACTGCAGCAACTTGACGATCCTGAGGCGTCGGTCAACGTGATACGATTCCTTCATCGTGGACCTTCGATTCCCGAGCCATATCGGCGGCGAATGACCCAACGCATTCAGGCAGAGTTCACTCAAGACAGGTTCGCCCGGCCATATCTCGTGGAGGTCCTGGCCCACCTGGGGGTACAGGCTGCGGCTCAGGAGATGGCGTCAACCACCCTGCCCGACGACGCGCCGGTCTTTGACCGCCGGGAGCTTGCCTTGAAATTAGTCCGGCTGCGGTCCAAGGACGCCTATCCTCATGTCATGCACTTGTTCCACACCGACGAACAGTGGCCATCCGTCGGCGCCATAGCGTTGGTGCAGTTGGCTCCAGCGTTGTCCCCTTCCCAGCGACGGGAAGCAGCAGAGCGAATCAAACCATTGCTGCAGAGCTCCCCATGGCCCGATCGATGGACAGTCGTCTATGCGCTGGGCAAACTCCGCGCGCGGGCCACGTTCACTGACATCCTGGATTCTTTGCAGGACAACGCGCCGTCTGTTCAGCAGATCATCGCAGGGTTGGCGTTGAGCGAGATGGGAAGCTACCGGGACTTAGCTGACGATCTGGAGGGCGCCTTTGCCGGTCGCGAAGGGCGCGTCTGCGGAGCGGTCATCTATGCGTGGGGCGCTTCTGCAGCCAGCCAGGCGGTCAATCCCCTGGCGCGAGCGCTCATGCTTGCAGACGACTACATGCGCAGTGCAGACTCGGGTGACTACCGCGGCGACCTGGCTTGGGCCTCCCGGGACTTGCGAGCACGCGCGGCGTTCTGCCTGGGCTGGTTGGCCGCCGTCCAGGGCGCTGCGGGCCCTCTCAATGAGGCAAGGATCGTCGCAGGATGGAGATCGTTGCTGGGAGAGCTATCACCGGATCACCCGCTGGCCAAAGGAGGCGTTGCCGCATTGCTAGCCGAGGCCTTGAACAAAAATGCCCCAGCCAGGTCGATCTACGACGCATCCTCGAGCCGAGGGGAAAGAGATCAGAGGCTGTTAGCAGCGTTGCTGGGCGCCTTTGAGTGGAGTCAGGTCTTGCTGCATATGTTGGAGCATGATCGATTGCAGTCTCTTCACACATGGGAGGTCCTTCGTGAGCTGCTTTCGCCTTCTAGCGCAAGCGCAAACATCGAAAAGCTGCAAACTGAGTTAGCAACTCTCATCGCCTGGCAACTGCCCGATGTCCCATTCAAGTATCTCTCGAGCTATGTAAGCCAGCGCAACATAGCGGCTCGAGATCCCGTTGCGCCTAGCTTCTGGCGCGAGGCGGACAACTGGCATGATTGGACAGAGTGGCGTCGTCGTCTGGTTTTGCCAGAATATTGACATCAATCCGAAAGGAGCAGAGCGACCAACCATGACAAATCTGATATGCCGTCTATCCGGACATAAGTACGGCCCATTGACCTATTCCCAATCCTCCTCCAAATGCGTTTCCGAGCGAGTCTGTGTCCGCTGCGCTGAAAAAGCAACTCTTGAGCAAGATCACGACTGGGGACAGTGGCGTGAGAATGAGATGATGGACTGCGAGAAGAGAGCGCTCTGGAGGGAGTGTCAACGCTGCGGACGAATTGAGACCAAAAACCTTGGTCACGATTGGGGATCCTGGCAGCGAGAGGGTGCGAAACCTTGCACCGAGATGCGAACCTGTTCCCGCTGCGGGAAGAGAGAGACCAAAGCGTTACCCCACGAATACGGTGCATGGGCCGTTCACAAACAATGTGAGCAAGTACGCATATGCAAGCATTGTGGGAGCGAGGAATACAAGCAGGTCCATAACCGCGATACGAAGAGAGTTGGTACATGCCAGATTGTCGAGTATTGTCGGACTTGTGGGAAGAGGTTCTCGACCCAATACGAGCACACCTTCTTGCATACGAGAGACGAACTCGATGCCAACGGGCTGACCGTAGGCTGGCACAGTCAGTGTGTGGGTTGTGGAGAACGAGACTATAATGAGAATCCACATTATAGATCAGCACGTGGTTGGTAGTCGGGCTGAAAGGTATCCGGCGAGGAACCAAGCAAACCGGGCATAGTCCCTTAGCCCTGAGGACCGAAATTTGCGACCGGACTCGGAGAAAAACTATGGCACTGACGAATCGCGACCGCGTCGGCAAGGCGCTTGAGCTACTGCAGCAGGGTCTTC
Organism: uncultured Anaerolineae bacterium; assembly: GCA_964443225.1. Taxonomy (GTDB): domain Bacteria; phylum Chloroflexota; class Anaerolineae; order SSC4; family Amarolineaceae; genus SSC4. The sequence goes on from CAYUCC010000003.1 coordinate 31,821, forward strand.
GCCCCTACGTCCAGCGCGAGATGGAGGCGGAGTACCGTTTGGCTTGGCTGAAGCAGGCTGCCTACCGCCTGCACAAGGACGATGCCTGGGCCGAGAACGACCCGTTCCGGGACGCGCAGGCCCTGCTGGTCATCATGTGGGACCAGTGGAACAGCGTCTTCAAGGAGACTTTAGGCTTCTCTGAGCGCGCCATCGTCAGTGAACTGCGCGAGGTGCGTAACACCTGGGCGCATCAGGCATCCTTCACTACCGGCGATCTCACCGCCCGTACCCGCGGCATGCTCGACCCGGCCCATCACGACCCCCACCAGCCAGCGGCCGGGCACCGCTGCCCACACCGGCGTGGCCCTTGACCTCGATGTAGCGCACCGGCCCGGCCGGGCCACGGCTGACCAGGTCGTACCCTCGATCCTATGCGTGGACGTCATCCACCTGCCGGCCTTGTTCCTGTTCGGAAGCTGCAGCGTGGACCATCGCAGCCTCTTCCACGGGATCTCTGCGCCGCCCGGCAGTCAACGAACACTTGTTTTGAAACCGGTGAGGATTTCAGTTCTGGCCGGAACCATGGTCATTCATCGGTCTCCCGCTGCATTGCCTGCTCGACGAGTTCGTCCCTTTCGGCGCGAGCGAGATAGGGATCGAGTAGTGCCATCGCCCGGGCAAGCGTGTCAGCGTAGGTGATGTACGGCTTCTGGTTGATGAGCGCTCCCCACGGTACGTGGGAGAGTCCTTGAGATTTGGAGCCGAAAATAACCTCATCGTTGGCGGTCTCGATGTCAACGACGATCGTCGGGTAGTCATCCGTGTGGCTCATGACCGGCTGATAGTCACCCTCCTCAAGCGGTGTGCTGGCAATCAATGTCAGGAACTCGTTGACAATCGACACAGGCACGCTGATAGCCACCGTTTTGGTGATTGGGGTTGTGTACCCTGCAACGCTGAGTTCGGCACGACCCAAAAAAGCCGTTGTGTCCGGTTTGAGATCGAAATATGCCTCGATTGGGGCAGCCGGCGACAATCCCGTCCAGGCATCGAGAATACTCAGGGTAATCACGGTGGAAGCTTCGACCGCCGGCGGCGTCATTGAATCGGCGGGAGCGTACGGACGCAGTGTGCCATCTTCTTCGATTCTTTGGAGAACGTATGCCGTGTCCCCGCTACCGTACTGCACGAGCAAGAGCTCGGCGTGCGGCACCGCAACATAGTCATCTGAAAGCTCAATGCTGCCGTCATCCCGTAACGTCAAGGTTCCGGTTGTGCTCTGAATCGGCGTTTCCCTGCCAAAGTAGTACGCCATTGAATACCCGCCGTCTTCCAGAATCTCCAACGTGGGAGCTGTCGGATCGAACTCCGGTGGGCGTCCCGAGGCTGACGACCTGCCTGATGCCCATTTGCCGACAAACGCCTGCACCCAATCAAGGGACCGGACCGTTGCTGAAGGAATCACCGTAGACGTAATAGCGACTGGTTCTTCGGTTGCATCTCGATCGCCCGTGCTATCCGGCAAGGCAGTGGCTGGTGGCGTCTCCAACAAGGCGACATCGTCAGGAGACGATGTTGCTGGAACCACCGTTTCCGTAGCCTGATTGGAAGGTGTGACAATAGGTTGGCAAGCACCAACCAGGATGGTAAGCGCAGCAATGGCCAACAGAAGAAGGGGATGGGCGACGCAGGGTCGCCGCCGCTGTGCAGACATGGTGATGTCCATTTGGAGGACTCCTTTCATCATATTGGCATCCAAAAAGGGTGGCTCTAATTGCATTATGTTCCTGAATTCCCACGGCTGTCAAATCACGCTTGCAGCTGCGCTGTACGCGATCCTGACCCAATCACAAGGAGGGAGATTCGATGAGTGAAGAATCCACACCAACACCAGCCAAACTGGCACCGAATGAGTTCAGAGCAGCCGATCTTGCGCCAGGCCAATCCACCGAAGTCGACGTGGACGACGAAGGTGTTGCCGTATTCAACGTGGGATGATCCCTTTTGTCTGGTCACCGCCCCTGTGTCTTCAGATCGGTTGGTGCTCACCCGATGCC
>CAYUCC010000003.1:33959-114456 GCA_964443225.1 uncultured Anaerolineae bacterium
CAATGACAGCAGCCGCACCCACCTCGGCCAGACCCGGACCCGCAGCCCCGCCCAGCCTGGCAACCATGTGGCGATCACCGTCCAACGAATCAAACCCGGCGACTTTCGTTGATTCGTGCCCGCATTCATTGACGGCCATATGCGTGGACGAAGAAGCCCGTCAGGCGGGAATAATCCTTGGCTCCATCGAACCATGTAAGCAACGAACCAACTCAGACGCTTTCTGGCCGCTGTCCTTGTTCGGCCAAATAGGCCTGGTACGCTTTCCAGCCCGGGCACCAGCCGGTGTGCCAGCGCCACAACCGCGCCATGAAGGACTTGGGGTTGGTTTCGGCCTTCTGGCGCATGGGGCAGGTCTCGCAGGCAAATGTCTTGTCCGAGGCAGATGGTGTATCGGCTGCCATGATGCTCTCCTTACCGCGCAGCCGCGGTTTCCGAAACAGGTTGGACGTTTTCACCCCTCACCGGCGGATGGAGGGCCCATCCCGCCGTCAGAATGAGCACAACGACCAGGATGATCGACATCAAAAACACTGCTTGCGGACTCACCACGGGTACCAGCAGGACGACCAGCGCCGGGCCGAGCATACTGCCCAGCGAGCCGGCCATGCTCTTGAGTCCCATCATGCGTGCGGTGTATTCGGGCGGCGTCACGTCGAGGAACAGGGCGCTCAGCGCCGGGTCGTACAGGGCATTGCCCAGCCCGGCCACGACGAAGCACAGCACGATCCAGGCAACCTCGCGGAATACGACCAGACCGACGAACTGGGCCGCGAAGAGCACCAGCCCCAGCATCAGCACCGGCTTGCGTCCGCGGCGGTCGCTCAGGTGACCCAGGCCGAATGCCCCCAGCATGAAGGCCGTGCCAAACGCGCTCATGACCAGCCCCAACTGGGACGAGGTCCAGCCCAGGTCGTCGTACGCGTAGAACATGAACTGCGGCTCGATGAACGCCCAGGCAAACATCGCGCCAAATGTGATGATCAGGAGCAGCAGCACGGTCGAGCGGGCCGGCAGCGCGCGCAGCCCATGCAGCCAGGTGACACGCGGTCGATCGGGATGAGACGCCGGTGCGTGCGTTTCGGGGATGAGGATCGCGGCCAGCAGCAGGGCAGCCACGGCCAGCCCGATCGACGCGGCAAAGGGCACGACGTAGCCAAAACGATCGTACAGCAGCCCGCCCAACAGCGGGCCGACGATCCAGCCGGCAGCCGCGCTCCCACTGACGACGCCAATCCACTGGGCGCGCCGGTCCTCCGGCGCCAGGTCACCGACGATGCTGAACATTGCCGGCAGCAGCCCGGCGGTGAATACGCCGGCCAGGCCGCGCAGCACGATCAGCAGCCCGGTAGTGTTTGCAAACAAGAAGCCGACGAAAACCAGGACGTAGCCGGCGAGGGAAAACAGCACGACCGGCCGGCGGCCGAAACGGTCGCCCAGCATCCCGATGAAGGGTGCGGCCACGGTGCTGGTCAGCGCATAGGCCACCGCGCTGACACCGAGGGCCTGCACCCCCGCGCCAAAACTGTCGAAGCGGCGCGCGTACAGCGGCAGAATCAGCACCAGGCCGGTCATCTGCAAGGCGATGCACACGGCGACGGCGGTCAGGGTTCGCGAGGGCTTCTGGGTCGGCAGCGACCTCATCGAGCGACCCCTTCCGCGGCGTGCGCGTGACCCGGATGACTGCCCTGGCCCAAGACTTCGACGAAGCGGGAGCCGTCGCGAATCTGCCGGTGTGTCATGGTCGGTTTCCCTTTGTGTACATTTTCATTATGAGTCCGATGCGCCGGCATGTCAACTGATCTTACACCATTTTGCAGGGCAATCGACACACGGCGCAGTACCGGGCCTGGACGACCAGGTAGCACTGCCCATTGGCCGGAGTTTTCGTTCCGTCGATTGGATGATACAATTCGGATCGGCAATGCGATGGGTGGACCGCTGATGAATCAACAAGGAGCGCGGGCATGACGGTGGAATCTGGTTCCAATGATCAGATAATCCAGGCACAGGTGGCATACACGGCGTTGCTGCAAAGTCTCGGCAGAGCGACGTTTGGCGAGATCGAAGCCGCCATGGCGGAACGTGAGCAGGTAGAACCAGAAGAAGGGCTCACCCCAGAGGTCGTTCAGGCTTTGAAAAGTCGCATCAAGGCGCACAACGCGCCAGCGATGAGCGCCTGACATTGCCTGAAACAAACGTGTTGATGAGAGCCTGGCGACCGCAATTTGGGTTGATCGTTGCCCTGGCCATTGTCTTGTTAGCCACGGCGGCATCCGTACACGCCGCGTCCAGCGCAGCACCGGCACCTGACGCCGGCACGCCCGAAGCCCCGGTCCTGATCAACGCCGGCTTCGAGTGCACACGCGGTTACAGCCCGCGCCCGGGGATAAACGGCCTCGTACCCAACCGCTGGACGCCGCGGCTGCTCAACGGCCGGCCGGAGTTGAACAGCGCGCGGATCAGGTTCACCGGCATATGCGGCAGCGACGGTTTTGTCGAACGCATCGAGGGCCTCGACAGCCTGGTCTTCCTGGCCGAAGACATCGAAACGCCGCCGCTGCCGGGCAAACCCTTCGACGCCGTGGTCTACCAGCGCACCGCAGTCACTACCGGCCTGGCCTACAGCCTGAGCAGCTGGATGGTCAGCCTGTGCGGGGGCAGTGCGATCCCCAACGACTGTCCGCCCGGCTATTACATCGCCAAGATGGTGGGCATCGACCCCACCGGCGGCGTCGATCCGCTGGCGCCGAGCGTGGTGTGGATCGAGGACCGGCGCAACTTTACCGAAAGCCGCTGGGCCAACCTGCGTCTGGCGGCGAGAGCGCAGGGCAGCACCCTCACCGTCTTTGCCCGCATCCGCAGCCCCTTCCGCTGGCACGGCGCCCATGCCTTTGTCGATGCCTTCAGCCTGCTGCAGGCACCCACGGCGCGCTTCGTCAACCTGCCCGGTGCAGTCCAGGGCACGCAGGTGACCGTGCGCTGGGCGGGCAGCCTGGGACCTGACATCCCGGCGATTCCCGGCGGCACACACCAGCTGCTGTTCGACGTGCAGACACGGCGCGCCGGCCAGACGGCGTGGCACGACTGGCAGATCGGCCGGCCAACGGGCCAGGCGGTGTTCAGCGTGAACGCCTGCCAGGGCACCCAGACCTACGAGTTTCGCCGGCGCGCCCGCGCCGAGCAGCCGGAGGGGGGCAGCGGGGCCTGGCCGAACCACCGCTATCCCGGGATGTGGAGCCAGCCCGTATCGGTCACCTTCCATAATCCCGCGACCTGTGCGCCGCGCGCATTCCTGCCGGCGGTGCTGCGGTGATAGTCAATTTGGCGGCCAGTCAGCCTTTTTTGCCAGCGTCACGAGACCGCATTAAAATGAGGCCATGAACGCACGCCTTCCTTATATCTGGGATTACGACATCGACGAAACGCAGTTTCGCGCCTTGCTGGCCGGCGAGCTGACCCTGGGCCGGCTCGATCGCGACTGGGCAGCCATCCGTTTGTTAGAATATGCCGCATATCCAGAAATCGTGCGCCAGCGTGGTTTTGCACGCTTTGTCGAGGGCTGGCCAACCTGGCGCCCGCACATCCGTTCCCAGGCGCGTCGGCGCGGGTTTGATTTCCTGGCCAGCTGGCTAACCGAGCAGCGCCCTGATCTGCTTAAATCATGAGTGATTATCACCGCACGACGCGCGAATGTGCCGTGAGCGAACTGCGCCCCGAGCTGCGCCAGGCGATCGAGCGCTATTTTCAGGAGCATGAGTTAGGCGACCTGGCAAGCGAAACGCTCGCCTGCTGCGAAACCACGGCCAAGAAGAAAAACACTCCCCGACTTCTGGCCTGGCTGCAAGGGGAGCTGGATACGACCGTTCATACGGCGATGCTGCTGACGCCGCAGTGGCTGATCTGGGTGCGCAGCGGCGACCGCTCGGGCATCGGCCTGACCGCGGCCCAGCTGACGATGATTCAGGTCAAGCCGTACCGGTCGTTCCTCACGGGCGACACCGGCATCGAACTCGCCGGCTACGTCGGCGACTCGGCAAAGCGTATGCGGGGCCTCATCGGAACCGGGGATGACCCGGCCGCACAGAAGTTCTGTGAGGCCGTCCAACAGGAGATTGCCAGGGTGAAACCACCCCGCAAGGGTCTGTTCTCCGGGTTGGGTGGCTGATGAATATTGTCAGGATAGCCTGGAGCAAGTATAATCCAGGCTAATCGATAGTTCCAGGAGCACCATCATGGTGACTGTGCAACGCCTAAGCTTCAACGAGTTAAGTGAGCGCCTTCGCGGCTATGAGCGCGAGTATGGGTACTCCACGATCGAGTTCTACCGTCGATTTCGGAGCGGCGAGTTGGGTGATGATGACGATCTGATGATGTGGGCTGGTCTCTATCACCTCTACCTGACGTCGTTACCTATACGTCAGTTCATGCAGAGTGAGCTCGCGGCGGTATGAGAATCGATGACTACTCGATATCGTTGGAACGAGGACTACGCCAGAATCCCCTGGTAAGCCGTTTACAGGATCCCTTCACGCTCCTGGCATCGGACGACTACAACGGTATCCTCCGAGGTCGCGTGTTTTTCTGGGACGACTCTTTTTTGGACATCTATGAGGTTGTAAGCACTGAACTCGGCTATCCCGTGCGCATCCACTACGCCTATACGTACCTTCGGGGAGGCCAACGGGTGTTTCGATACGACAACGCCCCTCACCATCCAGACGTTGTAACGTTTCCGCATCACAAGCACATTGGGCCACAAGACCGTCTGGCGCCATCTGATCAACCGAGCTTGGCCCAGGTTTTGACCGAAATCGCCGCTGGATTGGACAAGTAGCGCACGATAATGTCTATTCCTATCTGGGCACTCAGACCGGCTGGACCTGAAGATTACGCCGCAGCGCGCGAAGCCCATAGCCGGGGAATCATGATTGTCACCTGGCCGGATTTGCAGGCGCTGCGTAGCTGGGCTGTCCTGCAGGGGTGGCCGCGACCGCGTTTTGGCATCAAGGAAGCCTTCATGGTCAAAATGTTGGACAACGAGGCCAACTTCCAGCTCGCCCTGCGTGACAGCGGCGTTCAGGTTCAGATTCCCGCGCGCGAAGTCACGATCTCGCCCGCCTGGCTCGAGGAGCTGGATGCGCTGTATGACCAACGGTCAGACAGCGGACGGCCCGACGCCTGGGGCTGGCTGGTGGAGGAATTGCGCGAAATCCGCCGCGCCGTCGAAGCCGGCGTGGTGGTGCACGTCGAAGGTGGGCCGACGCTGCGGTCCTGGCAGGACTTCTACACCTGGGCGCACGGGCGTTACCACATGCTCGAAGACGGCTACGATCACTGGATTGGTGACGACGCATCGTAAGCAACACATGTTGCGACCGTGCGTGCGTCTTGTCTACACCTGCGGTCTGCGCTATACTTGGCGTCATAATGACCACATTGAGGCTACCCAGCTCATATGAGACGATGTTTACGGAGGTGCGCGGATGCAGGTAACTACCTTTGAGGGCGTGGTAGAAAACGGTCAAATTCGCCTGGTGACAAGCTTTCGGCTGCCAGAGAAAACCAAAGTGTACGTCGTGGTACCAGATCTGGAATTCAAGCCTGTGGCGCGCATTGTCAGCCCGCGCCTGGTTCACCCTGAACAGGCTAAAGATTTCAGGAAGGTGATCATTGAGGATCAGCCCGATGCCGGTCTATGAAGCCATTCGCTTCGACCCACCTGCACCGGTGGCACAGGTGGTTGTCCGCAACCCCCAAGGGGGCAACAGTCTGCGTGGCATCACGATGCTCCTTGATTCAGGTGCAGATGTGACCCTGGTCCCACGTTCAGTAGTGAACAGCCTGGGTATCGCACCCGCGGCCGATCAAGTGTACGAGCTGATGGGCTTCGATGGCACGATTAGCCGCCTCTCAGTGGCATACTTCGACATGGTGTTCCTCAGTCGCACCATCCGGGGACAGTTCATATTGATCGATCAGGAATGGGGCATCATCGGACGCGACGTGCTCAATCTTGTCGCAGTACTCCTGGATGGACCGCGGCTGACCTGGGGCGAGCAGCCTCATCGCTGAACAGGCAGGCAGGGTAATTGGCTCCCAGTTTGTATGATCGTTTCTTCCTCAGAATGGTGCTCCCAGCCCATATCCACGCTCGATCCGTCTCTCAACGACAGGATGAGCCAACCCTGGGCCGGCTCGACCATGACCGGGCGGCTGTGCGCCTGATGCATTAGGCCGCGGCGCACGATGCACACCAACGGGACGCGCTGATCGTTACGTGGCCTGATCTCCAGGCCTTACGCGGCTGGGCCGGCCTGCACGGGTGACCGCAGCCGCGTAAGACCTCAAAGAAGCAGTCATGACCAGGATGCTCGCGAACGAGGCCAGCTTTCAGCTTGCCCTGCACGACAGCGTCATCCAGGTTCAGATTCCCGCGCGCGAGGTCACGATCTCATCCGCCTGGCTCGAGGAGCTGGATGCGCTGTATGACCAACGGTCAGACAGCGGACGGCCCGACGCCTGGGGCTGGCTGGTGGAGGAATTGCGCGAAATCCGCCGCGCCGTCGAAGCCGGCGTGGTGGTGCACGTCGAAGGTGGGCCGACGCTGCGGTCCTGGCAGGACTTCTACACCTGGGCGCACGGGCGTTACCACATGCTCGAAGACGGCTACGATCACTGGATTGGTGACGACGCATCGTAAGCAACGAATGTCGCGCAACGGTCTCGACATTCGTTGACGCCCCCCCACGTGGGGTGTTATAATCCCAGCATGACCGTACACCAACCCACCGATCCCGACTATGCACCACGCATCCGTGCGAGTTTTGCGCAGCAGCAGGTGATGGCGCTGCTGGGCGCATCACTCGGCCTGATCGAACTGGGCCGGGTGGAGATTATGCTCCCTTTCCGCGCCGACCTGACCCAACAGCACGGTTACCTGCACGCCGGCATCGTCACGACAATTGCCGACAGCGCCTGCGGGTATGCCGCGCTGTCGCTGATGCCGGCTGGCTGCGAGGTGCTCAGCGTCGAGTTCAAGATCAACCTGCTGCGCCCGGCGGCGGGTGAGCAGTTCGTTGCGCGCGGGGTGGTGCTCAAGCCGGGACGAACGCTCACGGTCACGCGTGCCGATGTGTTTGCGATCAGACACGGCACGTCGACCCTGATCGCAGCCATGCAAGCCACGATGATCAGCCAAACCTGATCTGCCCGAGGAGGAAAAACATGAACCGGCGAAACATGCCTCACATCCTGCTGGCGGTCCTGGTGGCCCTGCTCGTGAGTGGCTGCGTCCCAGCTACGGCCATGCCACCCGCAGCAACCGTCGTATCACCCAGCGAGACCCCGGTCCTGCCGGCGGCCACCACGGTCAGTCCCACGAATACCCCCGGCGCGGCCAAACCGACGCCCAGGCCACGCCCAACCACCGAACAGGAATGCCAACAGCAGGGCGGCAGCTGGGGACCGCAGGGCATGTTGGGGACGCCCATGTGCAACCTGCCCACCATCGATGCCGGGCAGCCGTGCACCGACATCAGCCAGTGTGAGGGCACCTGTCTGGCCGGTTCGGATACCACGGTCAACGCAGGAACGTGCAGCCCGTACACGCTCAATTTTGGCTGCTTTGAGATCTTCCAGGGTGGGGAGCGGATGACTTTGTGCGTGGATTGACGTTCGATCAGCTCACGCCCGCCGGCCAACTGCGCCGGCTGCATAACCTGGCGGTGGCGGCCGTGGGCTACTACGACCTCAAGAATCCCGAGGTCACTTACCACACCTTTGCCACCAACCTGTTCTACCGGGTGACCACGGCGGCCGGCGAGGTTTTCATGCTGCGGCTGGCCGCGCCGGGCTGGCGCACGCTGGCCGATCTGCACGCGGAGGCGCTGTGGCTGGCGGCATTGGGTCGCGACACCACCCTACCCGTGCCGCGCATCGTGCCGGCGCGCACGGGCGTGGCGGTGCTGCCCATCACGCAGCCGGACGTCCCAGGCATCTGGCATGCCACCCTCATGACGTGGGTCCCCGGCCGGCGGCTGGGACACTATTTGACGCCGTCCAACCTGGAGAAAATGGGTGCGCTGTTTGCGGCGCTGCACCAGCACGGCGCGTCGTGGACACCGCCGGCGGACTTCACGACGCACCGCTTCGAGCACTGGCTGTCGCGCGGCGAGGAGAACCTGGTCATGGGCGATGGCCCGTCGATGGCGGCAGATTTGCCCGCCCACGCGCGTGACGTGCTCGAGCGTATGCATCACCACGTCGAAGCGGCCTACGCTGCGATCGATCGCGCCGACCTGCGTGTCATTCACTGCGACCTGTGGCACGACAATATCAAGCTTCACCGCGGTGTGCTGCATCCTTTCGACTTCGAAGACACGGTGTGGGGATTTCGCGCCCACGATATCGCCATGGCCATGCTCGATCTGCTGGAGGCCACCAATGAAGCACGTTATGTCGAGCTGTTGGCCGCCTTTCGCCGCGGCTACACCGTCCACCTGCCCTGGCCGGACGATCCCATCGAACCCTGCCAGATCGGCCGTCTGCTGTGGAAGATCAACTGGGTGGCGCGCCACCAGCCGCAGTGGCTGCGCGACATGGTCGGACGTCACCTGGCGGTCTTTGCGCAGTATGAGGGGACCGGGTTGGTGGTCCGCCCACCGCCAGGCTGAAATTGGTCACACCCATACCCACTCCCAATCAACACCACCAACCGCCGCGTGAAGCGGGTGGCGGGCGCGCCGTCGACGAATGCCCGCGACAGAACGATTGAACGTTGGGCGAAACCGGCGAAATGAACGGGATATTGACACCACCGCCGAACGCACTATAATTTGTCCAGTCTCTCCGTGCGGACTATGCCACATGCCGTCCCAACACCACCAGGCAGGCCCAGAAATCGATTGCGACCGGCCACACTGCACATCGACGAATGCAGGCCCGCTGGCAGCAACGACGGCGCGTGACCCGATCGATATTTCTTCAGAAAGCACAAGTGATCTATGATTGGCGTTGGCCAGTTGCCACAGATTAGCCTTTCACAACGCATCGCCCTGGCTGCGGCCCACCTCATGGGCTGGCAGGTCGTCATCGCCGGGGCCGTGCCTCCAAAATGCGTCATTGTCGGTGCACACCACACCGCCGCCTTTGATTTTGTCTTGACCCTGATGTGCCGCATGGCTACCGGCGTCCCTTTTCGATTTGTGGCCAAAGCCAGCCTGTTTCGCGGCCCTATGGGCTGGGTGATGCGCAGACTGGGCGGTATCCCGGTGGAACGCCGGACGAGCCAGAGTTTTGTGGCTCAAACCGCCGCCATGTTCGATCAGCACGAGACCCTGATGATTGCCATGTCACCCGAAGGCACGCGCGATACCACGACCTACTGGCGTACCGGCTTCTACTTCACAGCACTGACCGCCGGCGTGCCGCTCGTGCTGGCTTTTGCTGACTACCGCCACAAAGTGGTCGGACTCGGCCCGGTTTTTGTGCCAACCGGGGACATTGCCGCAGATTTTGACTACCTGCGAACCTTCTACGCTGGCGTCACAGCCCGGCATCCTGAAAGACAGGGCCTGGTACAGCCGCGCCCCGACATCGAACCGCAGGAGATGCCAGGTCCAGAAAGTTCCTGACTGTATCTTAGGGCCTGTAAAGGAATACCTTCCCGTGATTTGCGGCGAATTCCGGCCAGTTTGGAGGAAGTTATTCTTTTACAAGCCCTTCGCCGGGCGAATCAAGGCGTAGCGACACAGCTGGGGCATGTCGATAATGCCCCGTGATCGTTTCTGCATTCCTACCCCACCCAACAGGATCGCGCACCAAAAGAATATAAGGAGGACACCATGAACCGCAGCAAATTCTTCGGCTTGATGGGTATCCTGGCCCTGCTGACCGCCTTGAGTACGGCGGCGCACGCCGCGCCCGTCGCTGGCCCCTGCACGCCGGGCGCCGTCTACGACCCGGCATGTGACGTCGACCACGATGGTGATGTCGATGTGATCGACATCCAGCTCACCGCCGGTCATTGGACCCAAAGCGGTCCCTGGACCAGCGATAACGACCACGACCACCTCGGACAGACCTGGACGGGCAGCAACAATACGTTGACCCTCACCGGTGCGTTTAGCCCCAACCCACCATTGCTGCTGTCCAACACGACCGGTGACGGGCTGCGTGCGACGAGCAGCGCGGCCAGCGGCACAGGCGTGGAGGGTACCGCCACCGCGGCGTCGGGTACGACAACCGGTGTCGAGGGCAGATCATTTTCGATCGGCGGCACCGGGGTATCGGGCAACGCCCTGGCGACCAGCGGCAGCTCGTACGGCGTGGTTGGCCAGTCCAGCTCGACGACTGGTCGCGGCGTATGGGGTGTTGCGGCTGCGACCAGCGGGATCAACAGCGGCGTGTACGGCCAATCCGCGTCCACGCAAGGCGCCGGGGTGCGCGGTCATGCCACGGCCGCCAGTGGCACGACCTACGGTGTTTACGGTGAGACATCGTCACCCGACGGGCGGGGGGTGTATGGCGGCGCAATCCTGGGCACTGGCACCGGCGTAGGCACGTACGGTGTAGCCGCCGGCACGGCTGGCACGGGTGCGATCGGTTGGGCCTCGGCCACATCCGGCAACACGGTGGGTGTTTGGGGCATCGCCAACTCAACCACCGGCAAGGGTGTACACGGCTACGCCGCCGCCAACACCGGCACAACCTACGGGGTGTACGGGCAGTCGTCATCCGCCTCCGGTTACGGTGTTTTTGGCACGAATGACGCCAGCAGCGGAACGGGGGTGCGTGGCAACAGCGGCACGGGTGCCGGCGTCCATGGTTATGCAAGCAGCGGTACAGGCGTCCTGGCCCAGGGCAATGGGCCAACGACCACCGCCCTCCAGGTGTCCAGCGGTGCCATCCGGGTCACCGGTGCCGGCCTGAATACCGCCACGGCAGTTTTTCAACACCAGGTGCAGCACAGCGGTGGCAGTGCCAACATCTGCAGCGATCCAACCTTCCCTTTCGAATACAGTTACTTGAGCAATACCATTCTCAACAACCGCGCCGATGCCTTGATCATCGTCACTTCCAGTTCTGATTCGCTGGTCGTGCACTATAACGTACCGGGCTGCCCGGCGGGCCGCTGGGTCGTCTCCAAGCCGGGGAACGATCTGCCCTCGAACAACAGCCTGGTCAATGTGCTGGTGGTGTTACCGTGACCGGAGGACGCTGAGAGGAACTTCCACGCGATGTGGCATAGATCATATGCAGGGGCGGCGCAAGGTGCTACATTGCCGCGGTACAAACCTACCGGCAGGTACAAGGTGAAATGTGCAGAATCTGAGTGAACTGCAACCCGCTGAGCGCGGGACAATCTATGAAGTGAGCGGCAGCCGCGCCCTGCGCCGGCGGCTGCTCGACATGGGCATCGTGCCCGGCACCGAAATCCAGGTGGTTCGTGTGGCCCCGCTCGGGGATCCCGTCGAATACCTGGTGAAGGGTTACCGCCTCTCGCTGCGCCGGCGCGAAGCCGCCCATGTCCTGGTCGAGCCGCTGCCGTGCACCGACTGCCCGCAGATGGACGGTGGCGAGTGCGACGAAACCAGCCAGTCGCGCTGCCCGCGCTGGCTGAGCTGGCTGCTGCGGCAGGGTGGTGATGCCCACTAACGGTCACGGGGCACGCCCCGTCGTCGCACTGGCCGGCAATCCCAACGCCGGCAAGAGCACCGTTTTCAACGCCCTGACCGGTGCGCACCAACACGTGGGCAACTGGCCCGGCAAGACGGTCGACGTCAAAACCAGCACGGCACGCTGGAACGGCCACGAAGTGACACTCGTCGACCTGCCCGGTACCTACAGCCTCAGTGCCCACTCGCTGGAAGAGGTCATCGCGCGCGATTTTATCCTCGATGAACACCCCGACGTCACGATCGTCGTGGCCGATGCGACCAACCTGGAACGCAACCTCTACCTGGCGGTGCAGATTCTGGAGCTGGGTGTGCCAACCGTCCTGGCGCTCAACATGATGGACCTGGCCGAGGCGAGTGGTACGATCATCGACATCCCGCAGCTGCAGGACCTGCTGGGCGTGCCGGTGGTGCCCACGGTGGGTACGCGGCGCCGCAGCCTGGAGAACCTGCTGCAGCGGGCGGTCGATGATGCGCGCCCGCACCCCAGGATCGTCGATTACGGTCACGAGTTGGAAGCCGAGATTGCGCGCATGCAGCCGGCAGTATCGGCGCTGCTCGGTCCCGCAGCGGCGCGCTACCTGGCGATCAAGCTGATCGAAGGGGATGCCCTGGCGGCGCGGGCCCTGGGCAGCTCGCCCGCCGCCGACCTTGCGCGCCAGCAGGCCGCCGAAGCCGCGGCGCGTGTGCAGACCGTCTACGGCGATGACGTCGAACTGCTGGTGGCCGACCGGCGCTACGGCACGGTGCACGGTCTGGCCCACCAGGTGGTCAAACGCAGCCGCGGCCAGCAGCGCAGTATGACCGACCGCATCGACGACGTGGTGGCACACCGGGCGCTGGGCCTGCCGATTTTTCTGGCGCTGATGGCGCTGGTGTTCAAATTGACCGCCGACGCTTCGGCGCCGTTCGTCGATTGGATCGACGCCACGATCACCGGTGTGCTGGCCAACTGGGTGATCGCGCTGCTGGCCGCGCTCCAGGCCCCGACGTGGCTGGTCTCGCTGCTGGTGGATGGGGTGCTCGCCGGCGTCGGCGGTGTACTGGTCTTCCTGCCGGTGCTGCTGGTGCTCTACTTCTGCCTGGCCGTTCTCGAAGACAGCGGCTATATGGCCCGTGCTGCGTTTGTCATGGACCGGTTGATGCACCTGCTGGGCCTGCACGGCAAGAGTTTCATCCCGCTGATCGTCGGTTTTGGCTGCAACGTGCCGGGCATCCTGGCCACACGCACCCTGGAGAACCGCCGCGACCGCATCCTGACCGGGCTGCTGGTGCCGCTGATGAGCTGCGCTGCCCGTCTGCCGGTGTACGTCATTTTTGCGGCGGCCTTCTTTCCGGCGCACACCAGCGCCGTCATCTTTGCGCTGTATCTCCTGGGCATTGTCCTGGCCGTCGTGTCGGGTTTGATCTTCCGCCGTACGCTGTTTGCGCATACCGGTGATTCGCTCTTCGTACTCGAACTGCCACCCTACCGCTGGCCGACCCTGCGTGGGCTGCTGACCCACATGTGGCGGCACAGCGAGGAGTTCGTGCGCAAGGCCGCCACGGTCATCCTGTTTGCGTCGATCGTCGTCTGGCTGCTGCTCAACCTGCCGCAGGGCATCACGTCGACGCAGGACAGCCTGTTTGCCCGCGTCTCCGGTGTGGTGGCGCCGGTGTTTACGCCGCTGGGCTTTGGGAACTGGGAGGCAACCGGCTCCCTGGCGACGGGTCTGGTCGCCAAAGAGGTGGTGGTCAGCAGCATGAGCGTGATCTACCTGGGGGACGATGCGACCCCGCCACCGCAGCCGGTCGACCTGGGTGCCGACTTGAGGACCGTGGCGGTCGGTTTCGTACAGGCCATCGGTGATTCGGTGCGCATCGTGCTGAGCCTGATCCCGGGGGTGAACCTGGTCGATACGCAGGCGGTGGCGACCGAAACGGCGTTGGGCAGCGCGCTGCAAACCCACTTCACCCCCCTGTCGGCGGCGGCGTTCCTGGTGTTTGTGCTGCTCTATGCGCCGTGCGTCGTGACCCTGGCCGCGCTTCGGACGGAATTCGGCACGCGCTGGATGGTCTTTAGTTTTGTCTATCTGCTGGGCTTGGCCTGGCTGGCCGGGTTGTTTACGTACCAGGTAGGCAGCTGGCTGTGGGCGGGATAAACGATGCTGCGTCAGATTCTCGAGACGTTCGACACCTGGCCTGGTCCGGTCAGCCTCGAGGCGCTCAGCCGGCGCCTGGAGGTCGAACCGGCGGTGCTGGAGGGTATGCTGGCCGAACTGGTGCGCATGGGCCGTCTGGTGCGCCTGGACCCACGCGCCGCCGCCGCGTGCAGTGCCTGTGGTCACGCACAGGGGTGTCCGTTTGTGCTCTCGCTGACCGGCACCTATTTCGCGACCCCGACCAGCGTCGCAGACAGCGGCAGACCGGGTCGTCCCCCCGTTTGTCCCTCAGAATGATGGTGACAATAGTTATGATGAAATCTGGACGTCGTTGGCACATGCCGGGCCCAATTCTGGCACTGCTCCCGGTGCTGTGGCGGCACGAATGAACCAAGATCCGGTGACTGCCTGTTGGCACGCTTACCTGGCCACCCTGCCGGCGGATGCACCAGCACGCCAGGCCCCCTACGTGGCCGAGGCGTTCGGCGATAACGCGGCGCTGGCCGACGAGCTGGCAGCCCTGGTGCTGGCCGGCACCAAAACGGCCACCTGCTCGGCGCTGTGGGAGTGGGAGGCCGAAGGTCAGGCGCTGCCGGGGGTGGGCCTGCACACCGTGGTGCTCGATGGGCGGGGTGTCCCGGTCTGTATCATCGAGACAACCGGGGTGACGGTGCGCCCGTACGACGAGGTCGATGCCCGGTTTGCCTGGGAAGAGGGTGAGGGCGACCGCTCGCTCGATTACTGGCGCACCGCACATTGGCACTATTTCGCCCGCACCCTGCCGTCGATTGGCCGGTCGCCAACCCCAAAGATGCCCCTGGTGTGTGAATGGTTTCGCTTGGTGTGGAAGTGAGGATGTATTGTACAGCGCGCTGTATGACGTGACCGTGCCCGATTGGCCGGGCGAGATTGTTTTTTATCGGGCACTTACGGAGAGCATTACGGGACAGGACGTGCTCGAGCTTGCCTGCGGCACCGGGCGCGTGACGCTGCAGCTGGCGCGGGCTGGCGTTCGTATCATGGGGCTCGAGCTGTCGCCCGCAATGCTGGAGCGGGCGCGTGCCAAGAGCGTCGACTGGCCCAACGTGACGTGGGTCCAGGGCGACATGCGCAGCTTCGAGTTGGGCCGGCGCTTTGGGTTGGTGATCATCCCCGGTCACTCGTTCCAGTTCATGCTGACGCCGGATGACCAGGTGCAGTGCCTGCAGTGCATTCGCCGTCACCTGGTGCCGGGTGGTTGGCTGGTGATCCACCTGGATCACCAGGACCTTGCCTGGCTGGGCAGCCTGGGGACGTCGCAGCCGGCGGCGTTCGAGTTTGGTGCTGCGGTTGCGCATCCCGTCACGGGGCAGATGATCCGCACGGGGCACGCCTGGACTTACGCGCGGTCCACGCAGACGGCAACCGTCACCACGGTGTGGGAGGAAGTTGCGGCTGATGGGACCGTACTGGCACGCTGGGAGCAGGCACCGCTGCCGCTGCACTGCGTGTTTCGTTTCGAGATGCAGCTCCTGCTGCACCGCCTGGGCTATACGATCGAGGCGGTCTACGGGGATTTCGAGCGCCGGCCGCTGGTTGACGATTCCAGTGACATGATCTGGGTGGCACGGAGCCAGACCTGATGGGATGGCCGCTCCCCCACTTGTCACCCCCGCCACGCGATGATACAATGAGTCCATGAACCGCACACGGCCGCGAGTAGGGTGGGTTCTTGGCGTGATCTTTGCCGGTGCTGCGATGGCCAGTCTCTGGCTTGCTGGCACTGTCACCACGCGTGGCGCGGCCCCTGCGGCTGCAGCGCAGGGGATGCTGCGCGCCACCACCATCGACGTGCCGGTCATCGCCTCGCTCGACGACACAGCCATCAAACTGGACACCGTTCCTGCCAACCTCAACACCGAACCCTTGCAGCGTTTTGGACGCAGCGCCGTGCCCTACGTCGATGGCTGGCGTTTTCAAACGGTGGCGATCCCGCAGAGCGCGACGATCGTGAGTGCCACGCTGCGCCTCGTGCCCGCTGGCTGGCAGACCGGCGTGCCCATCGTCGTGCTCGTCCGTGGCGAGGCCGCCGACAACGCGGCCAATTTTGCCAATACCCAGCCGCTGGCCCACCTGCGACCACACACGGCGGCCAACGTGGTCTGGACGCTGACCTATACCCCCACCGCACCCTTTTTGTCGCCCGACCTGGCACCGGTGCTGCAGGAAATCGTCAACCGGCCGGGCTGGAACAGCGGTCAGGCATTGACGTTGATGGCCATCAGCAACAGCGGCACGCGTGCCTATCTCGACCTCTTCAGTTATGACTTCCAGCCCGCCAAAGCGGCACGCTTGAGTGTCAGTTATCTGCCGGGCGGTGGGACACAAACGCCGACACCCCAGGTGACCACCACCCCCTCCCCGACACCCACCGCCACGGCCACACCGGGCCTCAACCTGGGGCAGGCGCTGCCGCTGGAGTGCTGGCAGCGGGTCAGCGGCAGCAATACCGGTTTCCTCAGCCAGATCGATCATTATGGCTGCCGTCCCGATTGGCTGGAGAGTGGGCCGGAGCGCGTCTATTCGTTGGGACTGCTCGCCGGCGAACCGCTCATCGCCGAGTTGACGAACGTGTCACCCGCGGCCGACCTCGACCTGTTTCTGCTCACCAGCGCGCTGCCCGACACCTGTCAGGCCTACGGTGACAGCAGTTTGAGTTATACCGCCAGCAGTACCGGCGTCGTCTACCTGGTCGTCGATGGGTACGATGGGTCAGTCGGTTCGTTCGACCTGCTGGCGCGCTGTCCGGCGCGACCCACACCGTCGCCCACACCTCTGTCTTCCGTAACGCCACTGCCCGCTGTGCGTACCCACTTGCCCTTCATCAGTCGTTAGGTTTCGACCAAAAAACTGGTTTGCGCACCGTGCCAGGTATGATGGTTTGACGGGCTGTGTAATCTTTGCTATCCTAACCCGACCGCGTGCATCGTGTCCCCGGACAGATCGGCCACGCGGCCATTCAATCCGCGGCACCATCACCGTGCAGATCGACGCATTCAACCGCGTGATTGGTGCTGTCAGGGAGGAAATCACAGTGCGTATCTGGATGACCATAGGCCTTTGCCTGGCCATCGTGATCACCGGCTGGATCGGCCAGAGCCTCTTTTCCCAGCTCGATGCGTCGACCGCCCAGGCCGCCGTGCCGGCTTCGACCGCTGGCACGTGGGAAGTGCAGTATGCCGACCCGCAGGGCCGAACGCTGCGCGGGCTGAAAATGATCGACACCCAGACCGGCTTTGCCGTGGGTGGACCCGATTGGGGCGTCGGTGGTGATGGCCTGATCCTCAAAACGACCGACGGCGGCAACACGTGGAATACCTTGAGTCACCCACTTACCGGTTGGCTGCACGGGCTGAACTGCCTGGATGCCAACCGCTGCTGGGCCTCCGGCAAGTTGGGTTATGTGCTGCGTACTACTGACGGGGGTGCCTCGTGGGTCCGCAGCAGTGTCCCCGCTTACACCGGCTGGCTCTACTCGGTCGGTATCGTCAACGAGAACACGTTGCTGGTGGGCGGAACCCAGGGTGAGATCTTCCGCTCGACCAACGGCGGTGCCAGTTGGACGCTCAACGACGTCGATGGCAACCCCAATGGCGGCGTGGTGATTTGGGACTTTGCCTGTTTTGGTGAAACCTGTTACACGGCTTCCAACGGCTCGAAGATCTACAAAACGTTCAACGGTGGCCAGACCTGGAATGTCTCGTTCAACTATCCGGCCTCTGATAATCTCTCGATCGACTGTCTGAACGTGGACCAGTGCTGGGTCTCCGGCGGGTCGCAGTACCATGGCACCGTCTACTACACCAGTAACGCCAATGTCAACGGCAACTCGACCTGGGTCGAACAGACCCGCAAGGCCAACAAGAGCTTCTTCGGTATCGATATACTGCCCAGCGGCCTGGGCTGGACTGTGGGCGGTCAGAGCTCCTCCGGCACCACCCAGCTCACGGGGGCTGCAGCGTATACGCCCAACGGTGCCGACTGGGACACGTCCTCGGTGCCCGACAACACCAAGGAGATCTGGACCGTACAGATGGTGGACGAATACCACGGCTGGGCGGTCACACACGGGGGTAAAATTCTGGTCTACCGGCCGGCCGCCACACCAACCCCCACCGTCACGCCCACAGAAACGGCCACGGCCACACCCACGGCCACCGAGACGCCCACGGTGACGCCGACCAGCACACCGACAATAACGCCGGAGCCCATACTATATCAATATTTCCCTGTGGTGACGAAGTGACAGATCTGTCATGTTGGGAAGGCTGTTGTTCATCCAGGATTAAGATCACGGGTGTACGATAGGCCCATCTGTGTCCCGAACCCCGTGCCAGGCGGCGGGGCGTGTAGGATCTACGCCGTTCTACGCGCCCCACCCGCCCAACCTCGTTGTGCAATCCTCCATTTTGTGATCAGGAGGCATTACTTGTGACACGTAACAAGCTCATTACGATCGTGATGGTTAGTACCATTGCCCTGTTGACCCTATTGGTCTCGGTTGTCTTCAGTCAGGATGGCACGGTCAATGCCAATACCGACATGGCGCAAGGACTGGATGCGCCGAACATCCCACTGCCACCGATGACCAATCCCGGCATCTACATGATCAACTATGATGGGGACGAAGACCCCGCGCGCTACAGCGCGGTTGGCAACCTCTATACGTTCAACTGGTCCGATGTGCACGTGGCACCGGGCGTCTTCAATTGGACGGTCATCGATAACTATCTCGCGCGCGTGGCGGGGGTCGGCAAACGGGCGGCGGTCGGCATCAGCACGTACAACGGCCGCTGCTGCGGCGGCATCAACGCCATGCCGGCCTGGATCTGGCAAAACGACCCGCGGGCCGTGGTGATCACCGGGTCGTGCGAGATTTCACCTGCCGGCGGTTGTCCGGATGGCAACTGGCGCGTGCCGCGCTATTGGTTCCGCAGTTACCTCGATCCGTACGGCGAGTTCATCACGGCGCTGGGCAACAAGTACAAGGCCGATCCACGCGTCGAATGGGTATCGATGGGCTTCGGCACCTACGGCGAAAACAAAGCCCACGGTTCGCAGGCCGAAAAGGATGCGCTGGTCGCGGCGGGTCTGACGGCAAGCAAATGGCTGTCGACCACGCGTGAGATCATCGACGATTATACCGCGGCCTTCCGGACCAACGGTGTCCAGCAGAAGGGGTTGTTCATGCAGATCGCACCGTACTCGTTCACAGAACGCGAACGGTGGGATCTGGCAAACTACGGCGTGCCGCGGGGTGTCGGTATCTCGCTCAACGGTCTGGCACCCGACTTCAACAACGCATGGCGCCAGGGTTCGGTATCCAATACCTGCAACACCACCAACTTCTGCGGCATGTACGATACGATTTTTCAGAACTACACCTCGGTACCGGTCGCCTTCGAGACCTATCTCTACATGCTGTGTGACAACACCGAAACCTACTGGGCCATGCTGAGCGCCATGGACAAGCGGGCCGACGTGATGCGTCTCAACGACGACCTCTTTTTCACACGCAACCCCGCCAATGGCCAGCGCGTGGAAAACATACCCAACCAGGAAGTGTTTGCCTGGATGAAAGATTACCTGGGCAAAAATGCCCAGAACACATCGACCGTCTGGGTCGCCCTGCGCGAACATCGTAACCCGGTGCCCTACTGTTATGCCGCATCCGAACAGACCTACTATCCGGAGCCGGGCAACTACAGTTTCTTCCTGACGCAGGAGGACAGCATCGCCGGTGGTGTCACAGTGGCAGAAACCAACGTCGCCGATACGACCTACCTGGGCTGGTGCACGGGGGTCACGGACCCCAACGGCAATCCCTACCCGTGTTACCAGAATCCCTACAACCCCAATCTGCCGGCCGGGCGCGAAGGCTGGGTCGCACGCCGCACCAACGGCGCAGGCAACCCCTACATGTGGTTCAAGATCAACGATCAGTACCTGTTCGGCGGTGACAACACCGTCAAGATTGCCGTCACCTACGCCGATATGGGGAGCGATCGCTTCAAACTGGAGTACGATTCGACCACCGGTCTGCGTGCAGCGACTGTGTCGGGAAGCGGCCTGGACTACGTGCAGAAGACCAACAGCAACACCTGGAAGACGGTCACTTTCCTGGCCAGCAATGCACGCATGGCCAATGGCCTGACCGGTGGCGCTGACTTCCGCTTGAACAGCAGCGGTGATGGTGACGAGCACATCCACCTGGTGATGCTCAACAAAGACGCCGCCGGTTTTGCCGGCCCCCCGGTGACTTTCACACCGTCACCGACGCCCACGGCGACACCCACACCGCAGGTGCTGGCCGGCAGTATCACCGGGACCGTCTTCAACGACCTGAATCGCAACGGCAGCTGGGACAACGGCGAACCACCCCTGGCGGGCGCCGTCATCAACCTGCGCACACCGCAAGGCACACTCGTGCGGACGCAGACCACCGGCAGCAGCGGGGTGTACACCCTGAACAACGTGCCGGTTGGTACGTACCTGCTGCAGGAGATCCCGCCATCCGGCTACGGTGGAGGGGTCCAGATCGGCGTTCAGATTGCGGCGGGGGCCACATTCACCCAAAACTTCCCCAACTATCGCCAGACATCGGTGTTCATGCCACAAATCAACCGCTGAAGTCCGGCCGGAAAACTGCGTTCGTCGCGCTGAGGAGTGCCGCACCTGGGGGTGCGGCACTTTCTTTCCGTACGGCATCGGTCCGCACCCGGGGATGCGGACTCCTCCATTCATCACATCGGTCCGCATCTGGGGATGCGGACTCCTCCGTTCGTCGCGTTGCGGAGTGCCGCATCGGTCCGCATCTGGGGATGCGGACTCCTCTGCTCGTCGCGGGGAATACTCCCACACCATCTGAATGAACTGTCACGTTGGCACGCGGCGTTTTTCATGCCGTGTTCATGTTGCTGTGCTAATCTGAACAAGGGCCGGTGCCTGTCTGCCGGCCGGATCTGCCGCGAGCTGACAGAGGGGTCGCCCCCCGTACACGAATGTCTGCTGGAGGAGAAAGCCAGCCATGAAACCGATTTATTCCAGTTTTTCCCAACAGTATCCCCGCCTGCGCCGTGGTGCCACGGCACTGCTGATCCTGATCACACTCCTGGCAACCCTGCTCCCGGCGGCGGGTGCCGGTTCTGCCCCTGAATGGACCCCGGCAGAACCGAAAGCAGCCGGCACACCTGACATTCCATCGCCGCCCGTGACCCGTCCCGGCATCTATGCCGTGGCTGAGGACGGCACCATGAACCCCAGCCGTTACCACCTGGTTGGCAGTCTGCGCACGTTCAACTGGTCCGAGCTGCACGTCGGGCCCAACCAGTACGACTGGAGTGGTCTCGATCAGTGGCTCGAAACCGTTTCACAGAACGGCAAAGCGGCCGCCATCGGCATCACCACGTACAACGGCCGCTGCTGCGGCGGCATCACCGCCATGCCAACCTGGATTCGTACCACCTATCCCAACTCGGTCATTTCTGCCGGGGCCTGTGATGCATCCCAGTTCCCGCGCGGGGGGTGTATCAACGGCCAGTGGTACGTGCCCAAGTACTGGAACAGCGATTACCTGACCCTGTACGGGCAGTTCATCCAGGCCCTGGGCGATCGCTACAAGGGCGATCCGCGGGTCGAGTGGGTTGCCATGGGCTTCGGAACGTTTGGCGAAAACCATGCCGCCAATACGGCCAGCGACCTGAGTGTGTTGACCAACGCCGGCCTCACGGTCGACCTGTGGATCAGCACGATGCAGCAGGTCATCGACTATTATTCGGCCGCGTTCCGCAGCGGCGGCGCGCTGCAGAAGATGCTCATGATCCAGGTCGCATCGTTCAGTTATCAGTCACGCGAACGCTGGGTGCTGTCCAACTATGCCGCCGCGCGCGGGACCGGGCTGTCGTTCAACGGCCTGGCGCCCGACTACAACAATGCCGTGCAGGGGCCTGACCGCTGCAACTCGCGCAACGAATGCGGCATGTACGACCCGATCTTCCAGCACAACCGCACCATCCCCATCGCCTTCGAAACCTACCAGTACATGATCTGTGACCCCACCAACGTCTACTGGGCCATGATCAGCAGCATGGACAAACGGGCCGATTTCCTGCGTTTGAACTATGACCTGTTCTACGATCCGGTGACGCAGCAGGACCGTACAGAAAACCTGGCGATCTTCGATTGGACGGCCCATTACGTCGGCAAGACGGTTGCCAACACACCGAGCGTGTGGGTAGCTATGCGTGAGCACCGCGTTCCCACGCGTTACTGCTACGCCCAGCCCGATACGACGTCCTACTTTCCGCAGTTGGGCAACTACAGCTTCTTCCTGATCCAGGATGACAGTGTGCCCGGTGGCCGCACCGTCCCCGAAACCAACGACTCGACCGTGACCAGCTTCGGGTGCAGCGGCACGTGGTGTCTGCCGGGTTCGGCCTACTTCAGCGGCGGTTACAATGCGGCGATTCCCGCGGGACGCCAGGGCTGGGTGGTGCGCCGGACCGACCAGGCGACGGGCAATCACAGCATGTGGTTCAAGATCGACGATGGTTACATCAACGGCGGCACCAACCAGGTTGTCGTCAGTGTGACCTACGCCGACATGGGCAGCGATCGTTGGGCCCTGAAGTACCACGGCCCCAGTGGTGAAGAAACGGCGGTGCCCGAAGGTTCGGGCGATCCGTGGGTACAAAAAGGAAACACCAACACCTGGAAAACGGCTACCTTCCGCATCGACGACGCCGTCTTTGGCAACGGTCTCAGCGGCAGCAGCGACTTTCGCATCGACTCACTCGGTGATGGCAACGAGTGGATTCACCTGGCCGACGTGACGCGCCAGGGCGGGCCGGTCCCCCCGACAGGCACACCCACGAATACACCCACGCCGCCGCCGGGTGCCACCGCAACACCCACCCCCACCCCGACGCATACCCCCATCCCAACGGTACCGCCGCCCAGTGCCGGCTCGTGGACACTGCAGTGGCACGGCAGTGATGATCTCAACGACATCGACTTCGTCACGACCCAAATCGGCTGGGCAATCGGCAAAAGCGGCCACCTGATGCGCACGACCAACGGGGGTGAGAGCTGGTTCTTTCAACAAACCGTGCCCGCCGTCGACGTCGAAGCGGTCGATTTCATCGACAGTAATCACGGCTGGATGGCTGGCGCCGAGGGGCACATCTGGATATCGAACAACGGCGGTGTCACCTGGTCGGCCCAAACAACACCCACGTCCAGCCGGCTGACCGACATTGGCATGATCGACGTCCAGACCGGTTGGGCCATTGGACGGGGGGGCGTGATTCTGCACACGACCAACGGTGGCACCCAGTGGAATCAACAGACCAGCAGCACCGGCCTGGACCTGCACGGCCTGGCGGTCGTCGATGCACAAAACGCGTGGGTCGTGGGCGCCAACGGCACTATCGTCGCCACGAACAACGGCGGCAGCAGCTGGAGCACCCGTGCCAGCGGTACGACGAGCTGGTTATGGGACACCGTCGCCGTGAGCCCCCAGGACGGCTGGGCAGTGGGTGACGGCGGCACGATTCTCTTCACCAACAACGGCGGACTCAGCTGGACGCCGCGGCAGATCAACGAGGCGCGCGCCCTGCGTGCCGTAACGTTTGCGTCGCCGCAGCAGGGCTGGCTGGCCGGCGCCCAGGGCACGGCTTGGTTCACCCTGGATGGGGGCACCACGTGGAGTTACCTGGGAACCGGGCAAGGCGAAACGATCACGGCGTTGGCCGCACCGCAGAGCGGTACCGTGTGGGCGGCCGGTTTCAAGCACACGGTGCTGCGCAGTGTTGGCAGCAGCGCGTTCACGCGCCATGCCCCGGCGGCGGTCGGTGAGTTCAAGGCCGTCGATGCGGTCGATGACAACACCGCCTACGTGGTGGGCGACGGCGGAATAATTCTGAAAACCACCGACGCCGGCCTGAGCTGGCGCCAGCTTAACAATCCGGCGACAGGCTGGCTGCGTGATGTGAAATTCCCGGTCGATGCAAGCACCGGCTGGGCCATCGGCCAGAACGGCGCCGTGCTGCACACCACCGATGGCGGCAGCAGCTGGACACCGCAAACCCTGCCCGATGGTTTTACCGGTTATCTGTGGGCCATGGACGCCTGGGACAATACGCGGGCGAACATTGCCGGCGGCGGCTCGCGCGTCTATCGCACCACGACCGCTGGTGCAGTCTGGCAGCTGAGTGATGCACCCGGCGAATTCAACATGCTTGACATCAATTATGGCACGGCCAACGCCGTCTACGCCACTGCCTGGAACGATACCTTCTTCACCAGTGATAACAACGGCGCCAGCTGGATCCGCCGTTATCCGGGCACCGGCGTCAACCTCAACAGCGTCGATTTCCGCAGTGACATGCTGGGCTGGGTCGTTGGCAACGGCGGCAAGATCATCCGCAGCACCAACGCCGGAGACAACTGGACAACGCAGACCAGTGGCACCGGTGCCGACCTCAACGGGACCAGCTTCGTCGATGACTACGTGGGCTGGGCCGTCGGCGGCGGCGGCACGATTCGCTGGACGGTCAACGCCGGCGATACCTGGGACGCACAGGCCAGCCCCGTGCTCGACACCCTGCTGCACGTCGATATGGTCGACGCCTACGGTGGCTGGGCGGTCGGTGCCAATGGCACGATCATCAAATACCACGCCGTCTACGTACCACCACCGCCGACCCCAACCCCAACGGCGACGAACACACCGACCCCGACGGCCACACCGACGGCTACCGCCACAGCCACGCCCCCGCCCGGCGCCAACGATGGGACCATCGCCGGTCGCGTCTTTGTCGACGGTAACGGCAATGGCAAATGGGAGCCGGGTGAGCAGACTCTGGCCGGCGCGGTGATGACGGTGTCATACGTAGCGGGCGCACAAATCGACGTCAAGGTGACGGGTCCGGACGGTCATTTCGCCTTCTACGGCCTGGCCGAAGGGACGTACACCGTGCGCGAGACCGACCCACCCGGCTACAGCTCGCCGCCGGCCAGCAATACACAAAACGTCACCGTCTTTGCCGGTGAGGTCACGGTGCACGACTTTGCCGATACGCCGGTCGCCACGGCGACGCCGACGCCCACCTTTACCCCGACGCCCACGTACACACCAACACCGACGGCGACGCCCACGGCGACACCGCCAACTGGACGTGTGTATGGGACCGTGTATAATGACGGCAACAGCAACGGTGTACCCGATCCGGGTGAGCCGGGAATAGGTGGGGTGACGATCACCCTGTACCAGGGCACGACCGTGGTGGGAACACGTACGACGGCCGGCGATGGCACGTACGAGTATGCCGACCTGGCGCCTGGGCAGTACCGCGTGGAAGAGACCGATCCAACCGGCTACACGTCGACCACACCCAACGCCATCCTGCTGTACCTGTCGGCCGGCGCCAACCTGGAAGCCAACTTTGGTGACCACGGCACGCCCACACCAACACCCACGGCGACACCGAGCACCGGTGCGGTCAGCGGTGTGGTGTGGAACGATCTCGATGGGGATATTCAGATCGACCCCGGCGAGCCACGCCTGGGCGGGGTGATGGTGACGGTCAGAACGCCGGACAATCAAACCGTAAGCAGCGTCACGACCGATGCCGAAGGGCACTATCGGGTGGCTGATCTGGCGGCGGGCCAATACAAAGTGGAAGAGACCGACCCGCCCGGTTATGCGTCACCGCCGGGGAGTCCCAATCAAGTACTCTTCCAGCTGGCCGCTGGTCAGGAAGTGACCATCAACTTCGCCGACATCCTGGTGGCCACGCCCACACCGACGCCGGATCCAGTCACGGGACGCATCTATGGCCGTGTCTGGAACGACCTGAACCGCAATGCCGTGCCCGATTCGGGCGAGCCCGGGATCGACGGCGTGACCATCGAACTGGTACGCGATACGTTGGAAACGCGGGTACGCGGGCCTGAAAGTGTGGTCGTGGCGACCACCCAGACCAACGCCAACGGCGAGTATAACTTCTATACCGTGGCGCCCGGGCCGTACTTCGTGACCGAAATCGACCGGCCGCAGCACAGATCGGTGACTCCAAACACCGTGTATGTGCTGGTGGTGGCAGGCAACCAGTATCCGGTCTACTTCGGTGATTACGTGGACGGCAAACAGCTGCTGCCGCAGATTGGGAAGGGGTGGCAGTTGGTCAATTGATGGCGTTTTGACTGCCAATCAGCGCAAATCCTTTATGTCAACCTACCAGGGCGGTGCGTGTGTTGAACACACACCGCCCTGGTGCCGGATCAGGAAACGCATTCGATGAGAATGGCCTGATTCCAGGGACCGAACGGCTTTCCTGCCCCGGCACTGGATCCAACAGAAATTGGCGAGGGTTTGCGTTCATGCGTGCTAATCAAAAAGAGGTGAGTCTGTTTTGAACCAAGTGCTTTTCACCTCCCCCGCGCGGTTCGTCTTTCGCAGCTTCCTGATCGTATTCCTGATCTCCTCCGTATTGTTCACCCTGATCATCCTGCCTGGTCCTGGTACCGGCCGTGCCGCGGCGCGACGTTTGCCGGCGGTGCCACCGGGCGTCATTGCCGGCCTGGTGTGGCATGACGTCGATCTCGACCTGTTCCCCGACGCCGGTGAGCCACCGCTGCCGGGCGTCACCATCATCCTGCAGGATGCAGATCGGGTCTTTCTGGCCAGTACCGTTACCGATACTGGCGGGCAATACAGTTTTGCCAGCCTCAGCCCGGCAGATTACTGGGTAATCGAAAACGATCCCCCAGGTTTCATTTCGACGACTGCCAACGAGGTGCGGGTGCAGTTGATCGGCAATCAAGGTGCGGAGGTCAATTTTGGTGACGTCCTGCCGGTGACCGACACACCAACACCGGTCGGATCCCC
Source organism: uncultured Anaerolineae bacterium (assembly GCA_964443225.1). Classification (GTDB taxonomy): domain Bacteria; phylum Chloroflexota; class Anaerolineae; order SSC4; family Amarolineaceae; genus SSC4. The sequence continues at coordinate 60,707 of CAYUCC010000003.1, forward strand.
GGTCTCGGTGCAGCGGGTCGTGCAGGCCAGCCTCGATGACACCTACGTCCCCACCGATCTGGCCAGCAACGCCGTGACCGATCCCATCGTCCGCCTGGGGCGCGCAGCGGGTGTCAATCACTATGCCGGTTTCCGTTTCGGGCAGGTCGACATTCCCCGCGGCGCCCAGGTGGTCGAGGCGCGGCTGCGTATCTACGCCACAGCCGCGCACGGTGGCGGGCTGCCCGTCGAATACGTCGTTGCGGGCGAAGCGGCGGATGCGGCGGCCAATTTCGGCGGCAGCAACCCGCTCGTACCGGTCCGGCCACGCACCCAGGCCGCCGTCGACTGGATCGTGTCCGCCTGGCCGAACGGCTGGGCCGAATCACCCAACCTGGCCGGCCCGCTGCAAGAAATCGTCGACCGGCCAGGCTGGGCCGCACGCAACCCGCTGGTCCTGCTGGTTTTGAGCCAGCAGAGCAACACCGGTTACCTCGACGTCGACGCCTGGGATGGCAGTCCGGCCCACGCCGCGCAGCTCGAGATCACCTTCCACCCACCCAGTGGTTGGGTTACCCCCACACCGACCCCCACACCGCCGGGGGCCATACCGCGCCAATACCTGCCGTTTGTGGTGGGGAGGGAGTAGGGAGTACGGAGTACGGAGTAGGGAGTACGGAGTAGGGAGTACGGAGTAGGGAGTACGGAGTATTGACATACGAGAGTGCTGTGGTTAGAATGCGATGCGGTGGCGGATGCGCTTGGAGCTTATCCGATAAACTGCCTTCAGGTGCCTTATTGGGGTGAGTATCGGGTTATTCGGATAGGCTCTTTGTCAGCGGAACTGTGGGTGAGTTCGTGGGGATGTTTCAAGAATGGCAGGCCTATTCAACGGTGAGAGGTAAGGACGTATGACACAGGTAGCATTGATCGGTCTCGGCACGATGGGGGCTGGTATTGCCGGGAATATTTTGGCGGCTGGTTTTCCGCTGACGGTGTGGAACCGGACGCGTGACAAGGCAGAGCCGCTGGTGGCGCGCGGGGCACGTTGGGCAGATTCGCCGGCAGCCGCTGCGGGGGATGCGGAGCTCGTCATCAGCGTGGTGGCCAACGAACCGGCATCGCGTGCGGTGTGGTTGGGCGAAGCGGGGGCCCTGCCCGCCATGGCCCCGGGCAGTCTGGCGATCGAATGCAGTACCCTGCCGGTGGCCTGGGTGCAGGAACTGCATGCACACGCCCAGGCGCGGCGGGTCGATTTCATGGATGCACCCTTGGGGGGAAGCAAACAGCCCGCCCAGGCCGGCACGCTGACGCTTTTCGTTGGCGCAGATGATGCGGTGCTGGCACGCGCGCGGCCGGTACTGGAGGTGTTTTCGCGCACGATTCTGCACTTCGGACCACCGGCGACGGCCACGACGTACAAGCTGATCAATAACATGATGGCCGCCGTGCACCTGGCTGCGCTCGGTGAAGGGGTCGCGATGGCCGAACGGGCCGGGCTGAACATGGACACGGTTGGCCAGGCGATCAGCATCGGCCCCACGTACAGCCCCATGGTCAAGAGTAAACTGGACACCGTATTGGCGCACCGGTTCGAAGACGTGCATTTTGCACTGCGCTGGATGCACAAGGACCTGACGTACGCACTGCAGGCGGGAACCGCGCTCGGCGCTGCCCTGCCCACCGTGGCGGCCGTGCGTGAGATTTTTGCCCTGGCGATGCTGCACGGCTGGAGCGATGCCGATTTTGCGGCTGTGACCGACGTCGTACGCAGCTCATAAGGATACAAGATCATACGATGCAGATGGCTCACCGTCGTCACATGTTCACCAGCGCCGGCCTGGCGTTGGCAGGACTCACCCTACTCGTGGCAGTTGGCCTGTCGAGCGCGGCGGCCGGGCGTCCGGCTAATCCTGGCCCGCTGCGGTTTCTCGAAGAACCTGCCCCATCGCAGCCGGCCGCGCCACCGCGTCACGCGGGCCCAACGAGCACGCTGACCTCCAGCCAGCTCTCGAACTGCCTGGCCGTCGACGCGACCATCCACGAGGCGCAGGCCAACGTCTTCCTGACCTGGACGGGTACGGCAACAGCGGCGCGCCTGAAGTTGGATATCAACAACGCACGGCCGGGGCACAGCATCTACCTGAACGGTACCCGCATCGGTACGGTGCCCAGCTGGACAAACGGCGCCGGCTACTGTGCGACGACCGGCATCACGACGACCTTCGCCCTCCCCGACCTGACCGTCGTGCACAACGGGGTCAATACGGTACGCATCACCAACGACGCCGACCCGAACGACAGCTGGAGCATTGCCAGCGGGGTGCTCGAGGTGGACGGCAGCATTCAGGGCGCCACGTACCAGGAGTTTGGTTATTTCAGCTCGTACCCGCCGCAGCCGACGTACCAGCGGGCCGTGGTGCAGATTCCATCCACCTACGACGGCAGCCCGCGTCCCCTGGTGATCGGTGTTCACGGGTATGGTGCCAGTTTGAACCTGCGCTGGCAGCCGATTTTTGCCTTTGGCGCCGAGGCCAACCTGCGGGGCTGGCTGCTGGCCTCACCTGAAATGCACGGTGAGAACCCGGGTTCCGGCGGTGGCCGGTCGCTGGGGGCGCGGGCGGCTCAACGCGACTTGATCGACACGGTCAACTACGTCAAGCAGCACTACGCCGTCGACGAAAGCCGGGTCTACCTGGTCGGCTTCTCGATGGGCGGCCAGACGGCCATGATTGGGGCGGCAAAGTATCCGGACGTATTCGCCGGCGTGGTCAACTATGCCGGTTTCAGCTCGCTCAGCGACTGGTACGACGAGACCGAGGTGTGGCGGCAGACCGACATTGCCAACGAGTGCGGTGGTACACCGGGTGCGCAGCCATTCGAGTATGCACGCCGCTCACCCAAACGGTACGCGCTGGGCTTCAAGAACATGCCGCTGGCCATCGTGCACGGCGATGCCGACACAAAGGTGCTGCCCCATCACGCGCAGCAGATGTACGATGCTGTGAGTGCGGTTGGCCCTGCCAATCTTGAGCTCCACTGGTATCCTGGCGGACATGACGACGATCCGGCACCGTGGGGAACCGAGTGGGCGTTCGGCTTTTTGCAGCAGTTCACACGGCCGGCCAACCCGGCCCATATCGCCCTCACCACCGATGAAAGCCGTACGGTCAACTGGCTGCAGATCACCCAGTACGGCGCACCGCATTGGACGTCGGTCGATATGGCATTCACCGGCGCCGGAGGCTCGATCAGCGGCGTCATTACGGAGGCCATTGGGTCTGACATCCGCTTCCTCGTCGCCAACCTGGGACTGCCGGGCAGCGGCTCGTACGTGTTGGAACGGGATAACCTGGCCACCGGCGAACACCGCATCGACGTCCTGACGGCCAGCGGCGGGTCGGTCGGCTTCTACTTTGCGGGCGGTTCGTGGCGCATTCGACTCACGCCAGGCCTGAACACACCCACCCCGTCACCCACGCCCACGGCAACGCCCACCGTCACACCGACGCCAACGGCGACGCCCACGCTGGGTCAGGTCATGGGTACGGTGTTCGTCGATTTGAACCGCGACCAGGTGAAACAGAGCGGCGAGCCTGGTGTGAGCGATGTAACGATCACGCTGCGGCAGGGGGCAGCGGTTGTGGCGACAGAGAATACAGACGACGAGGGGCAGTACCAGTTTGTGGGCCTGGCAGCGGGCAGTTACAGCGTCACTGTCACCGTGCCATCTGCCTATGGTCCCCTGGGTCCGGTCGACCAGGGTATTCTGGTCAGCCCTGGCAGCAGCGTGCCGGTCGATTTTGCCCTATTCCCACTGCAGTACCAGTTCATGCCGTCGATACCATAGGCGAACCATGGATCTTGTTGTTTACTACGACGAATACTGGCGTAACAAGTCCGACCTGTTCGACCAGACGCGACTGGACATTGTGGCCAGTCACGTGGTGCCGGGTCGAGCGGTGTTGGCGGTGGACTGCGGTCCGGGTGTGCTGGCCCGTCAGCTGGCTGACAAGGGGTGCCGCGTGGTGGGAACCGACATGTCGCACGTGGCCGTGGCGCGTACACAGGCCAAAGGCATCGAGGCGCACCAGGTCGATCTGGATGTGGCACCGCTGCCGTTTGTGGACGGGCAGTTCGACACGGTCGTGTCCGATTCGGGATTGGAGCACCGCTATCACTTCGAGCCGGCGTTCGACGAGTGTGTGCGGGTGCTCAAACCGGGGGGTACGTTCGTTCTCCTGCTGCCCAACATGGCGCATTGGCGCTGCCGCTGGTGGCTGCTGACGGGGCACTTTCCCTACGTGCGCAATACGCCGACCGACCTGACACACCTGCGCTTCTTTACGCTGCCCGACGTCAAACGGCTGCTGGCAGCACGGCAGGTGCGGATCACAAAAACCGACGGCAGTGCCAGCCTGTGGGTCACCGGGCTGTATCCCTTTTTCTTCCGCTGGCCCGGCATACGGCAGGCCTATACCTGGCTGGCCCGTCACTGGCCCGCCCTCTTTGCGCGGGATTTCATTATCATTGGCCAAAAGCAGTAGGTCGCAGCTGGAACGACGCCCTACGGAGAATGCATGGAAGATTTTCTGCATCTGATTCTCGGCCTGGGTATTATTATCACCGGCGCAAAACTGGGGGGCTGGGTGGCGATTCGTTTGCGCCAGCCCGCCGTGTTAGGTGAACTCCTTGTCGGTCTTATCCTCGGTCCCAGCGTATTGAACCTGCTGGGCTGGCCGGCGTTTGGTGATGCGCACGACAGTGAAGTGCTGGCGCATACGGTCTACGAACTGGCGGAGGTCGGCGTCGTCCTGCTGATGTTCATGGCCGGCCTGGAGATCGACCTGGGCGAGATGCTGAAAACGGGACGCGTCGCCGTAACCGCCGGTGTGCTGGGTGTGGTGGTACCGCTGATTCTGGGCGCCGGCACGGCGCTGCTGTTTCGCTATCCCTCCGAGGCGGCGATCTTCGTCGGCATTATCCTGACCGCCACCAGCGTCAGTATCAGCACACAAACCCTGATAGAGCTCGGACGCCTGCGCACACCGGAGGGCCTGGCGCTGCTCGGCGCCGCCATTGTCGACGACGTACTGGTCATCCTGGTGCTTTCGATCTTCCTGGCCTTGAACGGCGGCAACGAGCAGTCCAGCGTGCTGATCATCGTGCTGCAGATGGTGCTCTTCCTGGCCGGGTCGATCCTGCTCGGCTTCTGGCTGCTGCCCAAGGCGGCCGAGTGGGTGCATGACCAGCCGATCAGCGAGGGGCTGGCGGCCCTCGCGATTGTGGCGGCGCTGCTTTTCAGCTGGGCCGCCGAAGAAACGGGCGGCTTGGCCGCCATTACCGGTGCGTTCATCGCCGGCCTCGGCTTCGGACGCAGCCATCTGCGGGACGAGCTGGCGGGCAAGATGCACACGATTGCCTACAGCTTCTTTGTACCCATCTTTTTTGTCAGCATTGGCCTCAAAACCAACATCCGTTTGTTGACCGGTGACCTGCTGCCGCTTACCGTGGTTCTGATCGTTATCGCCATTGTCTCCAAGATCATCGGCTCTGGCCTGGGGGCGCGCCTGGCGGGGTTCGATAACCAGCGCGCACTGCGTGTCGGTCTGGGGATGGTCAGCCGCGGCGAGGTGGGTCTGATCGTCGCCTCGGTGGGCGTGTCGGCAGCCATCATTCAGACCGAGCTGTTTTCTGTGGTGACCGTCATCGTGCTGGTGACCACGTTGGTGACCCCACTGCTCCTGCGTTGGGGCTTTCGTGACCAGGACAAACCCAAGGGACCCGCCAAGGAGGTGGCCCGTGCCTAATTGTGTCATCATCGTAACGCCCGATGTGGAAAAATCGCATGCTGTCATGGCGGCGTGGGAGCGCTGCGGCGTGGGGGGCGCCACGCTGCTGGACAGCATGGGGTTGTACAGGATGCGTCAAATGAGCGGGCAGCGTGACGACCTACCGCTTTTTCCTTCGCTGCGTCACTTCTTGCAGGGTGGCGAGGTACATCATCGCACCGCCTTCGCCGTCGTCGATGACGATTTCGACCTGGATCGACTGTTTGCCGAGACCGAGGCAGCCGTGGGGGGTGATTTTATGGCACCGCACAGCGGATTCATGTTCGTGATGCCGGTGACGCGGGTGGCGGGACTGCGGTCAAGAACCTGAGTCGAACCGGAGTTGACACAACAAACCGTTTTCTGGTACAATCTCCCCAACCCTCTCCCCGATCAATCTCGTGTCTCCGTGGTTTTCAGCATTTGTCAGGGTAACCCGCCCCGGTGGGTCATGTTGTATGATGTCCCAACCCTGACCGGTGCTTACCACCTGGTGGCCGACTCATCTGCCAGGTTGCGTATTGTCGATGAGTCTCGTTCGGATATTTCCGTTCTATCCAAGGAGGTTTGACGTGCTTCGACTTGCCTCGTCTATCATGCTGGTCGTGATCATGCTGCTTACCCTGATCATGCCCATCGCCGCCGCACCGGCGGCAGCACCCGTCCCGCAAGGGCCCGACACGACGCCGGGCTACGGTGTCTTCCGCGGTCTCAGCACCGCCGTCAAGTTCGACATCTCACCGCCGCTGCGCGAGATCACACCGATCGAGGCCAAACCCGGCTTCGTCGAAGTGCCCGAACGCGCCACCGGCCTGGAAGGTGCCTTCGGCCCGCAGGATGCCGATGCCGCCCTGCAGACCAGCTACGGCCCGGGTCTCATCCCGGCACCCATCGTCAGCTTCGACGGTCCCGGTAACATCTCCGGTGTCTCCCCGCCCGACCCGGTGGGTGACGTCGGCCCCAACCACTACGTGGCGATGAGCAACCTGTCGTTCCAGATCTTCGACAAGCTGGGCAACTCGCTCTACGGCCCTGCCCTCAACAACACCCTGTGGGCAGGCTTCGGCGGCGACTGCCAGACCGACAACTCGGGCGACCCGATCGTGCTGCACGACCAGATCGCCGACCGCTGGATGCTGAGCCAGTTCACGGCGTCGGGTCCCACCTACTTCAACTGTGTGGCCGTCTCGCAGACTTCAGACCCCACCGGCTCCTACTACCGCTGGGCCTTCAGCACCGGCAGCAACTTCCCCGACTATCCCAAGTACGGGTTCTGGCCGGATGCGCTGTACATCAGCACACGTGAATTCGCCGGTGGCTCGACCTTCGCCGGCATCGGCGCGTATGCGGTCAAGCGCAGCGACCTGATCTCCGGTAACCCGGCCGCCCAGGTGATTTCCTTCCTGGCCACGACCGCCTCAGCCGGCGGCGCCTTCAACATCGGCGACGGCCTGCTGCCCTCGGACCTGGATGGCTCGACCCTGCCGCCGGCGGGTTCGCCCAACTACTTCATGGGCTCGATGGACAACGGTGGCTCCTACGGCGCACCGCAGGACGCCCTGACGCTGTGGAAGTTCACGGCTGACTTTACCACGCCAGCCAACTCCAGCTTCGTCCTGGCCAATACGATCCCGATCGCGGCCTACGATACGATCTTCCCCTGTACGCCGACGTCGCGTAACTGCATCCCGCAGCCCGGCACGACGAACAAGATCGACATCCTGTCGTACCGCCAGCGCCCAACGCACCGCCTGGCCTACCGCAACTTCGGCACGCACGAATCGCTCGTCACCAACCAGTCGGTCGAAGCCGCCACCAACATGGCCGGCATCCGCTGGTGGGAAATCCGCAGCCCCAACAGCAACCCGGTCCTCTACCAGGACAGCACCTACGCCCCTGGCACCCAGGACACGATTCACCGCTGGATGGGCTCGATTGCCCAGGACAGCGCGGGCAACATGGCCCTCGGTTACAGCGCCTCCAACGGCACCACCACCTACCCCAGCTCGTGGTACACCGGCCGCCTGGCGGCGGATCCACTGAACACCATGCCGCAGGGTGAGGGTCAGATCATCAACGGTACCGGCTCACAGACCGGCAGCGGTCGCTGGGGTGACTACACCTCGATGAATGTCGACCCGGTGGACGACTGCACCTTCTGGTACGTCAACGAGTGGGTACCGACGACCTCGTCGGTCGGCTGGCGCCTGCGCATCGGTGCATTCCGCTTCCCAGGCTGCAGCGGGCCGGCCGGTCCGTCCATCTCCCTGGTCAAGACCGTCGGCACGACGGCGGGTGTCTGCGCCAATACCAGCAACATCACGGTCCCGCAGGGCACCACCGTCTACTACTGCTACACCGTCACCAACACCGGTGACACGGCATTTGGCCTGCACACCCTGACCGATGACGTGCTCGGCACGATCTTCTCGGGCCTGGCCTACAACCTCGCCCCTGGTGCCAGCGTCAACACGGTCCAGGCCGGGCTGTCGATTCCCTACGTCGCCAACGCCAACACAACCAACGTTGGCACCTGGCTGGCCTACAATGCGGGTGGCGCGCAGGCAACGGCGACCAGCACGGCAGTCGTCAACGTCGTCCCGCCGCGCTGCCCCGTCGGCAGCCACGAAGTGACGCTGGTCACCGAGGGCTTCGAGGGCAGCTTCCCGCCCGCCGGCTGGGTCGTGGCCAACAGCACCACCGGCTGCACAGGCATTCCTGACTGGACCAACACCGATCCTGGCGCCCGCGGCAACCTGACCGGTGGCAGCGGCCTCTTCGCCGTCGCCGACAGCGATGACTGCGGCAGCAGCGTGGCCATGAACGCCCAGATGTGGTCACCGGTGCTGAACCTGAGCACCTTCACCACGCCGCGCGTCAGCTTCGCGTACGACTACAACGACCTCGGCTCGGCCGACTCGGCTGCACTGGACTTCAGCACCGACGGCGGCTCGACCTGGGCCAACATCAACACCTGGACCACGGATGCGCGTGGCCCGGCCACCTACGAGAACACCTTCGGGGCCGATGGCCAGGCCAACACCGTCGTGCGCTGGCACTACATCGCCGGTTGGGACTGGTGGTGGGAGGTCGATGACGTGACCATCACCGCCTGCGAGCCTGACACCCCGACCGCCGTCGACATGAGCAGCGTGGAAGCCAGCCCGGTCGCCCCGGTGACCAGCGTGCCCTGGGCTGCCATCCCGGCTGTCCTGGCCGCGTTGGCGGGCGCCGGCTTCGTCCTGCGCCGGCGCATGGCCCGGTAAATTCCGTTCTTCACGCCTGCGCCCCCATAACTGAGGGCGCAGGCATATAAAACAGGTGAGGGCAGGCAGGCGAAGTTCGCCTGCCTGCCCTCCGTCTTATGGATTGCGGTTCGGCCGCTGTGTAGGGCATTACCATGGTCAGCCGGAGCCGAGCTGGTGCTCGGCGCTCCCCGCCATCCGTTCAATCCGCTCCCCGAATCCGTTGACAGCCATCCGCTCAATCCGTTCCCCGAATCCGTTGACAGTAATCCGCTCAATCCGTTCCCCGAATCCGTTGACAGCCATCCGCTCAATCCGTTCCCCGAATCCGTTGACAGCAATCCGCTCAATCCGCTCCCCGAATCCGTTGACAGCAATCCGTTCAATCCGCTCCCCGAATCCGTTGACAGCCATCCGCTCAATCCGTTCCCCGAATCCGTTGACAGTAATCCGCTCCCTACTCCCTCATCGCATACGCGTCGCGCAGCCCAAACACTTCCTGCCAAACTCCCTGGTAGCGTGCGGCATCGAACGCCGGCTTGCGCAGCATGCGCTGGCAAAAGGCCATCTGCGGCTCGGTGCTGCCCGGTTTGCTGTAGAGCTGCAGGGCATAACGTGACACGTCCCGCACCATGAAGTCGAAGATCTGGTCGACCAGGCTGGGCGGTACCTGGTAGATTTCGGCGTTCTCCAGGATCAGCTGCGCATAGACGACCTGGGCAAAAAGCTCACCCACCGCCAGGATGAAGTCGGTGTTGCGCACCTGCGCCTCGCTGGGCGTGGCCCGCGCCAGGAACTCCTTGAAGACGGCGACCTGTTCCTTGAACACGTTGACGTTCGGCAGGTCGAAGCGGTCGAAGACCGGGTTGTAGTCGTGAAAACGTATTTTGCCCAGGCCGCGCGCCGGACCCTGGTTGAACAAAAAGTCGTCGTTGACCGCGTCGTCGCGGCGCGGTACCGGCGGGTACGCCATCGGGTTGAAGAAGTAGTTCGGCATGAACTTGACGATCAGCGCGATGTTGACGTGCACGGTACCCTCGAGCTTGGGCAGGGCACGGATGTCGCGTGCCGCCATTTCGAAGTAGGTGTCGCGCTCGAATCCTTTGGCGGCGATCACGTCCCACAGCAGATCGATCACCTCTTCACCCTGCGTCGTTACCTTCATCTTGACCAGCGGGTTGTACAGCAGGTAACGCCGGTCCGACGGTGATGCCGAGCGCAGGTAGTCGGCGGCACGCAGGGCAAACAGCTTCATGGCCACCAGGCGCGCATAGGCGTCGGTGAACATCTGCTGCACGTGCGGAAAATCGGTGACGGTCATGCCGTAGAGGTGACGGTACGCTGCGTGGTGGATCGCTTCGTACAGGGCATGCGTGCAAATGCCGATCGACGCCCAGCCCAGGTTGTACTTGCCGATGTTGACCGTGTTCAGTGAGGCATCCCAGGCCTCCTGCCCGGTCGAGAGGATGTCGGCCTCGTTGATGGGGTAATCGTGCAGGTTGAATTCGGCCACGTAAGACTGGCTGGCCACCACGTTGCGCACGCACTCGTACGCCGGGTGCTGAGAGTCAACGGCGAAGAAGACGTACTCCTGCGTATCGGCAAACTTGCCGAAGGTGGAAACCAGCGCGGCCTGGTTGCCGTTGCCGATGTAGTACTTGTCACCGCGCGCCCGGAACGTGCCATCTCCGTTGGGGATGAGCAGCATGTCGGTGCTGTAGATGTCGGCCCCGTGCTCCTTTTCCGACAGGCCAAAGGCAAAGATGCCCCCCGCCTGCAGCCGCCGCGCAGCCTCCTGCTTGAGCGCCGCGTTGGCGCTCATCCAAAGCGGGCCCAGGCCAAGAATTGTCACCTGCCAGGTGTACCAGTAGGGCAGCCCGTAGAAGCCCAGGATCTCGTTGAACTCACAGTTGCGCCAGGTATCCCAGCGCGTTTCGGCATCACCCAGCCCGGCGGGGGTCAGCAGGGTGGCAAAGATGCCTTCCCGTCCGATGAAGTCGAGAAAATCGGCATACCAGACGTGATCGTAATCATCGGCCTTGAGCCGGCGTTTCCCTTTTTCTTCGAAGAAGTCGACCGTTTTGCGCATGATGGCGCGCGAACGCTCATCCGGGTAATAACGGTCGAGGTGGCGCGGGTTGAATAGAATCATAAAAATCCTCTGTGATCTCTGTATCCTGCCAGGTAACTTCGACAGAATTATCTGCCCAAGTGCACAGACCTGCAAATAACGGTGCGTCCAACTCATCGCCTTGGGCCACAAGCTTGACTTCACCCTGGCCAACAGCCTGTCGGAGAGTCGTCGCTTTGCGACAGGCGAGATTGTGATATACTGGAGGTATGATCAGCGAATTCAAAACGGTTGACTACGAAGCGGCTCTCGATCAGACCATCCGTCTGTGGGAAGCCCTGCCGGCGAGCCATCTGGCTCGGTTCACTCTTGACGTGGTCGCCGAGCTGGATTTCGCACTGATCTGTGGGCGCTGCGGTTCCAGCGGTGGCGAAACCTATGCGCCAGAAGTATTGGTGGCGTTGTTGTTCTACGGTTACACCACCGGTGTATTCAGTTCTCGCATAATCGGCAGCGGGTGGCTCGACTGTGCGCGATAACCTGTGGCTCGCTTACCGGCCAGGCAGCGAGCTCAGGCATGGCCGCGCCCACGCCGAGGATCTGCAAGCGGGTGATCAAACACCGCTGTTCGATCCGCACCATCAGGCGTCGACAAATCGACAGCCCATCCGCTCGCCAAAACCGCACAGCGCCCCACGCCCGAAACTCTGGCCGCTCTCCGACTACGACACCCAGGTCCGCCTGTTTTTGATTCCTTTTTTTCTGGGCTCGTTCTTTCTGATCGTCCTGCCAGCCCTGATTACGGTGGGCATCGCTTTCACCAGGTACAACGCCATCCAACCACCGACCTGGACAGGCCTGGACAACTTCCGGATGCTCCTGGCCTCGCCGCTGGCGCGGCTGTCACTCCGCATCTCGCTGCAGTTTATTTTCCTGGCTGTGCCGCTGCGTTTGCTGGGGGCACTGCTGATGGCGCTCCTGCTCCAGGCGCGCGGCCGGTTGTTCGGTGGACTGCGGGCGGCGGTCTATCTGCCGACGATCCTACCCGAAGGCGCCTTTGCGCTCATCTGGTTGTGGATTCTCAATCCTCTGTACGGTCCGCTGAACGCTGTGTTGGGCACCCTGGGCCTGCCTACCCCTGACTGGCTGCTCGATCCGTCGACAGCTCGCATGAGTTTCGTGCTGATGGCGCTGTTCACAATTGGCGAGGGCATGGTGGTGCTGTTGATTGGCCTCAAGACCATTCCCAGGGTTTATTACGAAGTCGCCCGAGTCGACGGCGCCAATGCCTGGCAGTCTTTCCTGCGCATCACCCTGCCGCTGCTGACGCCGTGGCTGCTGATTCTGACGTTCCGCGATATCGTGGTCAGCCTGCAGAATACGTTTACGCCTTCCTTCGTCATGACCTACGGCGGTCCCTATTACGCCACGACGTTCGTGCCGCTGCTGCTGTTCGAATTGGCGTTCGATCGCTTCGATTTCGGCGCAGCCGCGGCGATGACGGTCGTGCTCTACCTCCTGACGACCCTGTTGGTGATCGGTATCGTGAACGTGGTGGGATTGAACCGTCATGATGACGTTGTCTGAATCACCGGCCGGGCAGCCGCCAACGCCACCTGTGGATGGCCCGCCACGTCCGCCGCGGGTGCCTCTGGCGCGGGCCAGGCGTGCCCGGGGCCGGCACCTCGTCCTGGCGGTCATCGGTGCGGCCATGGCGATCGTGTTCGTGCTGCCGCTGTTCTGGATGGCGGTCGTGTCGCTGCGCCCGGTGGGCCTGCCGCCGCCGCGTACCGTCGAGTGGTGGCCCGCCGACCCGCAGTGGGGCAATTACGTCGAGATTTTTCGCCAGGTACCGCTGGCCCGCTACCTGCTCAACTCGGTGTTGGTGGTGGCGGTGTCGGTACCGCTGACGCTGTTGACGGCGTCCCTGGGCGGATTCGGTCTCTCACAGCTGCGTGATCCCTGGCGCCAGCGCCTGGTGATCGCCACTGTGTTTTTGCTCATGGTACCCCCGTCGGCCGTCTGGCTGTTCCGTTACCAGATGCTGAGCTGGACGGGCCTGCTCACCACGCTGTGGTCGTTGATCCTGCCGGCCTTTGCGGGCGGCGGACCACTGCTGGTATTGATCTTCTTCTGGACGTTTCGACGCACGCCGATGGAAATGTATGAGGCTGCCCGGCTCGATGGCGCGGGCGCCTGGTCCGCTTATTGGCACCTTGCGCTGCCCATAGCCAGGCCGGCCGTCGTCGCCGTCGCGGTGTTGGCCTTCGTTCTGTTCTGGAACGACTTCACCAACCCGGTGCTGTACCTGTACCGGCCGCAAACTTACACACTGCCGATTGGGGTACAGATCCTGAAGCAGCTCGATGCGACGAACTGGCCGTTGTTGATGGCCGGGGCCACTTTTATGACCGTTCCGGTGATTGTGTTATTCTTTGTGCTGCAGCCGCTCTTTCTGAGCGATCATTCAATTGACTCGTTGTTGGAGAAAGGGTAATGCGGAAACTTTCGCTACTGCGGCTGTGGGTTGCCTTGTCGGCCGTGTTGTTCATCGCAGGCTGTGCAGCTGCGCCACGTCCGCACGCAACGTCGTTCATGGTCTTTGGCAGCAAGGAGGAGTACGCGGCTTACCAAACGCTCGTAGACGCTTTCCGCGCCGCAAACCCGGACTACGAGGTGGAATTACGCTACATGCCGGACGATGCCGACTATCGCCGCCGGCTGGCAGCGGATTTCTCCGCCGGTGTGCCAGCCGATGTGATGCTGCTCAACTACCGGCGGATCGCGCCGTTCGCCGATGAAGGCGCGCTGGCGGCCGTCGGGCCATACCTGGCCAAGAGCACCGTGATCCAGGAAACGGACTTCTATCAGCCCGCACTGGCGGCGTTTCGTTACCAGGGCGAGCTGTGGTGTATTCCACAGAACGTCTCCAGCCTGGTCGTCTATTACAACAAGGCGCTGTTCGACGCAGCCGGCGTGGCCTATCCTGCCGACGATTGGACATGGGCCGATTTCGTGACTGCGGCCCAGGCGCTGACCGCGGACAGGAACGGCGACGGTGTCACCGATCAATACGGCGTTGGCATCGACCCCGTCCTCTATCGCCTGGCTCCTTTCATCTGGCAGGCCGGCGGCGAGCTGGTTGACAATCCCGCCAACCCCACGCGCCTCAGCCTGGACGGTGCAGCCGCGCAGGAGGCGTTCCAGTGGTTCGTTGATCTGCAAACCACGCAGCACGTCGTTCCCGACGCAGCCGCAGAGGCTGCCCAGGACAGCGAGAGCCGTTTCATCAGCGGCACGACGGGCATGTATTTCGACAGCCGGCGGGCGGTGCCTACCATGCGCACCATCCAGGATTTCGATTGGGATGTGGCACCCCTGCCTCGCACGGACCGGCCGGCCAGTGTATTGCATAGCGATGGCTATTGCCTGGCTGGCAAGAGCAAAGACAAGGAGGCCGCCTGGAAATTCATCGAGTACGCTAATTCACCACAAGGTCAGGCAATCGTCGCGCGCAGTGGTCGCACGGTACCCTCCCTGCGATCGGTCGCCGAGTCCTCCGATTTCCTGGCTCCCAATCAGAAGCCAGCCCACAGCCAGGTCTGGCTCGACGCCGTGCCAACGCTGCGCACCGTGCCTGTCATGTCCAACTGGCCCGCGATCGAAGACGCCGTCAGCCAGGAGATCGAGCGGGCCTTCTATGGACAGGCGCCGGTTGCGGAAGCCGCCGCAGCCGCGGCCGCGTTGACGCAGTCCCTTTTCCCTCAAGCCACCCCCTGAGGGTGCTGCAACCTTTTTTGTGAGTAGGAGGAACAATAATGAAGTCCGCACGTAAGCTCTTCGGTGCTGTTATGATCCTGATGGTCGCCAGCCTGGTGTTCTGGCTGCCCGCCGATCTGACGAGCACCCAGACCCAGGCCGGGCAGCGTAATGCGGTCAACCCGCTCGGCGCAACGCAGCAGGAGAAGCCAGTTGGGCAGTTCGTCGTCGGCGAGCCTGTGACGCCTGTTTTGACTGGAGCCGCACGCGATCTGCCGCCGCCCGTGGTCGTGCCCGTTCTCGACCGCGAGATCAACCCGCGCATGAATTTCAACAGCAACTTCAACCCGGTCGTCGACGTAACAGGCGGCCCCGACCCGCTGCTGCCCGTTCAAGCAGCCGCCCCGCCGGCCCAGCCTGATGCCTTTGGCACCCCAATCTTCAATTTCAACGGCCAGGGCTACACGTTCGTCAACCCGCCAGACACCGTCGGCGACGTAGGTGCCAACCACTACGTCCAGATGATCAACGCCACTGCCGTGGCTGTCTATAACAAGGCCACCGGCACGTTGATCCAGGCATTCGCCCTCACCGCCCTGGGCGGCTGCGCCACCGGCGACGGCGATCCGATCGTTCTCTACGATCAACTGGCCGACCGCTGGTTCCTGAGCGAGTTTGGTCCGGGCAGCTCACTGTGTGTATTCATCTCGCAGACGCCCGATCCCCTGGGTGCATATTATTCATATCAGTTCAACATGCCCAGCTTCCCCGACTATCCCAAGTATGGCGTGTGGGCCGATGCGTACTACGCCACCGCCAACGAAAACAGTCCTTCGGCGGTGGCTTTGGATCGCACCAAGATGCTGGCCGGCCTGCCGGCCACCTACCAGCGCTTCACGGCGACCAGTCTCTCTGGTTTTGCTTTCCAGGCATTGACCCCCGCGGACCTGGACGGCATGACGCCGCCGCCGGCCGGCGCGCCCGCCTACATCATGCGCCATCGCGACACCGAGGTGCATGGGCCGAGCGGCTTCCCCGCCAGCGACATCCTGGAAATATACGCCTTCCACGTTGATTGGACCACACCGGCCAATTCGACCTTCACCAAGCTGCCCGACATCGTGACAGCCGAGTTCGACTCGAGCCTGTGCGGGCTGACCTCGTTCTACTGCATGGGCATGCCGGGGGTGCCACAGGGGAACTCCTCCTCGCTCGATCCGATCCGTGAAGTGATCATGAACCGCCTCGCCTACCGCCAGTTTGGCGATCACGAAACCCTGGTCGGCAACTTTGTCACCGATATCAATGGCAATAACATCGGCGGCGTGCGCTGGTTCGAGCTGCGCAAGGTGGGTGCGGGAGCGTGGTCCTTGTATCAGGAGGGTACCTACGCGCCGACTACCAGCGACAACCGTTGGATGGGCGGCATCGCCATGGACGGCGCCGGCAACATCGCCCTGGGCTACAACGTCTCCAGCCAGACGGTCTATCCATCCCTGCGTTATGCCGGGCGCCTGGCCTCGGACCCGCTCGGTACGCTGCCGCAGGGCGAGTACACGCTGATCAACGGCAGCGGCGTCAACGGCAGCAACCGCTACGGTGACTACGCCGCGATGGGCATCGACCCGGTGGACGACTGTACCTTCTGGTTCACCGGTCAATGGAACGCCACCAGCCAGTGGAGCACACGCATCGGCGCCTTCAAGTTCGATGCCTGCGGTACGCCCGACTTCACGCTGTCGGCTGCGCCGGTCAGTCAGGAGATCTGCGTGGGCGCTGGCGCAGTGTACAATGTGACGATTGGCAGTGTGAGTGGGTACAGCGACCCCGTGACCCTGAGCGCCTCGGGTAATCCTGGTACGGCTGGCTTCAGCACCAACCCGGTGACTCCGCCAGGCAGCAGTACGATGACCATCAGCGGCGCCGCCGCCGGCAGCTACAACTTCGACGTGGTCGGCACCGCCGCCGGCCCGAATGTGCATCAGGCCCCAGTGGGGCTGACCGTGCAGGCTGCGGCACCCGGCACACCGGTCCTCACGGCGCCCGCCAACGGTGCATTGAATGTGGTCGCAACGCCGACCTTCACCTGGAACGCGGCGCCGGGCGCCAGCACCTACAGTATCCAGGTGGCAAGCGATGCCGACTTCACCAACATCGTGGCTTCGGCAAGTGGCCTGGCTGCCCCGACCTGGACCTCGAACGTGACGCTGAACACGAGTACGATGTACTACTGGCGCGTGCAGGCCGGAAACGCCTGCGGAACCGGCGCGTACTCCAGCGTCTTCAGCTTCACTACCGAAGCCGCACCGGGTGACTGCGGTCCTGGCACGGTACCCAATGTCCTCTTTACGGACGGTTTCGAGGGTGGTATTGGCAGCTGGGCGTCGAGTGGTACCGGCAGCACCTGGGCTCTCGCCAACACCAACCCGCACAGTGGCACCGCCCACATGCACGCCAATGATCCGGCCACGGTTTCCGACCAGCGGCTGGTTTCGCCGGCTGTTGCCATTCCCACCGGCCAGAATCCGGTTACGCTCAAGTTCTGGCACGTGCCCAACCTCGAGCCCAGCGGCAGTACCAACTGCTACGATGGCGGTATCCTCGAATCGTCCACCAACGCGGGTGCGACCTGGACGCAGGTACCGAATGCCAACCTGCTGGTCGGCCCCTACCGGTCGGGAACCGTCTCCAGCTCGTTCGGTAATCCGTTGGCAGGGCTCAACGCCTGGTGTGGTGTCTCCAGCTACATGAACACCATCGCGGATGTCAGCTCCCTGGCCGGCACGACGGCCCAGTTCCGCTGGCGCCTCGGCTCCGACAGCTCGGTCAGCAATCCCGGCTGGGACGTCGACGACGTCATCGTCCAGAGCTGTATGGAGCAACCGACAGCAGTCGAAGTGGACAACTTCGAAGACAGCGCCCCGGCCACCACGTCGTGGCTGCCCGTCGCGCTGGCCCTGGCCATTCTCGCCGGCACCGGCCTGATCCTTCGCCGCCGCCTGGCCCGTTAAGTTTCGTCCGTGCACCTGCGCTCTCAACCCTGAGGGCGCAGGTGCAAAAAAAGAACCACCAGGTCACAAAGGCACCAGAAATTCTTGGTGCTTCTGTGTCTTGGTGGTTCTATTTTCTGGACAGGAGATCACATAACCTCTGTGATCTCCGTGTCCTCCGTGGCCCTTACGGGCAGGCCGTGCCCCACATGGACGCTACTGCCTGCACGTCCCTGACGTCGTTCACTCCGTCGCAGCCGCCGCTGGCGCGGCAGTTCACATCACTGGCCAGCGAGTAGGCACCCGTGGTCTGGTACGCCTGCCAGGCCGTGGCCGCCACGGTGATGTCAAGGGTATCGATGGAGCCACCCTTGCTGCACGAGCAGTTCACGTCGGCCCAGAAGCAGGCGGGACCGGCTGCCTGGCATGACTGCACCGTGACGTCGTCGACGTCCCAGCCCGGATTAGTCACCGAGCTGTCGGAGCCGAGGCGCCAGCGGAACTGGGCCGTCATGCCCGCCAGGCTGCTGACGTCGGTGACGCTGTTGATATACGACGTCGTGCCGCACCAGGCGTTCAGACCAGCCAGCGGGTTGCCAAACGAACCAGAGACGGGGCCGCGGTACGGCCCTGCCAGCAGGGTGGTCACCTGGGTCCAGGTCGTGCCGGCGTTGGTGGTTGCTTCGAGAATGCCACCGTCGTAACACGCAGTGGTGCCGTTGGGTTCGAGGTTGGGCACGTGCCAGAACTTGAGAATGACCGGGTTCTGGCCGGTGGGGATCGCCACCGGCGGCGAGGCCAGGCGCTGGTCGCTGACGACCGCCGGGTCATTGGCACGGTAGTGCGAGGTGCCGCTGTGGGGGTTGGCCGTGGCGATGGCCCAACTGTTGCCGGTGCCGCTGGACGTCCAGCCGCCGGCGCCGGCCTCGAAGCCGTACTGGTAGATAACGTTGGCCACGCTGCCCGGCCCGCAGTCACCCGGTGCGGCCACGGTCGTGAAGTTGAATACCGGCGAATTGACCCCGCTGCCGCAGGCGTTGTTGGCCCGCACGCGCCAGAAGTAGGTGGTGCTGGTGTTCAGGTCGGCGTTGGGTGTAAACGACGTCGTCACCAGCCCGCTGGCCGAGGCTACCACGTTGCTGAAAGCGCCATCCGTGGCGATCCAGATATCGTACGTGGCCGCCTGCGATGCCGCCGTCCAGGTGAAGGTGGGCCGCACCGGCTGATTGATTGCGCCGATAGCGGGGGCCGTCAACGTGGCCTGGCTGGGTGCTGCGTTGGCCAGGTTGAGCGTCAGGTTGACCGAATGCACCAGCGGCAACGAGGTACCCGTCACGGTGAGCGGGTAGACGCCCGGCGCAGCAGCACCGGTGTTGCCAATCGTAAACGTGCTGCTGCCCGGCGGCGTGACCGGGTTCGGCACAAAACCGGGGAGCGTGCCAATCGGCGCACCCGAGCTGGACAGGGTGACAGGTGAGTTGAAACCGACCAACGAACCGATGTTGATCGTGAACACGGCATTGGCCGGTGCACAGACCGCCAGCGTTTCCGGTGTGGCACCCACCGTAAAGTCAGGACTGAACGCATTCTTGTCAAACCAGACGTCGGGATCGGGATGGCCACCCTGGATATTGCGGTCGTCGGACCACTGGATGTAGGCAAAAGCCCCGTCCTGAATCTGCTGGTCGTAATCGCCGTGGTAACACGCCGCCAACTGCGGATCGATGTAGACCGGTGAGGAGACGTCGCTGACGCGCTGGCTGGGCAGCCAGGTCGTGCCGCCGTCGTCCGAATGGCGCATGTAATAGTCGAAGAGCAGGTTGTTGGCGTCGAGCCGCCGGTCGTACCAGGTTGCCACGATCCGCCCACCAGGACCGGCGCTGATCGTGGGGAAGAACTGGTCACGCGTCGTGCCGTCGTCGTTCAGCAGCACTTCGGCGCCCCAGGTTGTACCATTGTCGGTCGAGCGCCGGTAGTAGACGTTGATCACGTCGCCGACGTTGTAGCCATCGGGGTCACGCACATAGACCACATGCAGGTGACCGTTGGGCGTCAGCGTGATCTGGGGAGAGGGCAGGTAACGTATATTGCCATTGAGCGCGGGCCGGCCGCAGGAACTGGTGGGTGTCGCGGCGCGCGGGTTGACGCCGCCGGTCAACGGGTTGGTCACGGCGCTGTAGCTGACGGCACCGTTCGTCGAGCGCACAACCTGCATGTCGATCGGCCCTGACGGATAGGGGTTCCAGCGCACCCAGGCCACGTAAACGTCGCCGTTGGGTGCCACTGCGGGCCAGGCGCCCTGCACGTCGACGCCCGCACCGCTCAGCGCCACCGGTGAAGACCAGCTCACGCCGGCGTTCGTCGAGTAGGTCGAATAGATGCGCGCATCGTTGAAATTGATCCAGGCGACGTAAATGCGGCCGTAATACGGGCTGGCCGGGTTGTTGTCGATCGCCATCAGCTCCTTGTCGTCGTTGGCACCGGAGTGGACCATGCCCACCCAGCTGAAGGTGTCGCAGTCGTTGCTTGATTTCCAGAAACCCAGGCCGTTGGAGTGCAGGGATGTGAAGTAAAATGCCCCATCGGTCTTGCGCCAGACCATGCTGGGATCACCGCCGCTGCTGCCACCGCCACCGTTGGGAATTGGCCCTTTGTCGGTCCAGGTGGCGCCGCTGTCGGTCGAGCGGCTGTAGCCGGAGAAACCGAGACCCTGGACAACGCCGTGGTACGAGTCGTTGTAGGCCGAGCAGAGGGTACCAGTGGTTTCGCTGCGTGTGAGTGAGGTTTCGCTTTGGGTGTGTGAACCGCTCAGGTCACCCGCTGGGTTGTTGACCAGCACGTCGACGCCGAAGGCAGGTGCCTCGGGTGGCAATGCTGGCCCCACCGGTGCCGTCACCTGGCCCAGCTCGTTTTCACGACCGCAGGCCCGCAGCAGTTTGACCTCGAACATGCCCGACATCAGGCCGCGTGCGGTGGGGTTGTCCAACAAGGCACAGTCGACCTGGGCGGCAGGGGCGTCTTTCGAGGGGACCTTCGGCGTTGTGACGGGCCCTTCCTGCGCCATTACTGGCAGACCCGTGATCAGAACAACGATGATGAGCAGGCATAACGAAAGTACAAACGAACGTTGCATGAGAGTAGGCTCCTCTGAGGTTGTGGTTGACGAGTTGATGCACCGTGTGTGTGCAGATTTTGACTGAGAAACGGTTCAGGTATGGGTATCACCATGTTGATCGCGGGCTTCAGCAACCTGGTACGTGTGCTGCAGCTCCTCGCGAATGACACGTCGCAATATCCCCTCAAGTGGCATCGAGCTTTCGTACATGTATTCGCGCAGCGCCTGGTTGATCAGAGTCTGGTAGTTACCGCCACCCATCTCATGTACCCTGGCGCGAAACCATTCCAAGATGTCGTCATCCAGGCGGATCGTGATGCGCGTTTTGTTTGTGGGAACACGCACAACGGCACCACGTTTTGCATTACGGAAATCGTATTCAGGTTTCATATTGTAGTACCTTCGTACTGTTGGCGTTCGCGCGGTGTGGCTTTGCGAGCAGAAATAAGGCGAACAACGTCACCACGCCATGTGTACACAACAACCAATACGCGTCCAAAGGTGTCGCTACCAATGGTTATGAAACGCTCTTCATCGGGATGGTCGTCGTCCAGCGTGAGAGCAGTGTCATCTTGCAACACGGCAACTGCCTCAGCAAAGTCAATACCGTGCTTGTCGAGATTAACACGCGCCTTGTGTCTATCCCATTGGTACGTCATCGTAAAGTATTATATGCACATCTGTACAGACATGCAAATCTCGGTTAGCCTGAGCGCTGTTCGCAAACCTGTTGCGCCTCGGCAACCTGAATTCGGTACGGCAAGCCGTTTGGCCGGTCAAGGTGCGGCGGTGCCAGGAATCACTGCCAGATGGTGCGCCTGCATAAGGCTGTGGGCAGCGTAGGTGTTGGCATAGATGTGCTGGTATACTCAGAAGCAGAATACCAGCGCCGTAGTCAGGTGCCTGGTACTGTGCTCTACTGGGCTCGCAAAGAAGGTCGGCAAATCTATGCAGCCGCACATTACTGAATCCCTTTGCCGTTACCTTTCGCTATGACGACCTCGAATTCGATCTGATCCATCAAGCCGACGTCGATAACCTGGTTGTAGATGTACGCAAGTGGGCTGAAGACCAGGTCAACCAGGTGATGAACGAATAGAATCCCGCACAACTAACCTCTCCTCAGCTGGCGTCACCTTCCAGTCGGTTAACCGTCTATCATAATGCAACGACACGATGCTGGATAGTCGTGCCATTAGTGCGCATCTGTCGTGGGGAGGATCACCGCATGCTGTCGAACCAGCGCCGCACCACCTGTTTGATGTGGCTGTTGCTTGTGCTGCTGCTTCTGACCCTGGGGATACCGCTGCCGGCGGCACGGGGTCAGGCACAAACACCCGCCGAGGCCTTTGGCCCGCAGCTGGTCCTGGTGGAATCAGGTGCCGTGCCGGTCGAAGCCGTATGGACGACGGCCCTCGTGGTGCATGCGGTGCTCGACAGTAACCAGGTCATCGCCAGCGGCGACGTCGCAGCCCGCGGTGAAGCCACGACGGCTGGCCTGGCGGTCACAATGCTGGACGAAGACACCGCAGATCAGGTCTACTACTTCGTCGACGCCCAGGCCCCCGGCGCCAGCAGCCTGGCTGTGGCCTACGGCACGATCATCTACACCGATACGCGGCAGCTCCTGGTGTCCGTGCCGCTGGCCAATGAAATGGCCTTCGTCGAGACGCTGCCGGCGCAGGGTGTGCCCGTCGCGCACCTCAGTGCGGTACCCGCCGCGCCGGAACAGCTCTTGCCGCCCGCCGCAATCCCCGAGTCGACCGATCCGATCATCACCGCACTGCTTGGCCTGGTAACGCCCACTGCCCTCTCCAACCGCATCGCCGATCTCAGCGGCACCCACGCCGTCGTCATTGCCGGGCAAAACGTAACCCTCAACACGCGCTACACCTTTGCCAGCCGCATCCGCGACGCCGAGGCTTACCTCGTGCAGGCCTATCAGCAGATGGGGATTCCGGCCAGTTACGCAGGTTGGACCTACGGGTCCTACAGCGGCCGCAACGTCGTGGCCGAGCTGCGCGGCACCACCCATCCCGAACGCGTATGGCTGATCGGCGGCCATTTCGACGACACGTCGGAATCACCGTATTCGCTGGCCCCCGGTGCCGATGACAACGCCAGCGGCAGCGCGGCGACCCTGTTGATTGCCAACCTGCTGCGCAGCCACTCGTTCCGTGATACGATCCGGTTTGTCCACTTCTCGGCCGAAGAACAGGGTCACTGGGGCAGCCAGGTCTACGCCGCGGGGCTGCAGGCGGCGGGCACGCAGGTCATGGGCTACATCGACCTCGACATGATCGGCTGGGATGGCAACGGCGACCGCGTGATCGAGCTGCACAGCGGCACACGCACCAACTCGATCAACCTGGCCAACGCCTTCATCTCGGCCAACAGCCGCTACGCCCAGGGCCTGACCGTCGAACTCAAACAGAGCAGCGCCAGCCGCTTTTCGGACCATTCGTCGTTCTGGGACCGCGGCTATGCCGCTTACCTGGCGATCGAAAACTTCTTCGACGATACCCGGCCGCGCGACC
This sequence comes from uncultured Anaerolineae bacterium, assembly GCA_964443225.1. Lineage (GTDB taxonomy): Bacteria > Chloroflexota > Anaerolineae > SSC4 > Amarolineaceae > SSC4. Next base: position 84,234 of record CAYUCC010000003.1, read on the forward strand.
GCAATCCCTGGTACCACACGACCGGCGATACGCTGAACCGCGTCAACCTGGATTACGTGACACGCTACACGCGGGCGGCCCTCGCCAGCCTGGCCGAACTGGCGGGCATCGAGGGGGGTGCCACAGCAACACCAACGCCCACCCCCACCGCCACCCCGACAGCGGTGCCCAACACCTGCCAGGAATTGGTATACAATGGCGGGTTCGAGGCCGGCACGGGCTGGACGTTCGGCTCGACGCCGCGGCGGGCGGCATACGTGACGACACCGGTGCACAGCGGTGCGCGTGCCGTGCGCCTGGGCATCCCACCCGGCACGGCCAATGCCACGGCGTACTCCTCGGCCTACCAGACGGTCAGCATCCCCGCGTGGGCCAGCAGCGTCACCCTGCGTTATTTCCAGCGCCCCGGCGGCGGTGAAGCGGGTGATTACCGCGAGGTGCTGCTGCTCAACACCGGCTACGGCCTGGTTGCCACCATCGAACGCAGCAGCGCCGCCGGAAACAACCTGTGGCAGGAGAAGAGCTTCAACCTGACGTCCTACCGCAACCGCACCCTCGTCCTCTACTTCAACGTCTACAACAACGGCAGCGGGGCCACCACCTGGAACTACCTCGACGACGTCAGCCTGCTCGCCTGCACTGCGGCACCCACACCGACCGCTACTGCGGTTGCCACGACGGTAACGTCGCCAACACCTACGCCAACGCCGGCGAGTACGGCGACCGCCACCGAAACGGTCACCCCCACGCCAACAGTGACACCCACGCCGACGACTACGCCGGCGCCCACAGACACACCAACGCCAACGCCAACGAATACACCAACACACACGCCAACGCCCACGCTCACGCCCACGAATACACCACCACCAGCGACCTGTCAGGAGCTGGTGGCCAACGGGGGGTTCGAGGCCGGCACGGGTTGGACCTTTGGCTCGACGCCGCGGCGGGCGGCGTACGTGACGACACCGGTGCACAGCGGTGCGCGTGCCGTGCGCCTGGGCATTCCACCCGGCACGGCCAACGCCACCGCCTACTCCTCGGCCTACCAGACGGTCAGCATCCCGGCGTGGGCGAGCAGCGTCACCCTGCGTTATTTCCAGCGCCCCGGCGGCGGTGAAGCGGGTGATTACCGCGAGGTGCTGCTGCTCAACACCGGCTACGGCCTGGTTGCCACCATCGAACGCAGCAGCGCCGCCGGAAACAACCTGTGGCAGGAGAAGAACTTCAACCTGACGTCCTACCGCAACCGCACGCTCGTCCTCTACTTCAACGTTTACAACAACGGCAGCGGAGCCATCACCTGGAACTACCTCGACGACGTCAGCCTGCTCGCCTGCACCGCGGCGCCGACAGCCACCGTGACACCGACGCCAACACCGACCAGTACACCCGAGGTCGTGTCGACCGCAACGGCCACACCCGAACAGACACCCACCCCGACGCCCACAGCCAGCGAGACCCCGATACCCCGGATGACCGAAACCCCACCACCGACGCCCACGGCGACGGCGACGCCAGTGCTGCCCATGACTGACACACCATCGCCCAGCCCGACGGCCACCGCAACGGTGGCGCTCCCCCCACTGCGCCTGTTCATGCCACTCGTGATGGTTGCTGTCGCGGTAGAAGGTTTCTGAGCATAGGATTGCCCGGGCGCTGAACGTCACTGCGCCGGCCGTGCACAACGATTTCCCGACGAGCGCATGGCCTGGGAAACGAACCACCAAGACACGAAGGCACCAAGATTTCCATGTGTAGAATCTTGGTGCCTTTGTGTCTTCTAAGAAACTCCCCCCGACGGAGGAGTTCGCACCCCCAGGTGCGAACTCTTCCGTCGGGGGTGTCGTGCCGCACCTGGGGGGGGGGGGCGACAGCCCGGGGGGGGTTAGAAGGTTTGTTTGCGGTGTCGTGCCGCACCTGGGGGTGCGGCACTCCTCGCTGTGGTGTTAACGAAGGTTTCTGGCCTGACCGGTTTCGGTCACGCCGGTGAGACGCCCCGGATCAGGGCATGTAGCCGTCAGACAGGGTCTTCATAAAGGCCACGATCGCGGCCTCTTCTTCTGCGCTCAGGCCGAGATTGCCCAGCTCGTCGTCATTCACGTTCATCGGCACTTCAGGCGCGGGCCACCCCGCACTGGGAACATCACGCGTATTGTAGAAGTGCGTGATCTCCTCCAGGCTCTTGAAGTAGCCGTTGTGCCCATAGGCCTTCACAAACTCTGGATAGGGCCGCAGGTCGACGTTGCGCAGGGTTGGGACCTTGTGTTTGCCCAGTTCCGTCTCGTAGGAATAACCTGCTTTCCTGAGGAACCCACCCAGGCCATAATCGACCCAGTTTGCGCCATCGGGATTCCACTTGCGTGGCATGCTGTAGAACGGGTTGGCCGGGTTCTTGGGAATGCCCAGGTTGTCGAAGGTGAAGTCGGTGAAGAGCGGTGGTTCGCCGTCCGGTCCTGGCTCGCTGATGTGGCAAGCCGAGCACATGGCATCGCCCTCGAACAACTCGAGCCCCCACATTTCCTGGTCCGTCAGCAGAACCTGCCCTGCCAGGTAAGCATCGTACTTCGACGAGAACGGATTGGCCTCGGGCGACTTCTCGTACTCGGCAATCGAACGGGCGATCTTCTCATAGGTGCCGGCCACGTTGCGCACACAGTCCAGGGAACCAGGGCCCCAGACATCCTCGAAGAGGTCGCTGTATGCCGACGCACGCACCTTCAGACAAACGTGTTTCGGGTTCGGGTTATTCTGCTCGAGGGGGTTCAGGAAGGGTCCCTGTGCCTGCTCGGCCAGGGGATCACCCAGGGTCCAACCGGTGGCCCGCCCGTCCCAGAACATACCGCCGACCCAGACTTCGTCGGTCTCGTCGTAGTACAGCACCGGACTCTCACCGCCGTACGAGCTGTTGGGCGGTTTGCGGTTGCCGAAGCGGGTGTGCACGGCGCCGGGATAGACGGTGCCGGCGGCATTGATTTCCGAGTCAGGGCCGGTAAACCCGGTTTCAGGTGCATGGCACACCGCACAGGCCTGGCCTGGCGGCGTCGAAAGATTGTCATCAAAAAACAGCAGCTTGCCCAGCTCTTCTTTGGGCGTCAGATCGTCTTGAGCTGACGTCCCGACGCTGAGCAGCAGCGTCGCGGCGACTGCAACGGTCGCTATCAGCCAAAAACGTCGAGTGAACATGAATCATCCTCCTTTGGAGACTCCGCACGGGAACGCACCCCTGAAACGAATCGTTGAACCAAGGCCTACTTGATCACCACCGGTGCCTGAGAGTGTAACATCCTCCTCACTGTCAGAAGCACCACACCGGGTTGGTGGTGTGGTTACCCGGCCAGGAAAAGGACTATTTGTAGGGAGCTTACACGCGTCCAGATAGGAAGTGAGGCCTTGTGAAAAACTGCACGGGTTGATTGTATTGTAAACGCAAACCTGCCAAATGTCAACGGTCTGCGGTTGCGTGTCAGTGAACGGGGTGCGTGGTCTTTGGCGAATGGTCCGATGCCTGAGGTTGTGTCAAGCAGTGAGAGGATAATCGGTGGTGGCCGGCGGGGTGTGGCGTGCGGCAAGCAGGGCCGCCGCGGCGTACAGACCAAACACCTGCGCTACGGCCCGTTCGTAGGGATCGAACGACCGCGGGGCATGGTAGTTCACGAACAGCACGCCCAGTTTTTCGGCACCGGCCTGCAAGCGCAAGCCCAAAAAGGCATGGGTGCCGCGCGCGTGCAGATAGGCCGTCTGGCGTAGATCCTCGCTGAGATCGGTGTCGACGTTGGCCACCACGACCGTGCCGTGTTTGATGACGTAGGCGCTGACACCATCGGTACGCGGGGATGCCAGCTGACCACCCTCGGGCCAGGTCGCCGAATGGCTTGCCGCGGGCAGAAATCGGTCAAACGTTGCGGCATACTGGTGCAGGGTGACGTCGTCTGCGTTCAGAGTGTGGGCGGCGGCGCGCACGATGCAGGCCTGGAGCGCGGCCGGCTCGGTGGTCGACAGCATCTCCGTGACGTCCTCCAACCCGTGAAAACGCGCATACACCCGATCGTAGAGCCGGCTGCGCTGAATAGCCGTCGCCGCATACACGCCCAGGATGTTGGCAATCGCCGTTTCGTCAGGTCCCAACGGGCGCGGCCGGCGGTAGTTGAAAAACAGCACACCGACCGTCTCGTCCACCACACGCAGCCGCACACCCAAAAAAGCACGGGTGCCTGTCTCCACCAGGTGCCTGGTCTGCGCCAGGCCTGACCACGGGTCAGCCGCCACGTCGGGCACGGCCAGCGCGCCATGTGCCACGACGTACGCACTCAGACCGTCCGCGCGCGGCCAGGCCAGATGGCCACCCAGCGGCCAGGTCACCGAAAATTCATCGGGATCACGAAACGCCGCGCGGTGGCTGTCGAACTGGTGCAGCGTGATGCTGTCAGCCGCCAGTTCACCGGCGGCCACACGCGCAATCTCGTGCAGCAGTGGCACTTCGTGGTCGAGCGCGTCCGAGAGCAGGTGGCCGCCCAACTGCTCCAGCGTATCCAGCCGCGCAATCAAGATGCGGGCGCGCACCTGGGCGGCGACGGTTTCCAGGGCTTCACTGCGCGCGGCATCCCCCGGCACGATGAAGTCGGCGTATTTTTTGCTCGGCTCGACAAACTGGTCGTGCATGGGACGCACGGTCTCGCGGTACTGTTCGACCACCGAGCGCACGCTGCGTCCGCGCTCGATAATGTCACGCTCGATGCGGCGCAGAATCCGCTCGTCAGCGCTCAGATCGACGAAAATTTTGAGATCGAACAGCTCACGCAGGCGTGCCTCAGCCAGGGTGAGGATGCCATCGACGATGATGACGTCGGTGGGTGCCACGTGCTGGCTGCCCGGCTGCCGCACACAGGTCGCAAAATCGTACAGGGGCACCGCCACCGGCTGGCCGCTGCGCAGCTGCACCAGGTGCGCAATAAGCAGCCCGGTATCGAGGGCATCGGGGTGATCGAGGTTGGTGTGCAGACGGTCGGCCAGCGGCAGGTGGCTCAGGTCTTTGTAGTAGGAATCGTACGCAATGACGGTGACGCGGCGCGGCCCGACGGTGCGTACGATCGTATTGGTCATGGTCGTCTTGCCCGAGGCGGTACCGCCGGCAATGCCGATCAGGTAGGGGCGGTGGGTCAGTGATGGGGTTGCACCTGTCATACGTTGAACTCGCGCAGGATGGACCCACCGATGAACTCGCGCAGCAGCGAATTATCGGGCACCAGGTCGGCTTCGAAGGGCAGTACCCAGTGCAAAAATGCCAGCAGGCGCCGCGCTTCCACGTAGGCCAGGCCGTTGGGCTCGATCTGCAGCAGCAGTGGTTCGACAAACGGCTTCAACACCGCCAGTTCGTAGACCAGTGCCGAATTGAACATCTGGTCGGCGTTCTCCTGGTAGGGAAAAATGAACTCGGTTTCCCCGCGCCGTACACTCTCCCACCGCCCGATCGTCTCACGGGGGGAATACCCGCGGAACCGTGCGTCGCGCACGATACGCCGCAGCAGGCGGGTATCGGTGGTCGGGATCCGGTTGTGGTCATCGATGTTGAGTTGGGTCAATGCCGATACATAGACGCGGTAGACCCGCTCCGGCGGCACAGCGGGCAGCAGATCGGGGTTGAGACCGTGTATCCCTTCGGCCAGGATGAGCGTGTCCTCGGTCAGACTGACGCGTGGGCCCGTTTCGCGTTGACCCTTCTGAAAATCGAACCGCGGCAAAGTCACCTCCTGGCCCGCCACCAGGGCAAGCAGGTGCTGGTTGAGCAGCGGTCGATCGAGTGCATCCAGCGCTTCGAAGTCGTAGTTGCCCTGGGCGTCACGTGGTGTCTGCTCGCGATCGACAAAGTAGTCGTCCATGCCCAGGGCAAACGGCCGTATGCCAGAGGCCAGCAGCTGCACGCTGAGGCGTTTGGCGAACGTGGTTTTGCCCGATGAGGAAGGCCCCGCGATCAGGATCAGGCGAACCTGGCCACGCCGCTGGACAATGTCGCGGGCGATATCGACAATGCGCTGTTCGTGCAGTGCTTCGTTGACCAGGATCGCTTCCTGCATGCGGCCGCACGTAATCGCCTCGTTGAGGGCACCCACGTCTTCGATGTCCATGATGCGCATCCATTCCAGGTGCTGGCGAAACATGGCAGCCAGCTTGGGAAAATCCTGGAATGGGGGCAGCTCGAAGGGTGCGCGCCGGCGTGGATAACAGAGCAGCACACCGGGCGGGTAGGGACGCAGGGCAAACTGGTAGAGATAGCGCGTCGACGGCACCATGTAGCCGAAAAAATAGTCCGACACACCGCGCAGGGTGTAGAGGGGCAGCGTCTCTTTGCGGCGATATTTGAGCAGGCGCACCTTATCGGCGTAATGCTGCTGATCGAAGAGGGCCATCGCCTCTGCCACGGGCACGTCGCGGCGCACGATCGGCTCGTCGGCGTCGACGATCATTTTCATGCGGGCTTCGATACGGGCGACCTGGTCGCTGGTGAGTGGTGGACGCCCGACGATCTGGCAAAACAGACCGCCCATGGTCAGCGAATGATCGACGAGCACGCGTGCTTCGGGAAACAGCTCGTGTACAGCCACGATCAGCACAAAGGCCAGGGATCGCTGGTAGATGCGTGCCCCGTCGCTGTCGGCGATCGTCAGCGGCTGTACCGAAATGTCGTGCTGGACGACACGCGCCAGTTCAGCCAGGCGGCCATCGATCAGCGCCGCAACGTCGGGTGGCTGGTGGGTCTGGTGGGCAACGGTGACAAAATGTTCGAGCCGCGTGCCGGTTGGACCTTCGAGAATGCGTCCGCCTGGGAAACGCACCTGTACCGTGGCGCGTGGTGCTGCGGGTGAGATCACAGGATTCGAGGCAGTTGTGTCTATCATGGCTCACTTTCTAAAAAACCGGGTCTGCGGCGCGTGCCAATCACCCGTGCGGGCACGCCCACGGCAATCGCGTAGGGCGGTATGTCAGACGTCACCACCGCGCCCGCGCCGATCACGGCGCCGTGACCGATGGTCACGCCATCCAGCACGATCACACCGAGCCCCAACCACGCATCATCCTCGATGATGATCGGACCCTTACTGGCCAGTGGCTGGCGTTTGATGGGGATGTCGAGATCGGCAAACGTATGCTCGTAGGGACTAAAAGCGCACTGGGGTGCAATCTGTACGTTGTCACCGATACGCAGGTCGCTGACAAATCCCTTGAGGTTGCACGTACCCTGGATGTGGCTGTCACGTCCGATGATCACACTCCCGCCGGCGCCAATTTCCACCAGGGTGCCCCGATGCAGCGAGCTCAGCTCGCCCAGGGCCACGTGACCGCTGTCTTTGTGCGCATAGATGGTCACCCCATCATCGATGAACGCATGCCTGCCCAACCGCAGATCGGGACAGCGGATCTGCGCCCACGGAGAGATATAGGGACGATCGGTCAGGTGGGCCAGGACCTTACGGTCTTTGTACACGCCGCCCAGCAGCCAGACCGCGATACGTGTCGCCAGTCGTCCGGCACCCTGCGGACCCGAGTGGGACATCAAGGCGCGTAACAGGGGTGCTTTGATACGCCAGGGTATCACAAGGCCATCCTTTTCAACCGGTCTCCAGTGCAAAGTTGATACGCAGCCAACGCACCGCGGCCACGAACGCGTCCAGCAGGGGAGCCGGCTGCCAATGCAGCTCGCGCAGCGCTTTAGCCGGGTTGCACGTGAGGGCGGGTGGACGGGTAGTGGGTGCTGGCGATGCAGCTGGCCGCCAACGGCGCGGGTCGAGGCGTGCCCGCCACGCCGGCGCCGCGCGCGGCGCCGCCTGCCCGCTCGCCTGGGCCATGAGCGCCAGAAATGCCGCCAGATCGAGGTTGCCCATGGGGTGACCCAATATGTAACGCTGACCGCGGCGGCCAACCTGTGCCGCCAACAGGTGACCGCGGGCAATGTCGTCCACGCCGCAGAAATTGATACCCCCGGCCAGGTAGGGTGGCATCTGCCCACGCAGATAGGCCAGCAGCCGCGCTCCGGTCGCCGTTGGTCGCCAGTCACCGGGCCCCACCGGCGCCGTGGGATTGACCACCACCGCCGGCACGTCAGCCGCCAGGACAGCCTGTTCGGCCAGAACCTTCGAGCGTACGTAGTGGCTCGCCTGATCCCACAGGTTGAACGGCGTATCTTCGGTCGGCAGCTCAGCCGGCGCCGCGGGTCGACCAATGGTGCCAATCGTGCTCGTATGCACCAGGGACGTCACCCCGCTCTCCGCCGCGGCACGCAGCACGTTCCCCGTCCCCTGCACGTTCACCGCATACAGCAGCGCCTCATCGGCCGGCTGGCTGCTGTAAAAAGCCGCCACGTGATACACCGCCTGACAGCCCCTCACCCCTCTGCGCACCGCCTCCAGCTCCCGTACGTCCCCCACCACCCGCTCGACCGGCAGCCCGGCCAGGTTGCGCACGTCACTACCCTCCCGCACCAACACGCGCACCACCCGCCCCTCCGCCACCAACGCCCGCACCACCGCTGCCCCCACAAATCCCGCCCCACCCGTAACCAGCACCCGTTCCACGTCCATCAACCCACCCCACCCCGCTCAATCCGTTCCCAATCCGTTCCCCAAATCCGTTCCAATCATCCGTTCAATCCGTTCCCCGAATCCGTTGACAGTAATCCGCTCAATCCGTTCCCAACACCCTTCCATTATACCCTACTCCCTACTCCCTCCTCCCTACTCCCTCCTCCCTACTCCCTCCTCCCTACTCCCTACTCCCTCCCCACCATCCTCCGCATCCGTTCGAGCCAACCCGGCGCTTTGGACGGCTCGCCCTGCAGGCTCTGCCAGTCGCGCTGCAGCTCGTACAACTCCTGCCGGCTCAACGGATGGGCACCCCAGTGCGCGTTCAGTAGGGCGTTCTGCCCCTCGGTCTCCAGGCGGACGCCGGCGTAGGGCCGGTAAATCTTCACACTCAGGACCGGTGGACGCACCCGCGCCAGGAATTCGCGCGTCTGCGTGCGTGCACGGTCAGTTTCACCGGGCAGGCCAAGCATCACAAAAACACGACAGCCAATTCCAACCTGGTCGGCGGCATGGAGAACCTCCTGTACGTGCCGTCGATAATCGTCAGCCGATTCACCCGACCGCAAACGTCCCATGCTTTCCAGCAGATCGTCGTCCAGGGTTTCGACGCCGATTTTGATCGTGGTACAGCCCGCGCGCGCCATGTTGCGCAGCAGACCCAGGTCGAAATGTTCGGGCCGCGATTCGCACTCCCACGCCACTTCCAGCTTGCGTTCTACGACGACGCGACAGAACGCTTCGACCCAGGCACGATCGGCGGCAAATACGATGTCACGGAACAGATAGCGGGGTTTGGGATAGGTTCGGGCCAGCCAGGCCAACTCGTCGGCCACCGCCGCGGGCGTACGCACGGTGCGGCCGTACCCCTCGCTGGCGACGTAGGGGCAGTAGGCGCAGTTGTCGTCGCAGCCACGTCCGGCGCGCAGGGTCAGGAAGGGGTACAGCGCATGCGGCAGCAGGTCCCAGGCCGGGTTCGGCAGCGTATTGGGATCGGCATCCACCGCAGCCGGACCGGCGACCCAGGCCTCGTCAGACTCCTCAGATTCCAGCGCGGCCATCTGCAGCGTCGACAGCACCGCCGTCTCCGGTTCGCCCATCGCCACCGCCGTTACGTTCGAATTGGCCATGATGTCCGGCCCAATGAAACGCATGGCCGGCCCGAAGGCGATGATCTCACCACCGGGTTGGGCCGCGGCCAGGGCGTCGATGAATTCCATGTCGCTGCGCCGCGTGGCCTGGCTCACGAAGACGCCCACATCGACGTGCTCACCCGTCGCCAGGACCCGTTCGATCGTGGCTGCCGTATCCAATCGCTCGGCTACGGCATCCACGCAGCTGACTTCATACCCCTGGTCACGCAGTACGGCAGCGACCGTGGCCATCGTTTGTGGTGGATAGACAAAGTCGGTTCCTTGCGCGCCAACGACACCCATGCCCGCCGTACCTTCACGGTTGGCGACCTGGTTGGGTGGACTCGGTGGGTTGATCAGGATAACGTGCGTCATGGTGCGCCCTCTTTCTTGAAAATGAACACGGCCGGATGATCGAACAGCCGAAATGTCAGCTCAGCCGCATCGTCGCGCCAGGTGAATGGGCCCAATTGGGGGTACACCCGGACTGTTTCGACAAGCTCGTAGCCGGCATCGCCGGCAAACAGCCGCGCGTAGAATGCGGCCTGAACCGGAAAACGTGATGCCCCCGCCTGGAAACGTTCGGCCCAGCTGCTTCCCAGGATTATGTAGTCGGTCGTCAGCAGCCGATCCAGGTAGGCCTGTGTCTGCGCTTCGGATACCTGCGGCGCCTGGTAGCGTATGCTGGCGGTACCGTCGACGTGGTACGGATTCCAGATTCGCCAATCGTCGTCATCCACTCCATACAGGTCACCGGCCTCGTGCATGAAGATGCCTTCGTCCTTTTCTACGAGGACCGTGGCCTGCGCCGGGATGTGCTCGCGAATCCAGGCGGCCGCCGTGAGCCGCGTGTCGCGCTGCAGGTAGATGCCCACGTAGCCTGCGGTGTAGGCCAGGGTGGTGACCACCACTGCGCCGATCAGAGCCCCAACCGCCCAGCGCCGGCTCGCGCCGGCCCTCGCCCACAGATTGGCCAGCAAACGGCCGGCCAGCAGGCACAGCACCGGCACCAGGGGCAGGGCGTAGCGGATGAACTTGGCGTAGGCGCCGCCAGCCACGGCCACGTTGGCCAATAACCAGGCCAGCACGTACGCATCGGCAAACCAGGCCGGTGCCGCATGCGCTGTTGGTGGACCGGTGGTTTTGTGATGGCGCACCAGCCGCCAGGCGCTGTACCCAACCCCCACGAGGGCAACGATCTCCAGCGGCACACCCATGCCCCACGGCAGCCAGTTGGTCAGTACGTACAGATAAGGCGGTGTGCCCTCGAACTGCAGCGTATACAGCACCGGCAGGTCACCGCGGACCACGAGGCTCTGCGTGCGCACGCTGTCGTTGCGGTCCAGGTCGAAATACCCGGCCGGGTCGAGCACCGCATACGGGTTCAACACCAGCCACAGCACCACGGCCACCACCCCGAGGGTGAGCAGCCGGACCCAGTGACGCGTCAGCTGGCGCGGTGGTGTCCAGACGGCCGCGGCATGTGCCACCAGAATCGGTGCCAGCAGCACGACGGCCCCGATTTTGGTCGCCATGGCCAGTGCCAATGCCACACCGGTGGCAACGTAGTCGCGCCAGGCGCCGCGCCGTGCAATGCCCACCCCCAACCAGAGTGCCAGCCCCATCCACGCCACCAGCATCGAATCGACGGTAGCAAAATGTGCTTCGCGCACGGGCAGCAGCGTAATCGCCAGCAGCAGGGCGCTCAAGAGGGCGGTGCCCCGTCCGAAGAGACGCCAGCCCAACATCGCCGTCAGCACCACCGTCGCCGTACTGGCCAGCACCGAAAGCAGCCGCCCCACGTACAGCATCGGTGCTGTGTCGAACGGCACATCCAGGAACGATTTCAGCCAGGCCAAGGCCTGCTCCGCCAGCCCACTGGCCAGTGCCAGGGCATACAGCGGCAGTGCACCGTACGACGACGCCTGTGGATCGAGCGAGCCGGTGGTCTGGAAGCGCTGCACCAACTGACTCACCAGGAAGATCACGTGGGCTTCGTCCACGTTCAGGCTGTGCGGAAATCCCCAGGTCAGCCCCACCGCACGCAGCACCAGGGCAAGCACGATCACCAGACCCAAACCCAGGCCAAACCACCGGTCACGTGTCACGCGTGCCACCCGGCTGCCGGGGTGTTGTTCCCTGGTGGCAGACTCTGTGGGTTTCTCATTGCCCACCATGACGAGGCGGTTTCACAACTCCCCACGTTTGAATGCGGCATGGATCCCTTCGGCGGTGCGGGTCGCCAGGGCCGAGATCGTCAGCGCCGGATTGACCCCGGCCCCCGTCACGAACGGGCTGCTGTCGCCGATGAACAGGTTGGGCACGTCGTGCGTGCGGCACCACGCGTCGACGACCGATGTCTGCGGATCGGTGCCCATGCGACACGTGCCCAGGTAGTGCGACGACCCGCCGGGCCGGTATTCCGACTCCCAGATCTCGGCAGCCCCGGCGGCCTCCAGGATCTCGTGATTGCTCTGCATGATGGCTTCGAGCATGGCCTGGTCGTTGGTCCGCGGCTCGTTGATGATACGCGGCACCGGCAGACCGACGTGGTCGGTCAGCTGCGGATCGAGCGTCACCTCGTTGCGCAGGTCGGGCAGCTGATCGCCGACGGTGGCCAGACCCACCATGTGGGCAAAAATCTCTTTGACGCGCGCTTTGTGATCCGGCCCCCAGCCGGGCACACGCCGCGCCACGGACAGCGGCCACTGCCAGCCATTGTTGACCTCGACCGTCCAGCCGCGGGCAAAACTGTTGCGCGGGTTGGTCGCATAATAGTCCTGCATCATGCCCCCCGCCGGAATGCCGCGCCAGGCGTTGAGACGTTCGTCGAACACGCCGTACGTAAACACCGCCAGGTGTTCGGTGAAGTATTTGCCCACGAGCCCGCTCGAGTTGGCCAGCCCGTCGGGGAACAGCGATGATTTGCTCAGCAGGAGCAGCCGCGGCGTTTCGACGGCATTGCCGGCGATCACGATCGCCCGCGCGACGATCTCGCGTTCCCGCTTTTCGGGATCGAAGTAGATCACGCTGCGCGCACGGCCATCGGCGCCAACAGTAATCTCGCGCGCCATGCAGCCGGCGCGAATCTCCACGCGCCCGGTCGCCTCGGCGCGGCGCACGTACGTCACGTCGATGCTGCCCTTGGCAGCAATTTTGCAGCCCAGGCGGCAGGCGCCGCACTCGATCGACGCCGGACGTCCGTTCCAGGCACGGCTGGGCAGCGCCACGGGTGAATGCACCATGTGCAGGCCAAGGCGGGCTGCACCCTTCTGGATGGCCTGACTGGCACTGTTGAAGGCAAACGGCGGCAGCGGGAACGGCCGGCTGCGCGGCGGGTCGAACGGATTGGCCTCGGCACCCGAAGGTCCCGTAATACCGATTTCGTACTCGACGCGCGTGTAGTACGGCTCCAGGTCGGCGTACGTGATGGGCCAGTCGTCGGCCACCCCATCTTCGCTGCGCACACGAAAATCCGACTCATGGAAGCGCGGCGAGACCCCGACGTAGACCAAGGTCGAACCGCCGACGCCCTTGGCGCGGCTGTAATTGAAGCGCCCCGTGCCGCCCGTCGTGTAATAGTCACGCCGCGGGTCGTCTGGCTCGAAGACTTTGGTGGAAGTCACCTCGAAGTCCTGTTCGGCGGTGCGGTAATCGACGTAGGGGTTGAACCGTTTCCCCGCATCGAGTACGATCACACGCAAACCGGCTTCACCCAGTTCCCTGGCGATGACCCCCCCGCCGGCACCGCATCCCACGATGACTACGTCCGTCGTCTCTTGCGGGGGCTGTAAATGGAACCAACTCAACAGTTTTCCTCACCATGAATGAATGGGCGCCTGGCCCGTCAACCAATCAACGAACCAAAAAAAAACCAACCCCAATCCAAAATCCAATCCCAAAATCCAAAATCCAAAATCCAAAACCCCTACCCCGCGTACCCCCGCGGCATAGGCGGGCCGTCGTAGCCGAGCCACTGCCAGGCGACCTCGCTGGTGTAGAAGGCCTGCATGACGTCGTTGACCAGAGCGGGGAAGAGAACGACGGCGGCTTCGGTGCCCTGCAGCTCCTGGACGGTCGAAGTCAGCTTGCGCACGACGCGTGTGGCCAGGGAGGTTCCAGCGGCTTGTGCCGCCTGCACGGTGGCGTCGACCATCCCGACCAGGTCTTCCTGCTGCGTGCGCGTCAAATCGACGAAAGGTGCACCGTAAGTTTGCAGCGCCAGCTCGTCGAAGGCCAGCAGCCCGCGGCCGTACAGCGCCTGGCGCGTGGGGGAAGTGGCCACCAGGCGGTCGACGGTATCGACGACCTGTGCTTCCGGCGCGCCGGGTCCCAGGTTGTCCGAGGGCACCAGGATCGACGCCAGGGCAGCCAGCAGCACATACTCGGGCTGGGTCAGCCACTGGGTGCTGCCGGTGGGCCGGCGCCGGTTGCGCTCTTCGAGCATGGTTCGCCGCGTCGTGTCATCCCACACGATCTTGCCGCCGGTACCAAGCATGGCCACACCGCCGGCGGCGGCGCCAATCACGGCGGCCCGCTTCAAAAACGTGCGGCGGCTGACCGGCTGCGGCAGTTGTTGGTCACTGCTCAATGGTCTTCTCCCAAAGCAGGAGTGGTCCTCCATCCGCCTGGTCGTCGCGGTACACGAGACGCCAGGGGGCGGGTAATTCGGCGACTGTGCGCCACGCATCGAGGCGCGGGCGGCTCGCCAGCTTACGCGGCGACGTCACGATCACGTCGACATCCTGGGTGTCGGCGTACGCCAATACCTGGGCCGGTGTGCCGTTGGGCATCGGCACATGGATGCCCCGTGCATAAAACGGCACCTGGCTGTGCACCGCCAGGATACGCGGTGCGGTTTGGCGGCCAGGCTGCGCCAGCCACGTGCCGGCACGCTGCTGATCCACATCGACCCGCCGCCGTACGGTAACACTGCTGCCGCGCGGCAGGCTCCACAGCAGCACGAGGGTCACCGCCAGCGTCGCGCCCATGGCCAGCCATGGTGCGGCACGACGCCCGCGCACGGTCTTCAGGTGGGTGTCCAACCACGCCGCGGCCGCCCTTTGCACCTGGCCCAACATGACGCCCGCCCACACCAACACCAGCGGCAGCAGCGGCATCAAATAGCGTGTGTAAACCTGCGGCACCAACATCACCACCAGCAGCGCGGGCAGCAGGAACGAACCCAGGTACAGGGTCGCCCAGTGCCAGCCAGCCCGCCGTGCCCGTGGCAGCAGCGTCATCCCAATCCCACCCGCCGCGGCCAGCAGCATCCAGGGCGACAGCAGATACAGCCGCAGTTCGAACCAGGCCTGGACCGCTCCCTGCTGCAGCAGCTGCCAGCGCGGTAGGGACCAGCCCGTCGCGACGGCCGGCACCGCCGGCTCGGCGATCAGGCGCGTGCCACGCTCCAGGAATACACCGCTGGGCTGCCCGGTATCGTCCAGCCCATACGCGGCGTCGACGTAGCTCATGCCGGACGCCATACGCTGGGCGATGACAAAATTCAACCCGCTCTTGCTCTCCCAGGCTGGCCGGTTTAGGGCGCTGCTCAGCCACAGGACGTACGGCAGTGCCATCATCGCGAATGCGGTCAGCAGAACCAACGGCAGCCGCCAGCGGTCCCGCGCACGGGTCGTGCGCGCCAGCACCAGCCACGCCGCCACAACCCCCACCGCCAGGGCACCTTCGACCCGTGTCAGGTAAGCTGCTCCCAGGCTCAAGCCCGCCAGGGCGGCGATCTGCCATCGCTGCTCACGGCGGGCCTGCCATCCAAGCGCCAGGCCCGTCACCAGCAGCACGGCGTAGAGCGTCTCACTCCACTCCAGGCTGCTGTATTCGATCAGCAGCGGTGAGGCGGCCACGAGCAGTGCAGCCCACAGACCGCAGCGACGGTCGAACAGCTGACGACCAAGCCAGAATGTTGCAGGCACCAACGCCAGGCCAGCCAGCCACGATACGAGGCGGGCGCTCGTTATGCCGTCCCCGGTGATGGCTGCGATCGCGGCAATCAGCCAGGGGTACAGCGGCGGCACGAATGGCTCACGACCACCCAGAATACCCACGTAGCCCTGCCCGGCCAGCAGGTTGTGTGCGATTGTAACATAGGTGGTGCCCTCGGTCAATACAACCGGATTGGCGAGCAGCCCAACCAGTCGCACCAGCAGCGCCCCCACGGTGATCCACAGGAGCGGCTGGCGCAGCGTACGCGTCACCGTGTGTCCTCCGGTTCGTAGGGGGAAGGCGGCGACAGCGTGACGGTCGTCGTTTCGGTGGTCGAGGGCAGGGTTGTGAAGTCGAGAATCGCATCACCACCGCCGTGGGCACGCGGCAGTTCGAAGCAGAAACTGGCGCCGGTCGTGCCAGAACCAGCACTTTCGACCCAGATGTGGCCCCCGTGGTGTTCCACGATGTGTTTGCAGATCGACAGACCCAGGCCGGTGCCTTTGTACAAACGGTTCGAGCCGCCGTCGACCTGGTAAAAACGGTCGAAGATACGTTCGTATTCTTCGGGGGGAATGCCGATGCCGCTGTCGACCACAGTGAGCTTCACCGTATCGGCCAGTTCAACGCCGGACAACGTGATCGTCCCCGCGGGCGGCGTGAACTTGATGGCATTATCGACCAGGTTGGTGATCACCTGTTCGATGCGCATCGAATCGGCTTCAATGATCGGGAAATCGGCTGGCACCTGGTTCACCATGTGCACGGTGGCAGTTTCGGCCTGCGGTGTCATCTTGGCGACCACGCTGGCCACCAACGGTCCCAAGGCCACAGGTTCGAGGCGCAGCTTGATCTGGCCCGCTTCGAGGCGGCTGAATTCCAGAAGATCGTTGATCAGGCGCTGCAGCTGTCCGGTTTGCTCGCGCACGGTTTCCAGAAAATCCTTCTGCAGGTCGTTGATGGGGCCGGTTTTGCCCATGAGAATGATCTCGACGAAGCCCTTGATGGAATGCAGCGGTGTTTTGAGTTCGTGCGACACCACACTCAGGAAGTTGGTTTTCATGCGTTCCAATTCGACGCGGGCCGTGATGTCGCGCAGCACCGTGACCACCCCGCGCACTTCACCCTCGACCGTCGTCATGGGCGAGGCCACAGCCTGATACGTGTGCGCGTGTCCATCGGTGGCCGTCATTTCCAGCTCGCGCACCGCCACCTGTTGGTTGTGCGCCAGCGTCTCTTCGATCAAGTCGGGCAGCGGCCCGCTGGGGATCAGGAGCGAGAGCGGCATACCGCCGGGCAGGTTGGCTGGCAGGCCGCACATGCGTGCCGCGACGGGGTTCAGCAGCAGCAGGTTGAGCTGGGGATCGGTGACGATGACACCGTCGCCAATGCCGACAACCACCGCCTCCAGCTCGCTCCCTTTTTCCCACGTTTCCTGGTAGAGTTGGGCGTTTTCGATGGCGGTGGTGGCAAAGTAGGCAAACGACGTGGCCAGCTGCCGTTCGGCTTCACCCAGGGTGATGCCTGGCCGGCTGTCGCCCAGGTACAGGGCACCGATGGGGCGCTGGCGCGCCAGGAGCGGGATGATCAGACAGGAGCGCATGCCCCAACCGTCGAACAGGCGCTTCTGATTGGCATGTGGGCTGTCGGCGGCATCCAGTACCGTCACGGCTTTTTCACCGCCCAGGGCGGCCGCGGCGGCGGGCTCGTCACTCAGGGGCACCTCGAACGGGCGCGGCGCCGACCGTCCGCCATCGGTTGTCAGGCTGCCCACCAGACGTCCCTCGTCGCGCTGCAGCACCGCCACGGCGCAGTGGCTGATGCCCAACAAATCGGCCAGCCGTCCGACAATCAGCTGCAGCACCTCTTCCATTTGCAGGGTCGAGGCCAGCGATTTCATCACCTCTTGCAGTGTACGCAGTTCGAGCACGCGCTGTCCCAGGTCGGAGGCGGTGCGCTGCAGAACGGTCGTCTTCTGGGCCAGGTCGTGCTCTTGCTGTGCCAGGGTATCGTTGAGGGCCTGGGCTGTGCGCTGCCAGCTCAGCACGTACCAGGTGGCCAGGCTGCCGCCCAGGATCCATCCCCACAACAGGATGTAGTTGAACAGGAAGTTGCGTTCGCGCAGAAAACCGAGGCTGCCATAGGTGTACCAGAGCACGGCGATGTAGAGCGGGCCCAGGATGAACGGCAGCCAGACGGCCCGCACGTCAAGGGCGGGCGCCAGGACGACAGCCTTCATGGCAAGCAGGCCGTACAAGAGGAAAAGCGGGCTGGTCACCCCGCCGCTCACCGAAATGAGATAACTGACAAAAGCCACATCGACAATGAACCCGGTGGCAAACAGCCACGCCGCCGGCCGCACATTGAACACCCACAAGGCCAGTGTCAGCGCGAGGGTCACCAGGGCATACAGCAGCCACCCCGCCGACAACCCCCCACCGAACGGTGAGCCATCCGATGTGGTAATGACCAACACGCCGAGCAGCAGCACCAACCAGCGGGCTGGGGTGCCCACCATCCGCTCCAGGCGAAATGCACTTTGCAGATCCTTGGTTGGCGTGTGGGTCATGCGTTACTCGTTGGCGCTCAGGACGTGACGCCACACACCCGCATCCGTGGCGACCAGGAGTTGGCGCGGCGTGCGCGGGTCGATGACGAGCGCGTGCAGGTGTTGGTTTTCCAGACCACGCCCGATGCGCTCCCAGGTCGCGCCGCCATCGCGACTGGCCACGATGCCATCACCCGCCACTGCGGCGTAAACGACATCGGTGTCCGCCGGATCCACCGCCATGGCCAGGACCGGCGCTGCCGTAGGCAGAATTCCGGCAGAGTACCAGGTGACACCGGCATCTTCGCTGCGATAGATGCCACGATCGGTTGCAGCGTACAGCCAATCGGCTGCCGATGCCAACACGTCGACCCGGCTGGCGGGTCCAACCAGCCGCTCGCGCCAGTTCGCACCGCTCACATTGTCGAGCGTCAAAAGTTTGCCCGCGGTGGTCACGACCAGCACGCGCGGCGCGGGGCGGATCGCAGCCTGACTGGGTGGTGCCTCGGTCACCAGAATGCTGCGTGCCTGACCGGCCGATGCGGGCCAGGCTGGGGTTTCGATCCAGCTTTCACCACGGCCGGCACGCCACAGCAGCCTGTAACCGTTGGCTACCGCCATAGCGCCGTCTGGGGTCAGGGTAATGGTACTGGCCGCTTCCCGATCCAGGTTGCCGCGTACCAGCTGCCAGGTTGCGCCCCCGTCGTTGGAGTGATAGAGGCTGGCCTGATCGTCGTTTTCGACCAATACGATCAACTCGCGCCCGTTATTGGGATTGACAGCCAGGTGGTGCACGACAGGCACCTCCCAAAAGGAGCGACCGGGCAGGCCGGCATCGGCTTCGTGCCACATTTCGAACGACGCCGAGCCGTTGCTGGTACCGATGCTGCTGCGCTGCAGGCCGTTGGTGGAGGTGGCCGCATAATACAGCACCAGGCCCTCGGCCGGTGCCGCTGCAAATTGAGTGATTGCCCGCCCCTGCAGGTTGGTCACCTGCCACCCTGCGGCCTGGCCGACCTGTGGCACGATCAGAAGCAGCAGGGGCAGAAAGAACAGAAGAGACCCCAACGCTAATTCGCGTCTGAATGCAGTTTGTTGCGTTGGTACCTGGTGTACCATGACTATCGCCTCATCGT
This sequence comes from uncultured Anaerolineae bacterium, assembly GCA_964443225.1. GTDB lineage: Bacteria > Chloroflexota > Anaerolineae > SSC4 > Amarolineaceae > SSC4. The sequence continues at coordinate 103,570 of CAYUCC010000003.1, forward strand.
GTGGCCTGGAGGTCCTGACTGCCGGACTCGGTCCAAAGCATACCGCGGATACGTGAAATCAGAATGAACAAAGGCAGCGGGCTGCATGAAAGTTTGTTCAGGTCTGGTGCCCCGCTCAACGAACCGGTGTTGGCGTCGGAGGCGGCGGTTCGGGCGTCGGCGTGGGTGGCGGTTCGGGGGTAGCCGTGGGTATGGCGGTCGGTGGTGGCGGTGGTGGCGGTGTGGGTGTGCGCGTCGGGCGTGGTGTGGCCGTGGGTGTCGGTGTTTGGGTCGGCGTTGGCGTCGGTGTGGGCGTGGCCAGCGCCTGGAGGGCGGCGGCGGCACCTGCTTCGGCCGTTTTGATGTCTTTGACTTCCAGGGCCATGGCGCGCCGGTAGGTGGCCAGGGCCGCCGTAAAATCGCCCGCTGCCATCGACTGATCGGCGCGCCGCAGGTAGATCAGGTACAACAATTGGGCCACTTGCCCGCCCGCATAATCGCTGCGCACGTCGTATACGCGCTGCAGCGGTTCCTCGGCCTGGTTCCAATCCCCCGAGTTGTAGAAACGAACGCCATCCAGGTAGTAGCTGGCAAGTTCACGCTCGTCGGTTGCCTGCACGTTGCGCGGACGCAGGCTCAGCGCGCTGCCGAAACGTTCGATGGCCCGCCGAATATTGTCTTCCGAAGTACCCGCCTCGTCGATGCGTGTCCTGCCTTCGGCCAGGTAACAGTTGAAAAGATACTCCTGAACGCCCTCACTGCGAAAGGTCGGGTCGAGCGCGCGGACCTGCTGGAACTGTTCGAGCGCGTCGGAACACTGCCCCTGGTCGTAGAATCGCTGGCCGGCATTGTAGTATTCCAACAAGGTGCGCTGCCGTGCCACGTTGGCAGCCAGGCTCTGCGCGTCCGGCGAATAATTCGGATCGGCAGTGAGCAGCTGGTCGAACAGACTACCCGCCTCGTCCCAACGTTCTTCGGCGATGGCTGTTTTGGCCTGGGTGTAGAGCTGTGCCAGGCGGCGCAGCTGCAACGCCCGATCCCGCGCCGCCTGGGCTTCGGCATTGTCGGGCGCCAGCCGTAACAGGGCCTCGAATGAGCCGATGGCTCCATCGTAGTCACCAGCACTCAGCAGCGCCGTCCCCTGGTTGTACAGGTTGGCCATTTCCTGCTGACGCCCGTCGAACAGGGAATCACGCAGGCCACCCGGCACGATGAATACCGCCAGGAGAATGACGAGCAGGGCCGCCAGTCCAATCAGCCAGTAACGCCGGCGGGACGGGGTGATCGGCACCGCGGCGGTTGCCGCTGCACTGGGTCGCACGCCCGCACCCCCCGCCGGTGCCTGCTCCATCGCTTCGAGCTCGATGAACCATCGCACTTCATCCAACAACTCATCGAGTCCCTGCCGCGTTGGCTGCAGTTTTTTCAGGCGCGTAAAATAGTCCAGCGCCTGACGCCACTCGCGACGCTGGTAATGTTCCATGCCCTGTCGATGTAGTTGATCAAACTCGGCTGCGGTGACCGTCATGCGACTCGTTTGACTTTCACTCAATGTCTGATGACCGGCATGAACGCAACTCGCCGCACCGGTGTCGTGACGGTTACATTATCCACGATTGTCCACGTATTGTAAATCTGATCACGCCGGTTGGAATTGGCCATGACCACCTGGACAGTCTGCCCGGCGAACTGACTCACGTCGAAGCTCACCTCTTTCCAACCCAGGTCGACCACCGGCAGTCCGGGGCCGATCAGGTTACGATTGGGATTGCCGTCGCGCAGCAAATGGGCCAGCGTCGTACCTGAACTGTTGAGCAAATACACGTCGAAGGTATCGATGTAGGCCTGGAAATAATCACTCCACATCACGTCGTACGTGTACATCCGATAGTGAAAGGCCAGGCGCACGACGGGCCATTCGTTGCGGTCGGGCAGGCGTACCGTCTGCGACAGGACACCCGATCCTACCGGTACCGTCGGATTTTCGGGTGGACTCTGGCCATAGGCCGAGCTGCCGAGCGAGGCGCTGTACTGACCGCTGCCGGGGGGTGGTGGGGCGGGGGGTGGTACGATGCTGGTCGGCAGTGCGCCGCTCGTGAACCAACTGCTGAAGTTGGCCGACTCGAACCCGCTGTTGGCGACACCATTGACGTACGTCGCGGCGTCGCCGTTGCCACCCGTGAACGGGCGCACGTTGCCCGCCTGATCGCGCGCCCGCACGCGTACGTAGGTCGTCCGGCCGCGTTCGCCGGTGAAAGTGGCCGAGGTGGCCGTCGTACTGCTGACCAGATTGACCCACGATCCACTGCGGCCGGTGCGGACCTGGACGTCATACGTTGCTACCCCCGAACCGGGTCGATCCTGTCCCTGCCATTGAATCGTGAAGGTGCGCAGGAGCTGCGTGGGTGCCAGGTCGACGATACGGCTGACCGGCGGCGTCAGGTCGACCTTGAAGGTCGCGCTGCGCAGCGGCTCCTGATTGCCCGCCACGTCGGTCGTTCGGAATTCCACCAGGTGCTGGCCATCGTAACCGATCGTAAACTGGGTGCCGGTCAGCCACGAACTACCATTGATCCGGTATTGGGTGCGTGCCACGCCGGAACCGTTGTCGATGGGCAGCAAGGAGACATCCACAGGACCAATGTACCAGTTGTTTTGACCCTGCGTCCCATTGAGCGCAATCTGGGTCACCGGTGGTGTGGCATCGAAGTGGGCCGCGTTCTGGAGGACCACCCGCCGTGTTGCGTCTGCGTTGCCGGCACGGTCCTTCAGCCAGATATGAACCGTGTGTTCACCTTCGCCGGGCGCCTGCACACCGCTGACAAAATTGTAGCCAGGTAAAAAGATACCGTCAAAAGGCCCCGTGGGCGGTTCGCCGAATTTGTAGTAAATGCCAGCCACACCGGACAAATCCAACGGGCTTTCCCACGCCACCACGAAGTTGTTGACCTGCGTCCAGCTGCCCGGGCTCAGGCTGACCTGCTGCGGTTCCGCCGGCGCCACGGTGTCGATGCGAATGGTCGTGGTGCGTGTCGCCTCGACGTTTCCCGCCACGTCGGTCGCATAGTAGGTGAGGGTATGTTTGTCATCCTGCTGCAGGACGACCGACGTACCGGTCTGCCAGACACCGTTGTTGACGCGGTAGAATGCTGTGCCGGGGCCCGACAAGTCGTCGTTGATCGTCAGGATGGCGTCCACGGGGCTGCGGAACCATCCGTTGTCGCCGGGTGTACCAGCCAGGGCCAGGGTGGTCACTGGGGGTGTGGCATCATAGCGGAATGCATTAGGCACCCGCGTGTGGCGGGTATGGTCCACATTGCCGGCACCATCGCGCAGCCAGACGTAAAGATCGAAGCTGCCCTGTGCGGGTACCTGGATGCCGGATACCACCTGCAATTCGGTGAACGTGCCATCCAGGTTGGATGTTGGTGCGCTCCCGATCTTGTAATAGGCGCCGGCAATGCCCGAACGATCGTTGGGTTTGCTCCAGATGAAGCCAAAATCGTTGCGCGGTGTCCACGTGGTTGGCGTGGTGGTGGGTGGCGGTGGCGCCACCGGTGCAACCGAGTCGATCTTGAGCACGACAGGGAACGGGGTTTCGCTGTTACCCGCCACGTCGACCGAGTAAAACTCAACGGTATGTTCACCCTCGTCGGCCAGCACAAACCGTGTGCCGGTCTGCCAGCTGCCCTGATTGATCCGGTATTCGGTACGGCTTACGCCGGACGTCAGGTCGGTCGGAATGAGCGTGACAGTGATTGGCGACCGGTACCAGCCATTGTCACCGATGATCGTATTTGGATCGTACTGGTAGGCCGTTGTTGGCGGCGTGGTATCGAGAGGGACCGCCAACGACTGCATCGTTTGGACGTTGCCGGCAACATCGACCGCCTGGTACTCGAGCAGATGGTCACCGTCGTTGTTGATGGTCACGAGGGTTCCGGTTACCCAGTCGGTCTGGTCCAACCGGTAGCGGACACCGGCCACACCGCTGCGGTCGTCGGCTGCCGTGATACTGACCGTGACGGGCTGGATATACCAACCGCTGGGTGCCGGCTCACCATTGATCGTGGCCTGAGATGTGGGCGGCACAGTGTCGATGCGAATCGCGATGGTGGTGGCAGCTTCGATGTTACCGGCTGCGTCACGCGCCCAATAGCGCAGCTGGTGCACGCCCGGTACACTAACAACCAGCGTCGTTCCGGTCTGGATCGGCTGGTCGTCGAGCTGGTAGTAGATGGCGGTCACCCCCGAACCGGGCTGCGCGTCGGTCGCGGTCAGGTTGATCGTGACCGCACTGCGCCACCAACCGTTGGTGCCCTCGAGCCCGCTCAAATTGGCGCGGGTTGTCGGGGCGGTGCCATCGTACCAGAACACGTTGAGCAGGGCATTACGCTGCGCCTGGTTGACGTTGCCCGCACGATCCTTGAGCCACAGGTAGATGCTGTGGCGGCCATCGGCGGGCATGGTCATGTTGGGAATGTTGGGCTGCGTCGTGGCGACGTAGGTCCCATCCGTTGGTGAGGTCGGTTCTTCGTCCAGTTTGTAGTAGGCACCCACAATACCGGACAGATCGGGGGGATTGACCCACGACAACGAGAAGCTGTTGACGTTGGTCCACACGTTGGCTGGGTTGCCCACCAGGCCACCGGGCACCTGGATCAGACTATCGACCACAAAATTGCCGTTGCTCGCATCGCTGATGACATTGCCGTTTTGTTCGACGGCCGCCACGCGAATGCGAACGTCCGGTTCGTTGGCGGTGGGCACGACCCAGCTGTAGGAGCCGGTATTGGGCTGCGCCGTGGCAATCGTTTCCCAGCTTGTGCCACCATCCCACGACACGCTGAGCGTGATGGGATTATTTACAAATGGACCACCGCTCGTTGCCCAGCTGACAGGATGAACCTGGCCACCTCCCCAGGCTTCACCCCCGTTGGGGCTGGTGACAGTGATGGTGCTGGATGGGTTGGCCGATGCCTGGCTGGCCAACAGCCAGATCGCCACCGCCACGGTGACCAGCGCGAGGATCGCCGGCCACCAGGGTTTGATTCTGGTTTTTGACATCATATGCGTTGCGCGTCCGGTCCTTCTTGGCCCTGGTCACGACGCGGGCCAGGATTCATTATACCAATGCTGCGCCTGCCTGGCAAAGACGCGTTTTTTGATTTTGGATTTTGGATTTTGGATTTTGGATTATATGAAGCGGTCGCGGGTTTTTGATTAGACTCTGGATGTGCTAGAATCTTGTGTGAATTGGCACAAAGTTGAACGACAGGAAGTCGTCATGAATCATCGCGGTACGTTGTGGCTGGGCGTGATCGTCCTGGCACTGAGTCTGTTTTACAGCCCACTCGCGGCAGCAGAGCCGCTGCCGCCGGGGGTGACGGTCGATGTGTACGCCACGTTCGAGAGCGGTTACCCCACCGCGATGGCATGGGCGCCGGACGGCCGGCTGGCGGTGAGTACCAAAGAGGGTCGTCTGTATATCGTGGCACCTGGCGGGGGCACGGCGGCGGTGTGGCTCGACCTGGCAGATGTACTGGTGACCGAGGGCGAGCAAGGTCTGATTGGGGTGGTCTTCGATCCGCTCTTCGCGGTCGAGCCTTTCGTGTATGTCTACTATACCACACGCATCGATGAGGTCATCAGCAACCGTGTGGTACGCTACCGCGAGGTCGATGGCCAGCTGATCGATGCCTTTGTGCTGCTCGATGTGCCGCGGGCTCCCGAAGACGTCCCGTGCAGCTGGCACGTTGCGGGCAATCTGCACTTCGACGTGCGGGGGCACCTCTTCGTCACGATCGGTGATTATGGCTGTAACGCCGGCAATGCCCAGGGGCGGCATACACCCAAGGGCAAAATCCTGCGTCTGAACGTTCGACCACCGTACCGGTTGCAGCCCAACGCGGCGCGCGGCGCGGCTGGCAATATGCCCTGTGAAACCTTTGCCACCGCCGGGCCACCTGACAGCCGGGTGTATGCCTGTGGCTTCCGCAATCCGTTCGATTTTACATTCGACAGCGTGACTGGTTTCCTGTTTACCACCGAAAATGGCCCCGGCTGCAACGACGAAGTCAACCTGGTGCAGAGTGGTGCCAACTATGGCTGGCCGCACAGCGCCACCAGCTACGATGACTGCCGGGCGCTGCCCGCACCTTACACCGAGCCGGTCTACGTATACCCGGCACCGATTGGCATTGCCGGTATCGAGTTGTTCAACAGCCACACGGTGCCCGCCTGGCGGCACCACCTCCTGTGGTGTGCCAACCGCACGAACACCCTCTTCCATGCCCCGTTTGCCACAACTGCCTTCGAATCACTGACACCCGATTCGGCTGCCGCCATCGATGGCGTCTCGTGCCCGACCGACCTGGCCATGGGGCCCGATGGGCGGCTCTACGTGCTTGGTTTTGGCGTCGTGCGCGTACTGGACAATCACGCCTGCGTGCTGCCATGGGACCTGGATCAAAACGACGCCGTAGACATCTACGATGTGCTGGGGATGGCGGCACTGTGGGGGACACACTGGTGGGACACGGTGTACGATACGCGGTATGACTTGAACTTCGATGGTGAGATCGACGCCGTCGACGTTCAGGAAGTGAGCAGCCATTGGGGCGACACGTGCCCAAACTGACCGCCGGTGACGGAGCACAGCACGCAATCGTCAAATCGTCAGATTGTACCTGTAATTCCCGAATTCTGGCCAGGTGTGCGCGACACTCTGGCGAGGTTTGACGATGACAACTTCGACAATTTCACTTCCGGTAATGAATGAGGCAGACGACGAGCTGTGGCGCCTGCGTCTCGAGCTCGATGGCCTGTTTGCCATCACCCAGGTCACCTACCCGGCGCGGCGGGACGATCCCATTCAGTACGTGGGTCGTCTGTTGGTGCCGGCTGACGAAGCATTCCCCCAGCTGCAGCAGCGCCTGGCGCGCCACAGCTTCACGCCGATGCTGCGCCAGGAAGCGGGCGAGGACGTTCTGCTGGCGGTGCGCGGTCTGTTTCGCGCCACCCCGTCGCGGGCGTGGATCAACGTGGTGTTGTTTGGCATCACGGTGCTCACGACGCTGCTGGCGGGCGCCACGATGGTGCTGGGGCGTTTGCCCACCAGCCTGCCGGACCTGCTGACCGGTGCACCGTTTGCGCTGGCCCTGCTGGCCATTCTTGGTGCGCACGAATTCGGGCACTACTTCCTGGCGCGCTGGCACAAGGTCGACGTGACACTGCCCTATTTCATCCCGATCCCGCTCGGTGTTGGTACGTTTGGCGCCTTTATCAAGATGAAATCGCCCGTCACCGACCGCCGCGCCCTGTTCGACGTGGCGGTGGCCGGGCCGCTGGCCGGGCTGGCAGTCGCCATTCCACTCCTGCTGCTGGGCCTCAACCTGTCGAACGTGGAAGCGATTCGACTGAGCAGTGGTGGCATGCAGGAAGGAAATTCGCTGCTGTATGCAGCGATCAAATTCCTGGTGTTTGGGCAGTGGCTGCCTGGCAATGGCCAGGACGTCATGCTGCACCCCGTGGCGTTTGCGGCCTGGTTTGGTCTGCTGCTCACCGCCTTCAACCTGCTGCCGGTAGGGCAGCTCGACGGCGGGCACATCATCTATGCGTTGTTGGGCAAGCAGGCACGTTGGGTCGGCTACGCCGTCCTCGTGGTGCTGGTGGTGTTGGGCGTGGTCGCCTGGAATGGCTGGTTCATGTGGGTGTTTCTGATCGTTTTTGTCACCGGCCTGCGGCACCCCAGCCCGCTCAACGAGGTAACGCCCCTCGATTCACGCCGCAAGCTGATCGGCTGGCTGACTATGTTCATCTTCTTCCTCACGTTTACCCCGACGCCGCTGCTATGATGCGCTGAGAGCCATTAGGGCATGTAGAAGAAAGACTTCCGGCATTATGGCTGGAAGTCATTCTTTTACAAGCCCTTAGCGCATCATCGTCGGCAGGTACACCCGGTCGATCGTCGGCTGCAGCACAAACAGCCCACTCTCGGTGTCACTCACCGTCACGACGCCATCCGGCCACACGTAGGGCGCAAACGCACCGGTGTGTCCGATGCTGTCGCTGCCGGGTACGGTGTCGAAATAGGCCAGCTCACGAAAACCGACGCCCGGCAGACTGCTGACGTCCAGGATGCGCAGCCCCGCCCGCCAGTTGGCCTGGAACACGCGCGTACCCACGATCTGCAAGTCGTGGTCGATGGCAAAGGTGCTGTGGCTGAAATGACCCAGCACCACGGGATGATCCAGATCGCTGATGTCGAAGGCGTACGTGCGCGTGTTGAACCCGGTGTGGTGCTCGTCCATCATGTCCCCCAACAGCCAATACCGCAGGTCAGCGGTGAGATCCCCCTGGTGGGCACGCGCAATACCCGGGTAGGTGAAATCGGCAACCTGCAGCGGCTGGGCTTTGTTGGTGACGTCGAAGATGCCGACGTTGTCGTCGCTGGCGACGAAACAAATTTCGCGACCGTGGTAGGTATGGTCCGGCCCGTCGTACACCAGGCATTCACCGGTCGACAGGGGTGTATCGTCTTGCGCAAAACAGCCGGCAAAGCTGGGCTGCAATGGGTTCTGCACGTTGACCATGTGCACACCGCTCTGGCAGGCGTCACCGACGCTGCGAAATACGTACAGATACCCCGTGGCTTCGTTCATCCACAGGCTGTGCCCGGCCACGAAGCCCGCATAGTGCGCGGATTCGGTGAAGGTGACGGGTGGATTGACCACGTTGCGCAGCTGCGTCAGGTCGAACACCTGCAGACCGTGCTGGGTCGGCGTGTCGGCGACGATGAACGCCGTATTGCCGCTCACAGCCAGGTCGCGGTACTGTGACACGCCCTGGTGGCTTGGCAGCTGGCCGAGGTAACGCGGGTTCTGCCGGTCGCTGATGTCGACGAAGGCGGTGGCATTCGTCAGCCCAAAGAGCACGTAGTCGCGACCTGTGACTGGGTCGGTCCACCCCCAGTGTTCGTTGCCTTTGATCGCGGCGCTGGATGCACCCAGATCGGCCAGCGACACCTGCGCCAGCAGGTCGACATTCTGGCAGGGGAACCCACTCGCACTGCCACCACTGCACACCGCCTGGCGCGGGGTGCGAGACTGTGCCGATGGTGCGGCCACGGTGATCGAGGTTCTATCCGAAAACCCCGAAAACACCCGGGCGTTGAAGCCCACAGGTGGGTTTTCGGCCAGACTCAGAACCAACAATACGACTGCGACTGTCAAGCGCACAATGGTTTTTTGCACGGTAGTGTCTCCTGGTGGTAAGCTCGCTCAGCGATTATCACACACTTCAACTCGAGTGCCCATGAAATATCTGATACTTCTTGTACTCCTGGCTGCCAGTCACGTCACCGGCAGCGTCAGCGTAACCAGGCTTCCCTGGGTGTACAGCACCTACCTCGGCAGTGAGTCCGAGGACCAGGGTGCTGGTGTGGTCGTGGACCCCCAGGGCCGCGCGATCGTGACCGGCTTCACCTCGGGAACGAGCTTTCCGGCCGAAACGGGGCCAGGCGCACCGCAGCACGGCGTCGACGCCTTCGTCACCCGCTTCACGGCGGATGGCACGGCCACCGACCTTACCTACTGGTTCAACGCGTTGACGCTCTTTGCCGAAGACGAGGGCTACAGCATCGCACTGGACACACAGGGCAACGCCTACATCACCGGCTACACCCGTTCGGCGGACTTCTGCACGGTGTTCGGCACGGTGCCCGGCTATCACCCCACCTACTTTGGCGAAACCGATGCCTTTGTCCTGAAAATCCACGCCGATGGCAGCGGGCTGGCCTACTGTACCTTCCTGGGGGGCGCCGATTGGGACGTCGGACGCGCCATCACCGTGGATACGAACGGCAACGCATTCGTGGTCGGTGGCACGTGGTCCACCGATTTTCCCACCACCCCGGGCGCCGTGCAGCCCGTGCTGGCCAATCTCCGCGACACCTTCCTGGCCAAACTGGATGCCAGCGGTACCACCTTGTTGTACAGCACGTTCCTCGGGGGTGCCGGCCAGGACGAAGCGGTGGGGGCTGCGCTCGCAGCCGACGACATCGTTCACGTGGCCGGCTGGACCAACTCGGCGGATTTTCCGGTGACCCCCGGCGTTATTGGTCCATCTTACGGCGGCAATACCGACGGTTTTCTCTACCAGCTCGATCTGGCCGCCAACCAGTTGGTCTACAGCACTTACCTGGGTGGCAGCGGCGAGGACCGGCCGGCGGACCTGGTTGTGGCGGCGCACCGGCCCATCGTGACCGGTGTCACCCGTTCGGACGACTTTCCGACGACACCCGCGGCCCTGGCCGCCAGCCTGCACGGTGGACAGGATGGGTTCGTGACCAGGATGTCGCTCGACGGTTATACGCTGGACTTCTCGACCTACCTCGGCGGCAGTGAAGACGACTGGGCGTGGGCCCTGGACGTCGGCCGCGACGATACGCTTCTCATCGCCGGCGCCACCGCGTCAGCCGACTTCCCCACCACGCCCGGCGCGGTGTCGGCAGCCCTGCACGGCGAGCGCGACGCAGTCCTGGCGCGCCTGTCGGCCGATGGGTCGCAGCTGCTCTACGGCACCTATCTCGGTGGCAGCGATACCGACCAGGCGCGGGGGGTCGCCATCGATGCGGGGGGAGACGTGGTACTCACCGGCAGCACCTCGTCCGCAGATTTTCCGACCACACCGTCGGCGTTCGATACCACGTACAACGGTGGCGGCGATAGCTTCGTGACGCAGCTGCGGTTGGATTCCGTGCCGCCAGCCAGCTATCGGACCTACCTGCCCATGCTGCGCCGGTCATAAGCCAGGGCGCCGCCATGCCTGGTCCGGCATCTGGATGCCGGACTCCTCAACATTGTGCCAGGCACGCCACGGTCCGGCATCTGGATGCCGGACTCCTCA
>CAYUCC010000003.1:114556-121477 GCA_964443225.1 uncultured Anaerolineae bacterium
CCTCAACATTGTGCCAGGCACGCCACGGTCCGGCATCTGGATGCCGGACTCCTCAACATTGTGCCAGGCACGCCACGGTCCGGCATCTGGATGCCGGACTCCTCATAACTCATAACCAGGCGAGGCCAACTAGGCCGGGCACATCCAGCCCCACTGGGCATTGAATTTCATGATGTCGGCCACGGTGACCAGGCCGTCTTTGTCACGATCGACGCGGTTGCGGTAACAGGCGTCGGCCAGGCCGCAGTTCCAGCTCTGCGCGGCCTGCGTGATGTCGAGCGCGTCGACCTGACACGAGCAGTCCAGGTCGCGCCAGGTGCACTGCGGGCGCGGCAGCAGGACAAACAAACCCTGCTCCATGCCGCTCACGATGACGGTGCCGCTGTCGAAGAAGGGATAGTTGCCCCACGCACCGTTGAAGTTGGCATTGTTATTGGCTGGATAGATGTCGAAGTAACCGTACTCGAACGGGGCCACCGGATTCGTGATGTCCAGGATGCGCAGCCCGGCGCGGTAGTTGGCCTGGTACGAGCGGTTGCCGACGATAAACTGATTGTGGTCGATGGCGAGGTTTGGGCCCACGTAGGTGTGGACCAGCACGGGGTTGTTCAGGTCGACCATATCCCACACGTAGGTGTGTGTATTGTGGCCAAAATCCTGTTCGTCCAGCTCATCGTCCAGGTAGAAGTAGCGATGATCCTCGGTAAGCCAACCCTGGTGAATGTAGCCGGCACCGGCATAGGTGCGTGCCGAAATCTGCACCGGTGCGCCTTTGTTGGTCACATCCATGACGACCACCTGTCCACCGGTGCTCGAGTTACCGTTGGAGTTGATGCAGATCTCTTTGCCGCGATGCTCCGCATCGGGCCCGTGGTAGATCACACACGTCGTATCGTGGGTGTAGGCACTGCCGGCGCAGCCCGCAAACGTGGGGGTACCCGGATTATTCACGTCGATCATGTGCAGACTACCGCTGCATGAGGGCGCCCCACCGGACGAAATGCCTACCACGTACAGGTAACCCGTGTCGGGATTGATGGTGATGTCGTGGGCGCTGCCGAAGCCGGTGTAACGCGGGGCGGTGAAGGTCACCGGCGGGGTCGTCACGTTGCGCAGCTGGGTCAGATCGAACACCTGCATGCCGTGTGCGCCGTTGGAGTCGGAGATGATGTAGGCATACGTATCGTAGGCCTTCAGCTCGCGCCACGACGAGTTGCCCGTGGCTGTTGGCAGGTTGCCCACGTAGATCGGGCTGACCGGGTTGGTGATGTCGACGAAAGCAGTGCCGTTGGTGCGTCCCATCAGGGCATATTCTTTCCCGGTGAGGGGATCGGTCCAACCCCAGATGCTGCTGCCGCCGCCGCCGCCGATGGTGCTGTTGGGCAGGAAGGCCCCCAGGTCGATATTGTTACACGGATAGCCGCCGGCCAGGTTACCGACGCACGGCGTAAATGCCATCGGTTCCAAAGCCTGGTCTGGCTCCCGGTCGGCCAGTATACGGGCACGCAGAACCGCACCGGGGTCATCGGTACTGACCGGTCCCTGCGGGTCGATGCCAGCCCGGACAGGGGCCGCCGCGCCGGTCAGCGCGGTGGCGAAAATGAGCGCAACGAGAAGGATGGAGGGCAGCAGTTTCATCGTCGGTTGTCTCCTCTGGAAGGTATGCCTGGTTTTCTGGGACAGCTGCGCACGAGTGGCGCGCAATAGTACCACAAACATTCCAAACAGGTCAAACGCGCCGTGTACCCAAACCCTGGACAGGCGGCTTCCGTGCCAGGACAACGTCACGCCGTTCGCATGCGCTTCACGAGCGCGTCATACTCGGCGCGGGGAGCCGGTACCGCAGTTGTGACGTGCGTGCCAAAACCAACGTTCAGACGGGGGCAAGTTTGTCCTTCACCAGACTCATCAGGAACTTACGCTCGCCGGCCGTGACGAAGGAGATGGTGATCGCCAGATCATTGCCATCCGGTGTAATCTGCACGACCTGCCCGCGGCCGAACTTCTCGTGCTGCACCTCCATCCCGGGCCGGTAGGCCGTCGCCACGATTCGCCCCGACTTGAAACCAGTCTGGGGGTCGGCCGCGGCGGCCTGTGCCTCGACGACCGAAGCCATCTCGCGGTCGCGCCAGGCATCAGCAAAACGCTGCACGTCGTCCGTGGTACGCACCTGACGCCGCAGGCGCTCCAACGTCTGGTGCGCCGCGGCCAGCTGCGTCATCAGGCGTTCCTTTTCACTGGCACGCACGCTGCTCTGCGCCACGCGTCGCGAAGCCGACGCCAGCCCACGGCTGAGGTCGTTGAACACCTCGGCCGGCTGCGACGTGCCCAACGTGACGTTGACCAGCCGCACGCCGTTCTGACGGCATAACTCGGCCCGCATCTCGTTGCGCTGCGCCTCTTCCATCTCTTCTTCGTCACTCAGCCGTGTCTTGCGCTGGCCTTGCAGCCCCATGAGCCGCACCGCCACCCCGGCCTCGGGTGCGTACAGATCGAGCTTCAACAAGCGGTTGGTGCCCGGATTACGCAGCCAGACCGGCGTCACGTTGGCCTCGATCACGAACCCGTCCAGGATACGCGTCATAATCTCGCGCCACCCCATGGCAATCTGCCACATGCAGCTACCGATGCCTCCATCGTTGGAATGCGTTCAAATGTTCGAGTGCGCATTGTATGCCACGATCCCGCATCGCGCAAGTACTCCTCCCGACCCGAGCCACCCCTCGATTCCCTGCTCCCCACTCGCAATTTCTTCTTTACGCACCCACGATGTAAAATGACTTGTGGAGGAATCGCGCATGGTCGACTTTCGACGTGATGCAGAGGCGATGGCTGCCCAGCTGATTGCCTGGCGTCGTGATCTGCACCAACATCCTGAGCTCGGTTTTCACGAGGTGCGCACCAGCGGCATCGTGGCACAGCATCTCGGTGACCTGGGCATGGAAGTGCAAACGGGTGTTGGGCAAACCGGCGTCGTCGGTATCCTCGAAGGCAGTGCGGATGGCCCCACGGTTATGTTACGCTTCGACATGGACGCGCTGCCGATCCAGGAAGTGAGCGCGGCACCCTACCGCTCGCTGCATCCCAACGTGATGCATGCCTGTGGCCATGACGGGCACACCGCCATTGGCATGGGGGTTGCGGCGTTGTTGAGCCAACACCGCCAGCAGCTGCACGGGCGGGTCAAGCTCGTTTTCCAGCCCGCCGAAGAAGGCCTGGGCGGCGCCCAGGCCATGGTGCAGGACGGCGCGCTGCACGCTCCCGCACCCGATCTGGCCTTCGGGCTGCATCTGTGGAACCCGTTTCCCCTGGGTCGCGTGGTCGTGCAGGAAGGCCCGCTGCTGGCCGCCGCCGACGAGTTCGAGCTGACCATCACCGGGCGCGGCAGCCACGGCGCCATGCCGCACGAAGGGGTCGATGCCATCGTCGTGACGGGCCAGGTGATCAGCGCCCTGCAGACCGTGGTCAGCCGCAGCGTCGACCCGGTGCAAACGGCGGTTCTGACGATTGGTACGATTCAGGGAGGTCAGGCCTTCAATATCCTGGCCGAGCAGGTCGTGATGCGCGGCACCATCCGTACCTTCGACCGCCAGGTCCGTCAGCAGGTGTTGGCACGCGCCCAGGCGGTGGTGGCGGGTGTCTGCCAGGGGTTGAACGCCCGCTCGACGTGGTCGCCATGCGGCTATCCTACCTCGGCGGTGGTCAACGCACCCGCTGCGACAACGGTCATGCGGGCCGCGGCGGCCCACGTGCTGGGAGACGACCAGGTCGATCGGATTACGCCGCTGATGATCGCCGAGGATGTGAGCGAATTTCTGAATCGGGTGCCGGGCTGTTTTGCACTGTTGGGTGCTGGTCCGCATCCACACCCCCATCATAACGCCAGTTTTGATTTTGACGAGCATGCGCTGCCCCTTGGCGTGGCGCTGCTCTGTGATGCGGCTGCGCGCGCGTTGAACGGCGCACAATCGACATCAACGCACAGATGAAGGAGGGACGCCGTGCTGGAAATCGAAGGTTATTTCATCGATCGACAGGGTCATCCACTCGATCAGTGCACCGTCGAGGTGGTGGCCTGGGAAGGCGAAGTACTGGCTTCGAGTGTTGACTGGTCCGATCATTTCACCCTGCGGATTCCCAACGTGACGGCAACGACACCGGTGTTCTTTCGCATCAAAGCCCGCAATCCAGCCGCCGTCAGCACCCATCACGAGATCGACTCGCCCGGTGTAGTGTTGGAGCCGGGCGACAAAAAAGTCAGGCTGCTCGTGGCTGCGGCACGTACACCGCAGGATGAAACGCACGTACCGGGCGAGTCCTCCCGTCCGGCATGGGTGATCCTCCCCATTCCGGAAGGCCGGGCGGTCCGGCGTGTCAATTGACGAGATGATGATGAAACTATCCAAACGAACAGTGGCAGCCGTCGGCCTGACGATCGGTGGACTCGCCGCCTGGAATCAGCTTGCGCGCGCCGGCGTGGGTCCTATCGAGACCACCCTGGGCGGCACGGAACATTTTTACCCCTGGCGCGAAGGCCACGTCTTTTACGAAGAAGCGGGCGCACACGACGCCCCCCCGCTGCTGTTGCTGCATGGCTTCAACGCAGCGGCGTCATCCTACGAAATGCGCAAGGTCTTCGCCGGGCTGTGCGACGACTACCACGTCTACGCGCCCGATCTGCTCGGGTACGGCCGCTCCGATCGACCGGCCATGAAGTACACGGCCGATCTCTACGCCGATCTCATCAGCGACTTCGTGCGCGACGTGATTCAGGCGCCGACGCACGTCATCGCCAGCTCGCTGTCCTGCGCCCATCTGCTGGGGGCCGTCAGCCGCCACCCCGAGCGCTACCAGCACCTGGTGCTGATCTGCCCGACGGGTCTCGATACACTGGCCAAACCTGCGGGTCTGGGTGCCAACGTGTGGCACAGATTCCTGGCCACGCCGATCCTTGGCACCAGCGTGTTTACGGCGGTGGCCTCGCGCCCCTCGCTGCGCTTTTTCCTGCGCAGCTTCACCTACGGCGATCCGCAGAACGTGCCGGAGAGCATGATCGACGATTATTACGTCGAGTCGCATCAGGCCGACGCCAAATGGGCACCGATCAGCTTCCTGTCGGCCCAGCTCAACCGTGATGTGCGCAGCGAATGGCTGCACCTGACCCACCGCGTGTTGATCGTATGGGGACGCAGCGGTCGCTTCAGCCCGATCGGCGAGCTGCGCTCATTTCTCCTGCTGCGACCAGACACGTCGTTCCACGTCTTCGAAGAGAGCGGTGTGCTGCCCCACGACGAGCAGGCCGATGCCTTCAACGCCTATGTGAAACATTGGCTGGCCGAACGTGACCGATAAGGTCACCCTGCAGCGCGAGCTGTTCGAAAGCCGGCGTGCCGTGCTGGCGGTCCTGCGTGGAGTGACCCATGAGGCCGCCACGATGCCACCCCGCGCGGGTGCGGCCTCCCCGCGCGACATTGCTGCACACCTGGTGGCCTGGGAAGACCGGCTGCTCACGATCGCACAGAAGGTGCTGTGGGGTGATGGGGACAAGGTGGACTGGCTGCGGTCACCCGCCGAGGTTGATGCCTGGAACGAACGGGCGCACGCGCGTTTCGCAGGCTGGACGTGGGCCGAAGTCCTGCGCGGCCTGGCGCTGCAGCGCGAAGAAACCGACTGGAACGTCACCTACCTGGAAGATTCCCAGGTGGGTGTGGCCTACCACCAGCCCGATATGACGATCACGGTGGGTGAGCTGCTCCTGCGCATCGTCGAACACGACCGCGAACACCTGCCCGACCTGGAGGCGGCGCGCGCCGCCATCCCATGACCGAAGCCGCGCCAGACATCGAGTTCACCGAGGGCGAACTCCGCCAGTACGACGGCCAACGCGGACGCAAAGCCTACATTGCCTACGACGGCGTAGTGTACGATGTCAGCCAATCCACCTTGTGGCGCGGCGGCGAACACAAAAACCTGCACTACGCCGGCCTGGACCTGACACGCTCCCTGCGCAAAGCCCCGCACGACGCGCACGTGTTTCAGCGGCTGCCGCGCGTGGGAAGGCTGATGCCCGAGGAATGAATCGGGCATCCCCCGTGTGTCATTCGCGTCCGCGCGCCCTTCGCGCATGGATGCTCACCGTCATGAACGGCGCCGTCACATCAGCACGATACATGACCCCCAATCCAAAATCCAAAACCCAAAACCCAAAATCCAAAATCCAAAACCCAAAATCTAAAATCCGAAATGCTCCCGCCGGTACCAGTCGAGGGTGCGCTGCAAGCCCACGTCGAAGGGGGTCGTGGAGACAAAACCAAAGTAGTCGCGGGCACGGCTGATGTCGAGCTTGCGGCGGGGCTGGCCGTTGGGTTTGCTGGTATCCCATACGATCTGTCCCTCGAACCCGGTCAGGCGAGCGATCAGTTCAGCCAGATCTTTGATGCTGATCTCGAAGCTGCTGCCCAGGTTGACCGGCAGGCTCTCGTTCAACCGTTCGGCGGCCAGAATCACGCCTTCGGCGGCATCTTCGACGTAGAGAAACTCACGCGTTGGCGAGCCGTCGCCCCAGGCTGTTATCGACCGAAGGCCCTGCTCATTCGCTTCCAGGCATTTGCGAATCAGCGCTGGAATGACGTGAGAGTGTTCCAGGTCAAACTGATCCCGCGGTCCGTACAGATTCCCCAACAGCAGTGTCGCCGAATTATACCCGTACTGCTGCCGGTAGGCCTGGCTCTGTACGAGCAGCATCTTTTTAGCCAGGCCATACGGCCCGTTGGTCTCTTCGGGATACCCATCCCACAGATTCTCCTCGCGGAAGGGCACGGGGGTGAACTTGGGATAGGCGCAGACGGTACTGATACCCACAAACTTGGGGATACCGGCGCGCCAGCTCTCGTGCAGCAGATGCGTGCCCAGCATCAGGTT
>CAYUCC010000003.1:121577-124097 GCA_964443225.1 uncultured Anaerolineae bacterium
TACAGGTCCTGGTCCACCACCGCCACCATGCGGTCAACGTCCAGAATGTTGTCCAGGAACTGGTTGACCACCACCAGGTGTGGTCGCGGGGCAGCCAGCATCTGGTTGTAATCGACATCCAGGACAGCCATGTGAGGTTGAGCAGCCAGCCACGCCTTCACTTTGTTCACGTGCTGGGTAAACAGGCGCGCCATCTCTTCATCGTTGACTTTGTCCGGATCCTCACCCCGCCGTGCCAGCATTTTCTTCTGCGAAGCCAGGATTTCGGGCAGCGCACGCTGCATGAACAACACCCGATACGGGTAGTCGGGCGGCAGATGCTCCAGCAGGGCTGCAATGACCTTGACGCCCTTACCCCGCGCCTCGGCCAGCCAGGCCGTATCGCCCTGTGGCAGCTGCTTCACCCGCTCGAATTCGTAGTAGCCTTTAGGGTTGTCGACGTCGGCCTGGCGCAGGTTGTCGGTCAACATGGTGATGCCGCCCGCTTCCAACGCCTTCATCATCATCGAGGTGCCCGAACGCGGCAGCCCTGACACCACGATGATCGGCGTGTTGTCGGGCTGGCTGGTGGCTGCCGGCGTGCTGCCCTGGCCACGCAGGGCGTTGAGTGACTTGCTGAACAGGCTCATCGTTCCTCTACACGCCAATGTAGCCGTTGCCCGCGTCTGCCGCCGGTCGCTCTGGCCGAATCAGGCCCTGAGAAACCAGGTAGTCGACAATGGCATGCGCGTTCTGTTCGGCCGAAAAACCGACCGTGTCCAACGTGAGTTCGGCGTGCAGCGGAGCTTCATAGGGATCGTCGATGCCAGTGAACTCCTTGATCTCCCCACGGCGCGCTTTGGCGTACATGCCTTTGACGTCACGCTGCTCGCATACGTCCAGCGGGGTATCGACGAATACCTCGACAAAATGCTCGCTGCCGACCAGGTTGCGCACGTCGTTGCGCGTGGCGCGGTAGGGGCTGACCGCAGCGCAAACGACGGTGCCGCCATGACGTACCAGCTCGGCCGCCACGTAGCCGATGCGGCGAATGTTGGTGTCACGGTCGTCCTTGCTGAACCCCAACCCCTTCGAGAGGTGCGTGCGGACGACGTCGCCGTCCAACAGGGTAACCTGGCGACCATTTTCGAGCAGGAGCTGCGTCAGCACTTCGGCGGTCGTCGACTTGCCGGCGCCGCTGAGACCGGTGAACCAGATACACACCCCCTGCTTGTGGCGCGGCGGGTAACTTTCGGCCAGGATCTCGGCCACTTCCGGTCGGGTAAACCATGCCGGAAGCGTGCGCCCGTTGTTCAAATAATCATTGCGCACCTGCGTCCCCGAGATATCAGCCGTACGGGTCTCTGCGGGGATGCGGTTGACCTCCTCATAACGATCTTCGTCCGGAAGGTAAACGAGCTGGCGGAAGGGCACCATCTTGACACCGAGCTCGTCGGCGTAGCGGCTGACCAGCTCCTGCGCGTCGTACGGTCCGTAGAACGGTTTGCCGGTCGAATCGTTGCCCGGCCCGGCATGGTCGCGGCCCACGATCAGGTGATTGGCACCGTGGTTGCGGCGGATGATGGCATGCCACAGCGCCTCGCGCGGGCCGGCCATGCGCATCGCCAGCGGCAGCAGGGCCAGCAGAATGCGGTCCTGGTCGTAGTAGCGCTGCGCCAGCGCCTTGTAGGTGCGCACCCGCGTGAAGTGATCGACGTCGCCCGGTTTCGTCATTCCCACGACGGGGTGGAGCAAGAGCACACCGTTGACCTCTTCGGCCGCCCGTTTGGTCAGTTCTTCATGCACCCGATGCAGCGGGTTGCGCGTCTGAAACGCCACGACGTTAGGATAACCATAACCGGCCAGCACGGCCCGCGTCTGGGCGGGCGTCAGGCGGAGCTCCTGAAAATCGTAGTGCACGGGCAGCTGTACAACCTGCAAACGGCCCGACACCTGCAGCGATCCCCAGCGGTGCATTTCGGCCACCAGCGGATGGCGCAAGTCCAGGGTGCCAAACACCTTCTGCGAGACCTCGGCGCGGTCCCAGGGGTAGATCTCCTCGATCGTCATGACTGCCAGGATCTCGTTCTTGGCATTGCGCAGCGTGATGTCCTGGCCCAACTGAATGGCCGGACCCGGTTCCACCGGCAGGGTCACAGGAATCGGAAACAACGTGCCGTTGGCCAGGCGCATGTCGTCGAGCACACGCTGGAAGTCAGCCTGGCCCATGAAGCGGTCCAGCGGCGAAAAAGCACCGGTGGCGAGCAGCTCGAGGTCACAGGCCGCCCGTTCTGAGATTTGAATCGAAGGCAGCCGGTGGGCGTACGCCTTCACGTCGGCCAGGTCGGCGGCCGGGACAAGCAGGTCAATCAGCTGACCGCCATAGGGGCTGATCAGTGTATCGGTTTTTTGCGTCAACAACTTGAAAGTCACTCCTGTTTGATTCTGATAATGTGTTGCAATGGCATCGATGGACACCAACGTCCGCCTTGAACTAAAGTTCAGGCTCAAAGCCGAAGTCGGCTGAAGCCGACTCAGGAC
>CAYUCC010000004.1:0-124065 GCA_964443225.1 uncultured Anaerolineae bacterium
ATTCACCTCATTTTGTTCTCCCGCTCAGATATCAAAAAACCTACCCCTAAAAGGTGGCATCCCCTGGGTAGCGGGCTGAACGGGTCTGTTTACGCTCTGGCGGTTGGGCTGGATGGCGCGCTTTTCGCCGGGGGCAACTTCACTGCGGCTGGCGGCGTGGCAGCCAACTACGTCGCCCACTGGGGCGGAGTGATGTGGGAACCGCTTCCCCTGGGCAGCGGAATAGGAGGAGGACCGTACTCGTTAGTCTCTGCCCTGGTGGTTGGGGATGATGGCTCGCTTTACGCCGGGGGCAAATTTACTACAGCCGGAGGAGTAGCAGCCAAGGCCATTGCTCGCTGGGACGGCATCCAGTGGCATCCCGTGGGTAGCGGGCTGAACGGGTCTGTTTATGCGTTGGCGGTTGGGCCGGATGGCGCGCTCTACGCCGGGGGCGGCTTCGGCACAGCCGGTGGCATTGCGGCTAACAACATCGCTCGTTGGGACGGCATCCAGTGGTATCCCCTGGGTAGTGGGCTGAACGGGTCTGTTTACGCGTTGGCGGTTGGGCCGGATGGCTCACTTTACGCTGGGGGCATCTTCAGCACAGCTGGCGGAGTGCCAGCCAACTACATCGCCCGCTGGGCCGGAGGCCAGTGGCATCCCCTGGGTAGCGAGCTGAACGGGTTTATTAACGAGCTGCTGGTTGGGCCGGATGGCTCGTTCTACGCCGGGGGCAACTTCACGAGCGCCGGTGGGGTGGCAGCCAACTACATCGCCCGTTGGGATGGTGTTCAGTGGCATCCTCTGGGCAGCGGTATGAGCTACACAGTTTCCGCCCTGGCAGTGGGGCCGGATGGCTCCCTCTACGCCGGGGGCGGCTTCGGCACAGCCGGCGGAGTGCCAGCAAATGCCATCGCGCGCTGGGACGGCACAGAGTGGTATTCCTTGGGCAGCGGGATAGGAGGGTTACAGGGTGCAAGGGTCGACGCGCTAGCATCTGGTCTTGATGGTTCGCTCTATGCGGGGGGGTATTTCACCACAGCCGGCGGGACGGCTGCCAACAACATCGCTCGTTGGGACGGCAACCAATGGTATCCCCTGGGCAGTGGGATGAGCTCAGGGGTTGGGGCCTTAGCGGTCAAGGCCGATGGTTCGCTTTACGCCGGGGGCAACTTCAACATGGCTGGCGGTAAGATTTCATCGCTCATCGCCCTGTGGACAGGTGAAACTCCCTCGACTCCTTGCTGCGATTTCGACGGCGACGGCACAGTCGACGTCGACGACATCGTCATCATCTCCGGCTTCTGGAATCAGCCGGGTGGTCCGCCCTATGACCAGGACGGCGACGGCATGATCACCATCGTGGACATCCAGCGGGTGACGCGGTGGTGGGGTGTTGCGGTTCCTTGATGACTGCCTGGCTGGCCCGCAGCCCAGACCCTGCGCTGGCGACTGGGCTGCCCGGCGACGAGGCTGCTACACCGGGGAAGGGCGCAGCCTCCGCTCGCAACGGGGCAGAAGGCGCAGTGCGCCTGGGCCGCCAGCCGGCCAGAGAACGACTGAAGACTCTATGGGTGCCGGTTCGAGTTGTCGACCGACAAACCTTCAGCTGTAGCAGATGAACTGACCTCGTTGTTTGGCAGCAAACGCGGCGGCGGTCTCGACCAGGCCGAAATGGGCAATCGCAACTTCGATTTTCGAGGCAACTGCTCCAGTCCTGACACGTGGGGAAGCGAGGCTCGGCCCTGTGAGCGGTTGCCGCTCTTTTTCATCTGCCAACTCTTTAACTGTGCGCGGCTCGGTCCCTCGGCTGCGCACCATCCCCCGGCAGTCGGCGGAAAGACCCAAGTCGGGCGGATGGCGACCCGTAACGACCGGTTCGTCAGGTGTGTACATTAGCGACGGACGCGAGCTACCCGGCAAATCCAACTACCTGCTGTCCTCGACCTCTCCGTTCCCGGAAATTTGGCGCCATCGTGCTGCCCTGGGGCAACGGAGATGCTAACGCGGCGGGCGGTTGACGCGAATGAGTTTGCCATCGAGAGGCGAGGCCGCGGCAATCGCTTGATCAATCCTCTGCGCCTGAGCAAAGGTATCGTTATCCTGGGTACAGACGATCATGCCGCAGTGAGGAGCACGTGACAAATGGAGGCGGATGAAATCTCGCCGGTTGAGGGTCACCAGGATGCGGTTGGTCTGCCTGGCGTAGGCCAAGACATCGTTATCAGGTATTCTTTGCCCTGCATTGCCAGCCTCCTGCACTGTCAGTGCATCATGGCCCAAAACCCGCAGATGCTCTACCACTTCGAGAGGAAAGTTTTCATTGGCGTACAGGCGAGCCATGCATCAAGCCTCTTCGTTCTCGCGAATAGCCTGGTTGATCTCATCCAGATGTGCCGCCACATAGGCCCAGGCGTTGCGTAAATCAGCCGGTCGTAAGGTTGCGAAGTTACTGAGGATGCGTTCCTCCGACCATCCCAGGCGGCGGTAGCCTTCAAGCGACCAGACAGGGATGCGCGTTCTAATGATACAGACGGCGCCGCCGGCGATGTCAGGACTCTTCTCGATTCCCGGCCAGGTGTGGGTCAGATCAGCGACCAAGACTTGTAGCAAATGTAATTTATCGGGCATTGGCAATGCCAGGAGCTCGGATTCAAGTTGAATTGTCAACATGGCTTCTCTCCTCTGCGTGTAAGTATAGCAGTCCGGGCAATAACGGTCAAGCAGGTTTTGAATCCGCCAACTTCCGTCAATTGTGCGCAGCCCGGTCCCTCGGCTGCGCACAATCCCCCGCATAAACGGCCACGCCAACTCGTTTGTGGTTGCGCGTCGATTCTAACAAAGGAGTGTCCCATGTCAACTCGTAGACTCGTTGTGTTGGTTGCCGTAAAGGATTTCCCACACACGGCCCAATCACCACAGCAACCTCGATGCTGGCATGTTCTGACCTGATGACTCGAACGGCACCCCACAGCACCCAACGAAATTCGCAAGAATACAAATCGCGATTATAATAATCACGATTTGTATTCTTGTTGTCCAACACAGGAGACGAGCCATGTTCATCAATCGCCAGACCGAACTGGCCAACCTGGAAGCGCACTATCGCTCCGGCCGCGCCGAGCTGTTCGTCCTCTACGGCCGGCGGCGGGTAGGCAAAACCGAACTCCTGCGCCATTTCTGCACCGACAAGCCGCACCTCTTCTTCATTGCCACACTCAGCGCCGACCTGGACCAGCTCGCATCCTTCTCCCAGGACATCTGGCGCTTCACCCACGCCGAGGCGCCCGATGGCTTCACTTTTCCATCCTGGGAGGCAGCCTTCCGCGCGCTGGCCGAACTGCCAGGGAGACCCATCGTGGTGCTCGACGAGTTCACTTACCTGATCAGCGGTAATCGGGCAATCCCCTCCATTCTGCAAAAGGTCTGGGACGAGCTGCTGCGCAATACCCAGGTCTTTTTGGTGCTGTGCGGCTCGTACATCGGCATGATCGAGCGCGAGATCCTTGGTTATCAGGCGCCCCTATACGGCCGGCGGACCGGTAGTTACCTCCTGCCAGCGCTGGATCTGCCGGCTGCAGCCGCTTTTTTCCCCGCCTATACCCCTGTCCAACAGATCGAAGCCTGGGCCGTTCTCGGCGGTATGCCCTACTATCTGACCGCATTCTCGGATCAGGTCGATGTCTTTACGAACATTCGCACCCACATCCTGGACAGCCAGGGCACCCTGCGCCGTGAGCCGCAGCTGCTGCTCATGGAAGAACTGCGCGAGCCACGCAACTATTTTTCGATCCTGCGCGCCATCGCCCAAGGCTCGACGCGACTCAACGAGATCGGCCAGGCCGCCCGGGTGGGCGATGCATCCACCACCGGCCGCTACCTGGATATCCTGCAGGACCTGCGTGTGGTCAGTCGCCGTGTGCCAGCCACCGAACGCCAGCCCGAAAAAAGCAAACGCGGTCTCTACCAGATCACCGATGCCTTTTTGCGCTTTTGGTTCCGCTACGTGCAACCCAACCAGGGCTCGCTCGATCTCGGCCTGGCAGACGCCGTCCTTGCGCAGCGCGTCCGCCCCACGTTCGACCAGTTCGTCGGCCACGCCTTCGAGGAAGCGGCACGCGCCCACGTGGCTCACCTGGCACGCGTCGGTGAGATCCCCTTTTTGCCCGAACGGATCGGTTCCTGGTGGGATCGCTCGGGTGAAATCGACGTGGCTGCCGTCAGCGACACGGATCAGGCTCTCCTGCTCGGTGAATGCAAATGGTCGGCCAACCCCGTCGGCACCGACATCCTCGACGACCTGCAGCACAAAACCCGCCTGGTCGACCCCGACGGACGCTGGCCCAACGTCACCCACGCCCTGTTTGCCAAAGCCGGCTTCACCCCGGCGCTGACGGCGCGCGCCGCAGTCGAGAACATTCGCCTGGTCGAACCATCTGCCTTGCTTGGAAATTCTAATTGACTGCTCCCCAGCTTTGATCGTTGCTTTGGACGTTCCTATCATGGGCACATCGCATTTGACTTTTGCCCTAGCCAATTCTATAATGCACATAATGTCTTTAGGACATAAATACTTCCGGGAGCATCACTCCATGAGCACCGAGACTGTGACTGTTGCACAAGCCCGAAACGATTTCTCGAACCTGCTGGCGCAGACTGAACTGCTGGACCGACGCTTCGTCATCGCGCGACGCGGAAAACCCAAGGCGGCATTGGTCAGTGTCAAAGACCTGGCACGGTTGGAGGCTCTAGAGCAGGCTGCTGGATCTGCCACCTCCGAGCGCGACCAGGCGATTCAAGTGCTGCAGCAGGCTGGTCTGCTGCGACCGGTGAGTGCTGAACTGGTGAAGCGTTATGTGTATCTGACGCCCGAACAGCGCTCGAAAGTGCGCGAGGAACTGGCAGAGCTCCGTTTCGATCCACCTCTGAGTGAGCAGATCATTGAAGATCGCGGCGAGCTGTGAACAACCATGGCGATCTACTATCTGGATAGCAGCGCAATAGTCAAACGTTACGTGATCGAAACCGGCAGTGCATGGATACGCGATCTCTGCCAGAATTCTTCCCACGCTGTTTTTATTTCTGAGCTTGCATTACCAGAAGTGGGGAGTGCATTTGCGCGCCGCTATCGTCGGGGCGAGATAACAGACGAACAGCGACACGAGTTCCTGGATACGTTTGTGTCTGACTGCGAAGACGGTTATCACCTGATCCCTGTCGAACGGTCCACGATTGAACGCAGCCTCGAGCTGACGCAACAGCACGTCCTTCGTGCATACGATGCCGTACAACTGGCATGCGCGTTGGCAGCCAATAATGTGCTGGCTGTTGCTGGCTTACCGTCTCTGACGTTTGTGTCAGCTGACGATGGTTTGCTTGACGCTGCTCTCAGCGAGCAGTTTCAGGCTGAGAACCCAAACCATCATTGACCGACTCCCCCGCGCGTGTCACAAAATCCACCCCACCGGTGTTATAATAGTGACGCACGCAACAGGGATTTCTGCGAAGCAGAATTCTCAGGGAGTCCAATTCTGATCACAAGCAGGTTCAACCCGGCCGTGACGTCGCACAGCAGCGCGGACGATGCGGCGGCGCGGACGGAGTCCAACCCACCCGCCACGACGTCCGACCAGGCCGCCTTCGAGGTTTCGTTCACCCGGCACTACAGCCGTGTCTACCAGGTCCTCTTCCGCCTCACCGGTAACCGCGCCGAGGCCGAAGACCTGGCCCTGGAGACGTTCTGGCGCCTGTGGCAGCGCGCACCGGCGATGCCCAACCCGGCCGGCTGGCTCTACCGCGTGGCGACCAACCTGGGCTACAACGCCCTGCGCGCAGCCAGCCGCCGCACCCGTTACGAGGACGCAGCGGCCCAGCTGATCCAGGCCAGCCCCGACCCGGCCGCCACTGCCGAACAGGCCAGCGAGCAGGCCCGCGTCCAGGCTGCCCTGGCCCGCCTGCGCAGCCGCGACGCCCAGCTCCTGGTGCTGCGCCACAGCGGCCTGTCCTACCGCGAGATCGCCGACGCCCTGGGGGTCTCCCCCAACTCGGTCGGCACCCTGTTGGCCCGCGCCGAGAAGGAGTTCGAGAAGCACTATGTCGCACTTGAATGACCAGGCACTGCACGCCTACCGCGATCACGAACTGCCGGCGGATCAGGCCGCAGCGGTGACGGCCCACCTGGCCGAGTGTCCCCGCTGCCAGGACCAGCTTGCCGGACTCGACGCCCGCGCGACGCGCGTCGAAGCCCACCTGGCCGCGCTGGCCCCTGAACCGGCCGACGCACCTGTCGCGCCGTCCCTGGCCCTGGCCCGCTTCAAGATGCAGCGCCTGACTCCAGACGTAGAAAGGAAAGAATCGATGTGGCAATCACTGTCTAACCGCCGCTGGCGCCCCCTCTGGGCCGGCGTCAGCCTGGTCCTGATCCTGGGCCTGGCTCTGAGCTTTGCCCCCGTCCGTACCCTGGCCAGCCAGGTCCTGAGCCTCTTCCGCGTGCAGCAGATCACCGTCCTGCCCGTGGACCTGGAAGGCCTGGGCAACCTGAGCGATGACAGCCCCCTGGCCGAACAGCTCAGCCAGCTCATGTCCAACAGCACCGTAACCCTCAAAGAACCAGGTCCCTCGCAGACCGTCGCCGATGCCGCGGCCGCCAGCGCCCTCGCCGGCTTCCCGGTCCGCCTCTTCGCCGACCGCCAGCCGGCCGGGCTGACCGTCGAGGACAGCGCGGCCTTCGAGATGACACTCGACGGTGCCCGTATCCAGGCTGTGCTCGATGCCGCCGGCCGCTCCGACATCCAGCTGCCCGCTTCGATCGACGGTGCCAAAGTCAGCGTCAGCATCCCGCGCGGCGTCACCGCTACCTACGGCGACTGTGAAGCCAGGTCCGAAGAGGACTTCACCGGCTGGGACGCCCTGCGCAACTGCGTCGCCCTGGCCCAAATTCCCAGCCCCACCGCCGAAACACCGCCCGACCTGAACATGGCCCAGCTGGCCGAAGTGGGCCTGCAAATGGCCGGCATGTCGAGCGACGCGGCCCGCACCTTCAGCCAGGCCGTCGACTGGACCTCGACGCTGGTCGTGCCGGTGCCCAACAACGCCGAAACCCGCGAAGTCACCGTCGATGGCGTCAAAGGCTACCTGGTCTCCCGCGCCTGGGGCAGCAGCGATCTGCCCTACACCCTGCTCTGGGTCAAGGACGGCATCGTCTACGGCCTCAGCGGCTTTGGCAACCCCGACGACGCGCTGACCCTGGCGGCGACGCTGCGCTGACAATCGATTCCTGGCTCAACCGCAAAGAACACACAGAAAAACATAAAAACTCTTTGTGATCTGTGTGTTCTCTGCGGCGAATGCCCCTTGCGTCCGGATAAAAGGAACACGCTTGCCCGAATCGTATGCGATCGAAACCGAGGCGCTGCGGAAGGTCTTTGGGGACAACGTGGCGGTGCGTGGTCTCACCCTGCAGGTGCCGCGGGGTGAGGTTTTTGGCTTCCTGGGCCCCAACGGTGCCGGCAAAACGACCTCGATCAAGATGCTGCTGGGACTGGTGGCGCCCACCGCGGGCCAGGCCACCCTCCTTGGCCGGCCGCTGGGCGATCGCACCGTACGCGCACAGATCGGCTTCCTGCCCGAACACTTCCGTTTCCATGACTGGCTGACCGCCGGCGAGTTCCTGCGCTTGCACGGTGACCTCTACGGCATGAACCGCAGCCGCCTTGACCCGCGCATCGCCGAGCTGCTGACGCTCGTCGGCCTGACGCCGTTTCGCGACAAAACCCTGCGCACCTTCTCCAAAGGCATGCTGCAGCGCATCGGCCTGGCCCAGGCCCTGCTCAACGAACCGGAGCTGGTCTTTCTCGATGAACCCACTTCGGGTCTCGATCCGGTGGGGCGCCGCCTGGTGCGTGACATCATCCGTGACCTGCGCACGCGCGGCACGACGGTCTTTCTCAACTCCCACCTCCTGAGTGAGATCGAAATCACCTGCGACCGCGTCGCGTTCATCAAACACGGCGAGGTCCTGCGTGTCGCTGCACTTGAAAGCCTCGTCGCCGGCGAGACCAGTGTCACGATCCGCGCTGCCGGCCTGACCGCCGAGACCATCGCCGGCCTGGCCCAGTGGGGCAGTGATATCCGCGTCGACGGCGAACACCTCACCCTGGCCGTCAGCCAGGACGAACACCTGCCGGCCATCGCCCGTCATCTGGTCGAACACGGCGCCGAGCTCTACGCCCTGCAGCCGCAGCGCCTCTCGCTGGAAGAGCTTTTCATCCAGATCGTCGGCACGGACGGAGGGTTGTAGCCGATGCACCCCATCCTGACCATGGCCCGTCTGACGTTTCGCGAAGCCGTGCGCCGGCGCATCGTATTGGCTGCGCTGCTGCTTGGTATTGCTTTCCTGGTCATCTACAACCTTGGTTTCTATTTTCTGCGCGAGGACATCACATCCAGCGGTGGCCTGCAGGCGGGCAGCATGCTGCGCAGCGAGTTCTTCAATTTCATCTTCATGGCCGGTATGTACGCCGTCAACTTCCTGGCGATGGTCATGGCGGCGCTGATTACCGCCGATACCCTGTCGGGTGAGATCAATTCGGGCACGATCCAGGCCGTGGTGACCAAACCGGTGCGGCGGGCCGAGATCGTGCTGGGCAAGTGGCTTGGTTACGTCGGCCTGCTCAGCCTCTACCTGCTGCTGATGATCGGCGGGGTGGTGCTGACCCTGTGGTGGCAGGCGCAGTACCGCGCCACTCACGTGCCGGCGGGCGTTGCCCTGGTCTACCTGAACACCCTGCTCATCATGACCATCACCCTGGCGTGCAGCAGCACCTTCTCCACCCTGGCCACCGGCGGCATCGTCTTTGGTCTTTACAGCCTGGCCTTCATCGGTGGCTGGATCGAGCAGTTCGGCACGTACGCCCAGAACCAGACCGCCATCAACATCGGGATCATCTCCAGCCTGATTATGCCCAGCGAAGCGGTGTGGAAACGCGCTGCGCACGAGATGACATCGCCGATTTTGCGCGAATTTGGATTTTCACCGTTTGTCTCGAACTCGGTCCCCAGCACCGCCATGATTGTGTACGCAGTCGTGTTTCTGTTGGCCGCGCTGGGCCTGGCCGTGTTCCAGTTCCGGCGCCGCGATTTGTGACGGCGAATGGGCGCGAAGGTTTTTACCGCCAATTCGCGCCAATTGGCGCGAATTTTTTGGGGTGCGTGTTTGAGTAGGATGTGTGGGTTTGGGTTTGTTGTTTTGTGGGATGGTCGTGGGGGTGTGCGATGAACTTCACGGGTCCGGAGGGTCGGTGGAGTTATTTGTCCTGAAGATGATTTGCGGAAACGACAAAAATCGGGATAATGATTGGTAGATATCACATTGCCATGGGGCATCAGCTGGCAGGCACTGGGTCTGATCCAGATGGGGAATGGCCTTGCGCTGCTGGCTGACATTGGTATTTTCATAGCAGGAGGAAAAACATGACAAGCCTGAAGGACATCGAAGACGTCAGCCAGAGTGAAATGGTGCGCAGCGCGGCTGCGACAGGGTTTGCGGCACGTTTCGCCGCTGCGGGCGTAACGACCACGGAAGGACTGCTGGAACGCGCGGGCACGCCCAAGGGGCGTGAAGAACTCGCGGCCGCGACCGGGGTAGCCCACGAAGTCATTTTGCGCGTGACCAACCACGCCGACCTGTTCCGCATCCGCGGTGTGGCCACACAGTACGCCGACCTCTTGGAAGCCGCCGGCGTCGATACCGTGCCCGAGCTGGCACAGCGCAACCCCGAAAACCTGGTCAAGAAGCTGGCCGAGGTCAACGAAGCGCAGGGCCTCGTCAAGCGCCTGCCCACCCTGGCCGAAGTCACCGACTGGGTCGCCCAGGCCAAAGAAATGCCCCGCGCGATTCATTATTAGACAACATCGCTTTCGAGTGGAATACAAAACAGGTCGGTGAAGCACCGACCTGTTTTTTGTTTTCTTTATCAGATTGGGACTTATTGGGGCGTGTCTAAATCTTCGTAGATGCGTGGTCCCTTCTCTCGAACACGAACGATCCTTACGATGCTCGCTTCATCGTCGATGCGATAGACGATGCGCTACTTGCCATCTAGCCAAATGCGATAAAGGCTGGGATACCCCTGCAGCTCCTTCGATTTGGGCGGATGGGGATTCTGTGCCAGTTCTCTGATCCGGCGACGAGCTTCTTGACGGATGTGGCCTGGCAGGCGCGCGATGTCACGCTGCGCCGACGCGCTAATCTCAACTTGATACGACATTCGCTGTCATTGCCGCTTCTGCGGCATCCAGCTCGGCCTCGAATGCTTCCCAGGAAGTAACGGTCTCTTCGCCCCGGGCGATGCGCAGCTCTGTTTCCAGGGCAGCAATGATGTCTTCCTGGTCGTCCAACTTCTCCATCAGCTCCTGATATCGTGCGAACGACATCACAGTAGCCACTACCTGGCCAGAGACATCTTTGACAAATGCCACCTGACCGTTTAGAGTCGTGGACGTTGCCTGCTCTGAGTCAATCTTGACAATGTCCATGGATACACCTCAGCACGTATGATTGCCATTGTGTGTGAGAGTATATCACGATTCTGTCAATTATGCTACTGTCTTGGCGCCTGTGGCCTCTTCACTCAACAACCATTCCCAGGCTTCAACGGATGTCACGGCCGCCTCCGCCGGCCAGAGCCAGCCGGTGAAGGTAGTGAGCCAGGCGCTTCCATGAAGCGCCTGGCTCACCCGATTTTACCTACCGCCGGCGCCGCAGCACGTAAGCGGCGGCCAGCAGGGCCAGACTGCCGGCCAGTGGCAGCGCGGCCACGGGCAGGGAGCCGGCCGGGACGGCGGTCACGCTGCTGAGGGTGAGCGCCGTCGGCGGTTCCACCGTCAGCGTCACCGGCACGATGACCAGGTCGGTCTCGTTACCGGGACCGGCGTCGGGGTCGTTGCTGGTGATGCACAGGTTGCCGGTGTAGGTACCGGACGCCAGGCTGGTCGAGTCGAGCGTGATCGTCACGCCGGTGGCAGCCCCACCCGCCGTGGTGCCATTGCCTGGGGTCACGGTCACCCAGGGGATGTCCGCCGGGCTGCTGCACGTGGAGGATGGTTCTACGTACTCGATGTACTGCGGACCGGTGACGCTGAATTTGGTCTGAATCAGATTGCCCAGGCGATCGATCTCGTGAACGCCTGAGCCGTTTGTGGTCAGGATATTGCCGTTAGGCAGCTCGTAGACACCGCGGTTGCCCGTCACCCCGCTGTAGACGCCGACAAACACGCCGGCCGGCGTGTATTCCAGAACGCCGGAGTTAGGCGTGCTGAAGTTGGAGACCAGGACGTTACTGTTGCTGGCCTCCGCGACTTGCTGGCCGAAGGAGATGCTGGGAGCAAAGACCCCCAGCGACGCGCCGGTGAGATCGAAGGTGAGGACGTTGTCGGTGTTGATGCTGGGCACCAGCCAGTCCGCCGTGCGCGGATAGACGTCGAAGGGACCGTCCAGGCCACCCGCAGCGTTGGCGACAAAGTTGCCCAGGTAGTTGCCGCTGGTATCGAACTCGGCCACCGAGTCGGCATTGGCACCGCCTTGAACGGCGACCAGCAGATTGCCGTTGGGTTGCAGGTCGATGCCGGTGATGTTGTCGAGGATCGCGGTGTTGGCACCGCCCGCCGGGGCGAAGACGCCCAGGTAGTTGCCATCCAGGTCGTACTCCTGCACGACATCGTCGACCTGATCGGCCACCAGGATGCTGTCCCCGCTGGCGCTGAGGATCGCGTTCTTCGGCGTCGACAGGTTGGTGGGGTCGGCAGGGATGAAGTCGGCATCCACCAGGTTACCGGTCGTCGGATCGAAGGCCATGACGCGGTCGGCGGTCGAATCAGGGATGAGCAGCAAACCGGTGGTGAGCAGCAGGCGGCGTGCTGCGGCGTGCGCCGCCGCATCGCGCGTGGGCAGCGTCGCCGGGGTGACCCCATCCTCACCCGTCATCTCAGCCGCTACCATCGCCGGCCAGTCGATCTGTTCAGGCGCCTGCGGCTGTACAGGCGGCACAACGACCACCGGCTCCTCGGCGATGGTCCAGGTCAGGTCGGCCTGGCCGGTGTTGCTGATCGTCAGCGTGTGCTGGGTCTGCGTATTGGCCGCCTGCGTGCTGGCAATCGCCAGCGGATCGACGAAGATGTTGGGCGGCCGGCAGCTGACCGTCGTGTCTTCCTCGCTGCTGTTGTTATTCGGGTTGCTGTCCGGCGTGGCGCTGGCCACTTCGACGGTGTTGGTGATGACCGCGCCGCAGGCCACGTTGCTTACGGTGGCCGAGATCACCACCGACTCGATGACACTGTTGGCCATATCGCCCATGTCGCAGGTCACCACACCACCCGTCTCACTGCACGTGCCGGTGTAAGCCGCGGCACCGTTGAACGTCAGGCCAGCGGGCAGGGTGTCGGTGATCACGACGTCCTGGGCGACGTCCGGCCCGTTGTTCTGGCTGGTGATGGTGTACGTCAGCGTCTCGCCCAGGCCGACGGGGTCCGGTTCATCGATTTTACTGACCCACATATCGGCTGCGGTCGGCGTCAGGTTGAGACCGATCAGCAGCGGGTCGTGGTCCGAGGTGCGGTAAGCGTCGGCATTGTAGAGAATATTGACCTGGTTGGCCGTCTTGAACTCGGTGTTGTAGTCCAATACGCCCGGTTCGTCGGCGTTGATGTGCCAGGTGGTGGCGTCGTTGACCTGCGGGAAGAGGCTGGCATTAGCCAGGCTGTGGTCGAGCGAGCCGGCCTGTGACGCGAAGACGTAGGAGTAGGCACCCGGGCCCTCGAAGGCGATCTCCAGGTTGGTATATCCTGCGCCCTCGAGTGCGGTCATCGGATTCTCGCGGGCATACGAGTTCAGATCGCCCATCATCAGGACGTCGGGATCGCCCGTGCCGGTAGGATCGCCGGCCGCCCAGGTGGCCAGGGCGTTAGCGGCCAGGGTACGCGTGTAGTTGAAGCACGCCTGGCCATCACCCGAGTCTTGGTCCAGGCCAGTGGCACCGGTGCAGCTCTTGCTCTTGAGGTGGTTGACCACCGCGGTAAAGCGGCCGTTGGTCGCAATCTCCTCGAAGGTCTGGGCCAGTGCCGGCCGGTTGAGGGCGGTGTTGAAGTTGGGATCGACGGTGATATCGAGCAGGGCGAAGGGGCCAACTGGCTGCACCACGGCGGGTTTGTAGATCAAACCAACCTTGATGACGTGATCGCCCGGCAGGATCGTACCGGCGTCGATGAAGTCGTACGTGCCTGGGCTCGTGAGCGCATTCAGGCCGTTGACGATGTCCTGCAGCGGCTCGACGTTCGGCGTATTTTCGAGCTCCATCAGCCCGACAACGTCGGCGTTGAGGGTATTCAGTGCCTGCAGCATCTTGTCGCGCTGGCGGGTGAACTCAACCGCACTGTCGGCGCCGCGGCACTCCTGGTTCTGGCTGGGGCCGCAGATGTCGTTGACACCGTCGTCGAGGGTGATGAAATAGTTGAGCACGTTGAACGAGCTGACCTTGAGCGAGCCACCAACTTCTACCGGATCGGGCGCCGGCGGGCGCGGGTTGCTGGCGGTGAAGGTCGGCATCGTGTACGGGTTGATGCGGTAGAGGTTGCCGGGCGATGTCCAACCCGGGTTACCCTGGGTAAACACTCCGGCCAGGTCGCTGACCGAATCACCGCTGCGCACGGTATTGAGCGCCGTCAGCCCGGGCGGCGGGTAGACGATCGGGTCCGGGTTCTGGGTCAGGTTGCCGTCGTCCAGCGTGATCTGGTTGAGGTTGTTGGCGGCTTGCAGAGTATTGGCCGGTACACCCGGCAGCACCACGTTGGTTGGCTGCTGCAGGCGGCCGTTGGCCAACGTCAGAATACTGCCGCGGCCCAGATTGAAGGTCTCGTTGACCGTCAGGGTCTGGGTCATCACCACCGACATGCCCTCGAAGCGTTCGGGGTAGAGCGTTTCCGAGAACGGCAGGGTGATCGAGATTGGCGTGGCAGTGAGGGGGTTCGGGCAGACGACGACGGTGTTGATGGAACTGAGCTGCGTCTGGTTCTGGAACTCCGAGACCGTTCCTGAGGCGCGCACCAGGTCGCCGACGGCGACGTCGATGCCGAGGTTGTTGTCGTAGATGAACAGGCCTTCGGAAGTCACCGGGTCGGCGTCGGTGTCGGCGTCGTCTTCCTGCACGAAGAAGCCGCGGATCGACGAAACCGCCTGGTAGTCGGCGATCACCATGGCCTCGATGGTCTGGGCGCTGCCGAGGACCGGGCTGGCCGCTCCGCTGCCCTGGATCGTCGAGATCGGCGTCGCGCCACTGCCGCACGCGCCGGCGGTGCTGAAGCTCCAGACGTAATTCTCGGCCATGTTGTCTGGTGTGCCGTCCTGGTCGGTGACCTGGCTGGCCAGGATCGTCACCGTACAGGTCTCGCTGTAGGCGAAATCGCTGTGGGGCAGCGCAAAGGTGGTGGGCCCGCCGGTGGGCGTCACGTTTTGGATGCCGCTGCTGGTGCAGTCGATGGCGATCGTTCCGCTGACCGTGACCGGCTCGCTGAAGGTGACACTGACGGGCGCAGCGACCGCCACACTGGTTGCGCCGTTGGCCGGCACCGTGCTCACCACGGTGGGCGGCACGTCACCGCCGCCACAGGGGTTAGCCGGAGAGCTGCTGTTGCGTGGCACCAAGGCCGATCCTGACAAGACGTCGAAGTCATTGCCGTTGTGGTCGGTGTCCTGACAGCCGGCCGATTTGCGCACACCACCTTGCTGATTGGTGAGCGCTGATCCATTGTTGATCGTCACGCCACCTTCAGCATTGTTAGATGTGCCCCAGGCTGCCAGGTCGACAATGCGAGCGTCCGGCAGGCTGCAAGGCGTTGCTGTGGCGCCGCACCCCAAGGCAGTGGCGATGTTGGCTAGCGCAAC
Organism: uncultured Anaerolineae bacterium; assembly: GCA_964443225.1. Taxonomy (GTDB): domain Bacteria; phylum Chloroflexota; class Anaerolineae; order SSC4; family Amarolineaceae; genus SSC4. The sequence goes on from CAYUCC010000004.1 coordinate 14,918, forward strand.
TTTCCCATTGGATTGCGACATGCCCAGATTCGTCGTCACGAGATCGGGTGTTGTGGGGAGCGCCAGGCCACTGGTTCCAGCCGCACCCAATTGCACCAGCAGGTACTTGCCGGCTGCAACGGTCGTGCCCGCTGGAAATGCATAGAGGTTCGTGCTGCTGGACGCGAATTGGCCGGTCGCAGACCCATATTGAAGGGAATAGCCAGTCAGGTCTATCAGGCTGGTGCCGGCATTGAATAACTCGACGTAGTCGTAGAGGTAGTACCCGGCCCCACCCCCGCCGCCGTAGACCTGGCTGATGCGCAGATCATTGGCGAGCGGTGCCTGGGTGGTTGAACCATCGTTGACCGAGGCGCCGGCCCCGGGTACCACGAGGGCGAGCAATATACCGAGCACGAGCAGTACAGAGAGAGAACGGTGCATCCTGTGTGATGCTGCTTGCATTGCGTGAATCCTCCTTGATTGAACGATGCATCACTGCGGCCAACCGATGATGCCGGGTGCATCTCGCGTGAGGGGGGAAAGACCTTACGGGTGGTTCATGGGGGGTCATGACCGGTGGCCGGTGCGGTTATCCCCAGGAAATCGGACCATCCACGCCGGCGGGTGGTGCCCTGCGCGGCTGTGTTAAGTATAACCTGATTCCTGAGAAACTCCCAAGTGGGGTGATGTTGGGAGTACGGAGTAGGTGACCCCTACCCACTGCACACACAACACACACGGCCACAACACCCGAAAAAATTAGCGCCAATTGGCGCTAATTCGCGGTATGTGCTATTCTGCGCCATTTGGCGGACATCAAATGCGGTGTTGTCCCGATGTCCGGCAATCGATGATGTGTTACACTGAAGCACGATCGCCAGCGGACTGCCCAAATTTGCCGCGGCGGACGTAAAGTGGATCTTTTTGCGAGTATTTATCGTTCATTCTGTGGTGAGGAAGTTATCCAATGTCTGACTTTTTGTTACAGCGGCGTTCGCTGATTCAAGTTCTTCTCATTACCCTGTTAGCACTCATCTTAACCGTCAGCCTGCTCCTGGGCGGCATCCTGATCTGGCAGGGCCAGGCCGAAGGGCCGGAGGCCACGCCGGGCGTGGTGGGTCCGGGTACGCCGGCCGGTTCCCCGCAGCTGATTCTGACCTCCACCGAGGGCGGGTTCCGCGTGCAGGGCAGTGACTGGCCCGGCTTCACCGAACTGACGCTGCGCCTCGAACCGCGTACCCCTTCGTCTGACCTGGCTTTCATCGACCTGGGGGCGGTGGTGGCCAACGCGCGCGGCGCCTTCAACGTGCAGTACCCCTGGTCATCGGTCGAGAACCGCCAGCCCGGCGTCGGTTATGACCTGGTGGCGGCCAGCGACCGGCTGCGTGTGTCCACGCCGTTCAACCTGGACGATCCGGGCACGACGCCGATTCCGGGCGCCACACCGTCACCGCAGCCGTCACCCGCGCCGAGTGATCCGACCTGCACCGTGGTGGCAGATGCCCTCAACGTGCGCAGTGGACCCGGAACCACGTATCCGTCGGTGACTGCGGTGACCTACGGGACAAGCGTGCGTCCCCTGGCGCGCACCGCGGCCAGCGACTGGGTCCAGGTGGCCCTGAGCAACGGCACCGCCGGTTGGGTCGCTTCGGCCTACCTGGAGTGCAACGTCAGCCTGTCCAGCCTGCCGGTCGTGCAGACCGCCGAGCCGACGCCGACCCCCACGCCGGCGCCGGACAAGGTGGCGATTGCGCTCGCCCCGGTGCAGGGCTGGGCTGGCACGGCCTTGTCGGTGAGCGGTGTCAACTGGACACCGGGCAGCACGGTGTTCATTAGCCTGGCGGCGCCGGGCAGCACTGCCGCCAGTGACGTCTATGCCCAGGCCGTGGCCGATGCCAGCGGACGTTTCACGACGGCGTTCAGTTTTCCGTCCGAGGAGCGCTGGCTCGCCCTGCCGCAGGTGACTATCCTGGCGCATACGGCAGACTACCAGAACGAAGCGGCGGCCACGTTCACCCTGGTGCGACCGGCGCCGCCGATCACGGAGTGGAAGGGTGAGTATTTCCCCAGCCGTACACCGTCGACCATGCCGGCTCTGGTGCGTAACGACAGCAAGATCGACTTCAACTGGGGCAGCGCCGCACCGGCGCCTGGTCTGCCAGCCAATGATTTTTCTGTGCGCTGGACGCGTACCCTGCGCTTCGAGGCGGGAGACTACCGCTTCTACGCCCGCTCCGACGACGGCGTCCGCCTCTGGGTCGATGGCTGGCTGGTGGTGGACGAGTGGAACGACGGCGGCGCGGGGGTACGCACCGGTGACTTCCGCGGCATCGGCGCTGGCGATCATACGGTCAAGGTGGAGTACTACGAAGCCCAGGGCGACGCCTTCGTGACCGTGTGGTGGGAGCGGATTGGGTCGATCAGCGGTTGGAAGGGCGAGTACTTCAACAACACCGGCCTGGATGACGTGCCTGCCCTGGTACGCAGCGACGACGCGGTCAACTTCAACTGGGGCAGTGGCTCGCCGGCGGCCGATATCGCCGCCGATAACTTCTCAGCTCGTTGGACGCGGCGCGTCGCCTTCGAGGACGGCCTGTACCGTTTCAGTGCGCGGGTGGATGACGGGATCCGTGTCTGGATCGACGGGGAGACCCTGATCGACCAGTGGAGTGCCGATCCCAGCCAGACCTACACGGTCGACCTGGGACTGACCAAGGGCAACCACGACGTCAAAGTCGAGTACCGTGAGCTCAACGGCGATGCCCGTGTGCAGTTCAGCTGGCAGCGCCTGGGGAACCGTCCCCCGCCCAAGCCGCAGATATCGGTCACCGCCAGCGGGCAGGACCAGTTTATCGTGACGGGCAGCAACTGGCCGGTACGCAGCGCGGTCAGGCTGGTGTTGTCCACGGTCACGCGGCCGGGCGAGTTCAGTGACAGCCTGCAGGTGGCGCTCGATCCGGTCACCACCGATGCCAGCGGGCGTTTACGCGCCACCTACACCATGCCGGCTGGTCTACCGCGCGAGATCGCGTTCCTGGTGGCGACCAGCGGCAAGCAGGTGGCGTCGACGCCGTTCACGCTGCACCTGTCCATCGTGCCGGGCAAATCGACGCCGGGTGGTGGGACGTCGATACAGCCGGGTGGGGTGGCGAATTAGGACCACGAAGGCGCGAAGGTGAGCGAAGGGCGCGAAGCACGAAGGGCGCGAAGCACGGACATCACGGAGCAGCGCACGCCACATCATTTGATGTGGCGTGCGCTGTTGATATTGCAGACTCTGCGGGTTACTCGTCGTTGATTGCGATTGATACCTGGCAACGTCTGGCGCAGGACATCCGGGAGCAACATCTGACACAACCCGCTGAGATTGGACAACCATCGACTTATGGCCTAAAGTACACCATTACGGCATCGTTGCAGGGACCCCGCGGGCCGGCGCGTAGGGTGACAACTGTTTGGATCTTTAAGCAGGGTAATGACTGGGCTGAGCTGGTGACCATTGAGCCAGCGGCGCGCAGGAAGGTAGATTGATATGGGTACACAATTGGATCTATTGGACACGGTTATTGCAGCAGCCAATTTCCCTGAACACAGGGTCCTGGCCGGCGACTTGGGTGCCATTGTCGAAATCTATTCTGCGCCTTCCCTGGCTTATGAAGTCGAGTTTGTCAACCCCGATGGCTCGACGCGGGCACTCCTGACCCTGGCACCCTCTCAGGTACGCCGGCTGTCGCCTGCCGACGTGCTTACCACGCGTCAAATGGCACAGGCAGCGTGATTTGGGAAGGTGGGAGATGCAAGAAGGTAACTCAGCACACCGGAATCTTGAGCCATCGACGATTGCATTTCAACGAATTCTGGATCGGGCAACCAGCCTGGGTGTCAGGGACCTGGCCGAACAGCATGACCACTACCTCTACGGCACCGAAAAACTACGAAGCCACCTTGATCAATTACCGAGACCGGACCCGCAAGATTCGCCTGCCAGATAAGGAGAAGACATCATGCAATACAAAATTCCTCTGGTGCTAAGCCCACAACCGGAGGGCGGCTATACGGTGACCTCGCCATTGTTGCCGGAATTGCTTACCGAGGGTGATTCGGTTGAGGAAGCATTGTTCAACGTACGCGACGCGCTGGCAGCCGCCATTGAAATCTACGCAGACCTGGGGCGCAGCTTTCCACACAACGCCCTCATCCCAGACATAACCGAGCCCGTGTGGTTTGAAACTTTGGTCACACCCGCATGACCCTTCTCCTCGGCCTCGATCTCGGCACCTCCAGCGTCAAGGCTGTTCTCTTCGATCCCGAGACTAGTCAAACCCTCGCCGTCGCCGCGCAGGAGTACCCGATCCAGCGTCCCACCCCTGACCGCGCCGAGCAGGACCCGGCGGCCTGGTGGGCGGCGGTGGTTGCCGTGACGCAGCGTGTGCTGGCGCAGGCCGGCCGGCTCGACAAGAGCTCGCCGACACGCCACGACGTGGCGGCAGTCAGCTTCAGCGGCCAGATGCACGGCACGGTGCTGCTGGACGCGCGCGGCCATCCCATCCACCCGGCGATCATCTGGGCCGATGGGCGCAGCGCGGACGCGTGTGCGCAGCTCGTGGCCCCTTTCGGGCCGACCCGTTATGCCGCGATCACCGGCACCCTGCCGGCGCCCGGTTTCCTCGGTGCCACGCTGCGCTGGTTGGCGGAGCACGAACCCGAGCTCCTGGCGCACACGCGCCAGGTTGTTCTGCCCAAGGACTACATCCGGCTGCGCCTGACCGGCGAGGTCGCGACGGAGGTAAGTGACGCGGCCGGCAGTGGGGTGTTCGACGTGGCGCACGGGCGGTGGGCTGGGGAGATCTTGACCGCAGCAGGGCTGCCGCACAGTCTTTTTCCGCCAGTGCTGGCCTCCACCGCCGTTGCCGGCCAGCTGACAGCCTCGGCGGCCGCTGCGTTGGGCCTGCCACCAGGATTGCCGGTCATCGCCGGCTGTGCCGACCAGCCGGCGCAGGCCATTGGCAACGGGTTGATTGCCCCGGGGGCTGCGTCGGTCACGGTGGGCAGTGGGGGACAGGTCTTCGTGCCGCTGGGGCCGGCAGCGGATGGTTCCCAATTCCTGCGCACCGACCCGCGTCTGCACGTTTTCAACCACGCCGTACCGGGGATGTGGTACGTCTTGGGGGCCATCCTGTCGGCCGGACTGGCGTTACGTTGGCTGCGGCAGGTGACCGGGCTGGCCGGTGAACCCGACGCCTATGCGCGGCTCAGCGCCGATGCGGCCGTGGTGGCGCCGGGGGCGGATGGTCTGCTCTTCCTGCCTTACCTGTCCGGCGAGCGTACGCCGCACATGGACCCGCGGGCGCGTGGTGCGTTCATCGGGTTGAGTGCCTATCACGGGCGGGGTCACCTGGCGCGGGCCGTGATGGAAGGTGTTGCCCTGGCGCTGCGCCAGGTGTTGGAGATCAGTCTGGCGTTGGCGGGCCCGGTCGAGCAGCTGATCGCCGCCGGCGGTGGGGTCGAAAGTGGGGTCTGGCGCCAGATCCTGGCCGACGTCCTGGGCCGGCCGCTGCGCCAGTCGCTCTTGGTCGAGCAGGCCGGCGTTGGTGCGGCGCTGTTGGCCGGGGTGGGTGCGGGTGTTTACCCTGACCTGGCTGCGGCGTGCCGGCAGGTCGTGCAAGTCGGTCCCATTACCGAACCGGATCTGGCCCGGCAGGCGATCTACGACGACCTCTACGCGCGTTTCCTGGGCCTTTACCCGCGCCTGCGGAACGATATGCACCGCCTGGCGCAATCGACCCCGTAGGTCACAGCTCCTGCTGTGACGACGTCCTCGACCCGAACGTTACCTGCCACACACAGGCAACTTCATATCCTTGGTGCCTTTGTGTCTTGGTGGTCATATTTAGAACCACCAAGACACAAAGGCACCAAGGTTTTTGTTTGTGTCCTCATCCAGCTGCTGTGATGACCAAGGCGTTGGCGCCTACGTCGTCGCAGCCGGCGGCTCGCAGCAGCGTTGGACCGTGCGAATCTACTTGCGCATGATGGGCAAGAATACTTTGTCAGGGTGCAGTATCGTCCACTGGCCGTCAGCGTATCGCTCCAACCAGGCCCACTGCGGAATCATATCCCCCTGGCCATCGAAGCCCTGGTAGGTGCCCACAATACGACTCAACGGGCTCTTGAATAAACAACATGAACAAAGCATTAACAAAGTAATAAAAATCACTGTACATCAAGCCAAAAGCGGTTAGAGTAATTGTAGTATTCAAATGTGCCCCGATGAGTGTGTGTTGAGACCCAATGTATGAGCTGAAAGGAGATTTGTTGCATGTTGAGGAAAGCCGTTTTTTCGCTGACTTTGGTGCTGGTTTTGGTGATGGCTACCGGTGCCGTGAGTGGTGCAAGTTCCAATAATGCCAGGGTGTATGTGATCCATGGCATCAACGGGTCCGATTTGGGGTTGCCCACGGCGCTGCCGGTCGACATTGCGATCGATGGGGCTTGTGCGGTCGAAGGCTTCGAGTTTGGTGACATCCAGTATCTGATGCCAGCTGCTGGCACCTATTCGGTGGCGATCTATGTGGATAATGGTGCCTCCTGCGACGGGACGCCGGTCATCGGTCCTGCTCCGCTCACCTTTGAGGCCGGCAAGACCTATCACGTGATTGCGCACCTGACGGCAGATGGTGCGCCAACGGCATCGCAGTTCGACGTATCTTCTTACCTGATGCCGACTGGTAAGGGTGCCAGCCGCCTGGTTGCAGCGCATACTGCCTGGGCGCCGGTGGTCGATGCGGTCATTACCCGTGATCCTTCCAATCCGGGCGCACCGACTTACCGCTTCGATGGTGTGGCCAATGGTGATCAGGCCGGTGTTTCGGTCAAGCCTGGCACCTGGTTTGGGTCGCTCGAGTACATGGGCAGCACGGTCTTTGGCCCGGCCCAGTTCGCCCCGGCACGTCCCGGCATGGTCTACTTTGGGTACGTGGTTGGATCAGCGGGCAACAACTCACTCAGCCTGATTTCCCTGGCGGACCGCGCCGGAATGTAAGCTGACGCGCAGTGTGGCTAAAATGAAGAGTCCGCATCCCCAGATGCGGACTCTTTGTTGCAGTCGCCGGCAGCCGACCACTTTGTACGTGCCCAACGCCGGCGCCACAGGCGGTGTGATATTTACAGCTGACCAAACCGCTTCTCGATCATCACCGCACCTCGATGTCAGCCAGCAGCTCCGAGCGTGGCACGTTGTCCACGATGCGCCAGCCGGCATGATACGCACCGCCCGTCCCCCACCGTCCCAGCCGGCCCAGGTAGGACGTCGACTGACCGATCGTTGCCAGCAGACGCGCACTCGCCGCGTCCGGTAGCGGCAGATCGAGCAGCTGGCTCAGGTAACCCAACCGCTGTACCAGGGCCTGCGACCGCATCCGCAGCGCGTCATCCACCAACCGCTCCCAATCCAGCCGCCCCTGGCCACGCCACAGCATGGCAACGATTTCGGGCATGTCGCCTGCGTAATCGGGCTGATCCAGGGCATCGACGATGGTCTTCTCCGGCTCGGTCATCAGCACACGACTGCCATAAGCGTCCACCTCACTGGCGCCAAAGAACTTGTGCGGCGGCTGCCGGACCAGACGATACGTCCTGCCGCGCACGGTAAGCAGCGGCTGCCCTTTGCGTTTGGTCGTGGTGATGTACACTGTTGCCGCCGCCTGTGTCGAGAGGCCGTGAAAGAAAGCCGCGGTCGCAAAGGAAAAGGCATAGGGGCTGACCAGCGTACTCCCAATGAACAAGGGGTTGGTGTCAGAAAATGCATGCTCGCCGCGCTCAGCCGGAATCAGTTCGTAAGTGCCGGCCGTGATCCGCGCCAGCCAACGGTCACGTGCCAGCCGGTGCAGCAGCTGGCGGGCATGGTCATAGGAACACCCCAGGATCGCCATCGTCTGTTCGATGGTCACCACCGGTTGTTTGTCCCATTCCAGCTGCAAGATAAGCCTGGCTTCGAGCGGTGAAAGTGAACGGCTCATAGATCGGCACCAGTTCTCTGCAAAATCGGTCACCCTACTTTCATCAATCACGATTAGTGACCATATCGGTCACAAATCAAGATTCTACAAAGAAATTATACCCGACCAGACACGGCGCGTCAACTGTTGTGCTGCCATAAGCTTGGCTTCCCCGCCACCCTACCAGATCGACAGCTGCTGGAATGGCAGGATCACTGATTTGTTCAAACCGGCCCGGCATCGATCACCTCCTCTCCTACGTGTCCCTCCCCAACCTGGTCATGACCCGCACACGTCACCCGGCCGAGCTCTACCAAAACCCAACATTTTTCCCACTGATCGCACACTGGGCCTGCTCGAAATGAAATACTTCTTACATAATAAACTAATAAAATTAGTATAATGTCTAACATACTTAGTCAGTACGGAGAACATGATGCAGACTCAGTTCCTGAAACGACCTGAGGGCACCATTGCCTACGACGACACCGGCCGCGGGCCGCTGGTTGTTTGTGCCCCCTCCCTGGGCGATGTGCGCGGCGAATACCGGTTCCTGACGCCGCAACTGGTGGCGGCCGGCTATCGGGTGGTGACCATCGACCTGCGCGGGCTTGGCGAGAGCAGCACCGGCTGGACAGACTATTCGGTGGCCGGCGTGGGCGGCGATTTGGTGGCGTTGATCAGCGCGCTCGCAGCCGGGCCGGCCGTGATCGTGGGCTGTTCCATGGCGGCTGGCGCGGCGGTGTGGGCCGCGGCCGAGGCACCGGACCTGGTAACCGGACTGGTGCTGGTGGGCCCTTTCGTGCGCGGTGCAACGTCCAGGGCAAACCGGCTGCTCTATACCAGCCTCTTCGCCCGGCCCTGGGGAGTCTCTGCGTGGCTGCGCTACTACGCAACCCTCTACCCGACACGCAAACCCGCCGACTTCGCCGCCTATACGGCCGCGTTAAGCTCGAACCTGGCCGAGAGAGGGCGGCTGGAGGCGCTGCGCCACATGTTGTTTGCCCCCAAATCAGCCTCGGAAGAGCGTCTGTCGCACGTCGCCGCACCCGCCCTGGTGCTCATGGGCAGCCAGGATCCGGATTTCAAAGACCCCGAGGCCGATGCACAGTGGGTGGCGAACAGCCTGCATGCCCGGTATGAGATGGTGCCGGGTGCCGGCCACTACCCGCATGCCGAGATGCCCGACGTGGCGGGGCCGCAGGTTCTTGCATTCCTTCAGGCTTTGAACAGGACACAGGAGCGGTCGTATGTCGCGTAGAGCCGGGCTCGATAAAGTCACCGTGGTGCAGGCCGCCGCTGACCTGGCGAACGCTGAGGGGGTCGATGCGCTGTCGTTGGGCCGGCTGGCCGGGCGCCTGGGGGTGCGGACGCCTTCGCTGTACAATCACATCGACGGGCTGCCCGGCCTGTACCGTGAATTGAGCCTGCTGAACGCCCGGAGACTGGGTGAATGTCTGAGCGCTGCGGCAATCGGCAAAGCCGGCCCCGATGCTGTTTTCGCGGTTGCCCAAGCCTATCGCACGCACATCAAAGAGTCACCGGGGCTCTACCTGGCCAGCTTGCGCGCATCGGGGACCCAGGTGCCAGTCGACCGCGACCTGCAGGCCGCGGAAGAGCGCGTCGTCCAGGTTGCCCTGGCCGTCGTAGCATCCTTTGGCCTGAGCGGCGACGATGGACTGCACGCCGTGCGCGCAGTACGCAGCGTGGTCCACGGCTTTGCGACGCTGGAGGTGGCTGGAGGATTTGGGTTGCCGCTCGACTGCGACGAGAGTTTCCGGCGGTTGATCACGATGCTGATCGCCGGTTTGTTGGCGCCGGTGTGAGGGTCCGGCCACCCAGTTCCCAAATAGGAAATCTGCTCGGTAAGATTGCCGCGTGTGGGCCGCGCAGGACGCCAGGTGTCTACCTGGCCCCGACATCACCCACCGGTGACGAGCGCAATTGCCCAGCCGTCGTAGCCCTTGATGCCCACAGTCTGCAGGACGGTGGCGGTGACGCGCGGTTCGGCAGCCAGCGCAGCATTGAAGCGCCGGATGCCCTGCACGCTGGGGTCACTGCTGTCGGCGTCGATGATGGCGCCGTTGCGTACGACGTTATCGCCAATGATCAGGCTGCCCGGACGGGTCAGCTCAAGCGCCCAGTGGAAGTAGGCCGCATCATTGACCCTGTCAGCCTCGCCCCCACCCAATCCCCCGCAGCCACGTCAATCCAAAATCCAAAATTCCAAATCCAAAATCCAAAGCGGTCTCACGCGCCGCACTGGGCCTCGATCAACTGCCGCGCCGCACTAGCCACCTGCGCGGCGGGACTGTGCGGTGAGGCACCAAACACACGCGCCGCCATGTAGGCGCCGTCCATCAGTAAAAACAACCCATCGGCCAGCACGTCGGGCTGGCGCGCACCCGCTTCCTGGGCGAGCTGGCGAAACACCGCACGCACCGACTCTTTGTGTTCGAGTGCAATCTGATGGCCGGGGTAGTCCGGTGCCGGATACTCGGTGGCCACGTTCAGGAACGGGCAGCCGTAACAGGCGGGCGTGGTGGCGTAATTCTGCAACCCCTCGAAGAAGGCCAGCAGTTTGCCGCGCGCCGTGGTCTCACCCTGCGTGAGCGCGGTGAAATTCTTCCAGAAGACCTCATTGCTGTCTTCGAGATACGCCGCAATCAGGGCATCTTTGGAAGGATAATGCCGGTACAGCGTCATCTTGCCAATGCCCGATGCGGCGGCGATGGTGTCCACCCCAATGGCACGATACCCGTGCCGGTAAAAGAGCCGCGCGGCGGTCTGAAAGAGCTGGTCCCTGGATGGGCTGTTTTCGCGTCCCATGGTTTGCCTCTTGACACGATACAAGTCTGTATTGTATAATACGGCCTACCGATACAGGTCTGTATCATATCACACTTTGCGCTGCGGCGCAACACGACAGGGAGACAACACATGAAAATCGGCGTTTTTGGAACGAGTATCGTCGGGCAAACGATCAGCGGCAAACTGGCAGAGATCGGTCACGATGTGATGGTGGGCACGCGCGATGTGGCGCACACCATGGCCCAGACCGAACCACACCCCTATGGTTTTCCGGCCTTCAGCGTCTGGCAGCAGAGGCACCCCAGCGTCAAGCTGGGCACCTTCGCCGAAGCCGCCCAGCACGGTGACGTCGTGATCAATGCGACGAGCGGCGGCGGCTCGCTGGCGGCCCTCATGGCGGCCGGAGAAGCCAACCTCAACGACAAGATCCTCATCGACATCTCGAACCCGCTCGACTTCTCGCAGGGCATGCCGCCCTTCCTCTCGGTGTGCAACACCGACTCGCTGGCCGAGCAGCTCCAGCGGGCGTTCCCCGGGCTCAAGGTCGTCAAAACGCTCAACACGGTCACCGCCAGCCTGATGGTCAACCCGCGCCAGCTCGCTGACGGGGATCATCATCTGTTCGTCAGCGGTAACGACGCCGCGGCCAAAGCGCAGGTGAGTGATTGGCTGCGAACCTGGTTTGGCTGGCGGCACATCATCGACCTGGGCGACATCAGCACGGCACGCGGCACCGAGATGTACCTGCCGCTGTGGCTGCGGTTATGGGGTGCGCTGGGCACAGGTGTGCTCAACGTCAAGGTCGTCAGGTAGCAGCCGGTAATGCCACAGGTCCCCGGTGGCTGGAACTCCAGCCGGTGGTGACGTGGTATCAAAGGTGTCCTGGAGGCTGGGCCTTCAGCTGGGTTTGTTACTACATCAGCACCGGCTGAAGGCCCAACCTCTATCCGAGCGCCGGTCAGATAGAGAAAGGTACGTAACTCATGGAACACACATCAGCATTGGGCCAAAGTGCTCTCACAGTGCCACGGATGGGATTAGGAGCTATGGTGTGGGGCCAACCCAAAGGCATGGCGCGTTGGACACCTGCACAACTGAGTTATGGCCCGTCCCACGGCCCGTCGGAAGAGGTACAGGCGTTGACGGCCAGTCTGGCAGGAGGGGTAAACCTGATCGACACGGCGGCCATGTACAGCAACGGCGCATCCGAGCGGCGTGTGGGCGAGGTGAGCCGCGGCCAGGATGTGCTCATTGCCACCAAGTTTCCCCCTGGGATGTTCTCACGCACGGAGGACTTCCCGGCGACCCTGGCGGCAAGCCTGGCCCGCCTGGGACGTGACCACATCGATCTGTACCAACACCACTTCCCGTCCAACCGCGTTTCCATCCCGCGCCTGATGGCGTTCATGGCGGATGCCGTGGAAGCGGGCAAAGTCAGGGCGGTTGGGGTGAGCAACTATTCCGCAGAACAGATGCGCCTCGCGCATGCCGTGCTGGCTGACCGGGGTATTCCACTCGCTTCGAACCAGGTTCAGTATTCGCTGCTGCACCGGCAGCCCGAAGTAAACGGTGTGCTGGACACCTGTCGCGAGTTGGGCGTCACGTTGATCGCCTACCAGCCCCTGGCCAGCGGCGCACTCACAGGCCGCTACACCAATGGCACTCGCCCCTCGGGCTTTTTCCGGCGGTTCATGGGCCACTTTCGAGGTAAAGGCAGCGCGGCTGTGGCGCCCGTGGTGCTGTTGCTGCGGGAGATCGGCGCGCGGTACGCCAAAAGCCCGGCCCAGGTCGCACTGCGCTGGTTGATCGAAGACCCGCACGTGTTGCCGATACCCGGTGCCAAAAATGGCAAACAGGCCGCAGAAAACGCCGGCGCGCTCACCTTCAGCCTGGCGCCGGCAGAGATCGAGGCCCTGAATCTTGCGACGATGGTTTGGCGGGTTTAGTTCGAAGGCTTGCGGCCCTCCGGATCCAGCTCGTCTGCGTGCTGGCGCGCCGGGAGGTCGAAGAGGTAGTACGGCGAGAAGAAGGCGCCCTGGTTGACGCGGCCACGGCGAGTGGTGTCAGTGGGACTGTTCATGTTTCCATCCACCCTGCAAGACGCTCCCTTGGTACATTGACTCTCAGACGCCACCGGCGGTCATAGGGCCCGTCAGGCGATAATCGGGGATCGAGGCGGACAAACCCGGCGGAGAGGTTACTGTGCCACTCGGTCATCGCCAGTGCCCATCCGCATGCACAGAGGAAACCGACAGCAGATCGCGAATGCGCTGGACATCCATGCACTCGCTGTCAACACGTGTTTTGCAGGCACCAAGGCACCAAAAAACAAAAACTACTTGGTGCCTTGGTGCCTTGGTGGTTCCACTTCTATCCCCGACGTACGGGTTTTCGCCTCATCGCACAGGCGGGCAGGCCATCCCCCAAACCGATGCCACCGCGCCCACATCCACGATGTCGTTGACGCCATCGCAGCCGCCGTTCGCCTGGCAGTCCACGTCGGCCGCCGGCGTGAGGCTGCCGCTGGCCTCGAAGACGTTCCAGGCATCGCCCACGGCGATGATGTCCCCGACGTCGATGGTGGTCGAACTCACGCCACACGAGCAGTTGATGTCGGCCCAGTAACAGGCCACCGGCGCAATCGTGAAGTCGACGTTGGAGACGTCGAAGAAGATGTTGTCCGCACACGAGACACGCACGCGGGCTTCGCTGGTGCCGGCATAGGGCACGACGACACTCTGCGTGCCATCGTTGGGTGTCCCAGCCGCCAGAATCGTCGGATAGGTCTGCCCGCCGTCGACCGAGAGCTCGATGTCGACCGCGGCACAGCTCACCGGCGCCGCCGCGGTGTTGGCTACGTTCCAGGTGACGTTCGCCGCCGTGTTGCGCGTCCACGTCACCGCGGTGTTCGGCGCAGTGACCAGGAACGGGCCGGCGGTGTTCGCCAGCAGCAGCGTGGTGTCGGCGCTGTTCACCCCACCCTCACCGTCGCGCGCTGTGAAGCGGAAGTGCAGCGAAAGCGGATTGGCATTGACACCGGTGTAACCGACGTAGTCCGCCGTGGGGAGGAACTCGGCAAAACACTCGTTCACCGGCACCGGTACCGGCAGCGCAATCGGCCCCACCGGGCAGGCTCCCGTGTCGGCGTTGGTGTTGTTGTCCAGGATCTGGTCGAGATCAGGGAAGACGCGCGTCGGGTCGCTGGTCAGCGCATTGGCGTCGGGCGAGTTGTAGACCAACGGGTCGCTGAACTGTGCCGATTTGGGGAACATGGCAAACAGCGCGCCGTCGACCTTGGTGTTGTACAATAACGAGGTGCCGTTGCCGCCGCCGCGGTCGTTCTGCTCCCAGCTGAAGACCATCGGGTCCCCCTCGGCATCGGTGGCGCTGCCGGTCAAGGTAAACGGCGTGCGCAGCGGGATCGTATACCCGGCCGGCACCGTCACCGCTGGCCACGTGTTCCCGGTCGGCGTGATGATCCCACCCTTGTTGTCGACCGGCCCACCCTTGTCGGTCTCGCCGAAGAAGCCGCTGAGACCCGCACTCAGGTTGGTCAACGCCAGCAGCACCGGCACGTTGGTATTGGCCAACGTACCGCCAAACGACACCTGGAACCCGCTGGTGCTCGGGGCACCGCTCCCGCCGAAGTTGGATACCGTGACCGTCGCCCCCGCCGGGACGATCGGCGTCAGTGCGGCCTGGATGCCGGCCGCCGTGTAGTTGACGCCGTTGGTGATGAGGGCCGAATCGGTGCCGTTGTAGTTGATCGTGAACGAGTCGAAAGCCCCGCCGTGGTTCGTCTCCTCCACCGAGGCAAAACAGCCGCCGCAGCTCAGGTTGACGATCTGGATGTTCGGGACGTCGAGCCCGGCCGATGCCCCGCCGTAGGTGAGCGTGAAACCCGTGCCGGTGGCGCTGCTCACGGTGACGGTGCCGGCGAACCCGGCGATGCCGTTGATGGCGGTCTGCACGTTGGCCGTGGTGTAGGCCAGGCCGCTGCCGCCAATCAGCACCGAATCGCTGCCGCCGATGCGCACCTGGAAGGGTGAGTAGAACGTCACGGTGCCGCTGCCCGAATTGCCCAGGCCGGCGGTCGGATTCGTATACTGGAAGCTGCGCGCCGTCGGGACCGCGGTGATCGTCCAGGTACCGTTGTAGCCGGCCACCCCGACGCCGGAGATCACGACGACATCCCCCACGGCACGCCCGTGCGCCGCCGAGGTGCGGATCGTCACCGTGTTGCCGACCTCCGAGGCGCCCGGCGCAGTCAAGGTGACCGTGCCGCCGCCCGAAGTCGCCAGGCCACTGGTCGGGTTCGTGTACTGGAACGAGCGTGTGGTTGGGACCGCGGTCACCGTCCAGGTGCCATTGTAGCCGGCCACAGCCACGCCGGCGATGGTGACGGTATCCCCGACCTGGAGGGTGTGCGCACTGCCGGTGGCAATCGTGACCGTGTTGCCGTTCTCTTCGGCGCCGCCGCGCGAGGTGGCGCTCGGTGCGGCGTTGATGGTGACACTCAGCGGCTGTACGTTGGCGGTCGGTGCATAACCGGGGCCAAACGTCACCACCTGGACCTCGTTACCGCCGCCGAAGTGGCGCAGCGAGGCGGTCTGCACCTCGCTGATGGCAGCCTGGTTGGAAGCGGTGTAGGTCGAGATCTCCTGCAGGCTGCGCTGCGAGAAGTAGGGATCGCTGTGGTCCTGCAGGTTGTCGGTGAGGCAGATGCCGGCGTAGGCCATGACCGACGACCCGCTGCCGGGCTCGACCGAGTTCGTGGCGCTGCGGTTGCCGCCCGAGCAGTTGAGCTGGTTGCCGTTGAAGGTGTGATTGCCGCTGAACTGGTGCCCCATTTCGTGCGCCACGTAATCGACGGCAAAGAAGTCACCGGTCGGCGTCGGGATACCGGTGCAGCCGCCGGCCTTGTTGGCGCGGCCGACGACCCCCAGGTTGGCGATACCGCCGCCCGGCTGGCCGAGCGCCAGGTGGCCGATGTCGTAGTTCGAGGCGCCGATGATCTGCCCGATGACGATACGGGCACGGCTGGTGCTGGAACAGCTGGTGACCTGCGACTGGGTGAAACACGCCGCCGTGCCGCACGGCCCGTTAGGCGCAACGGCCTGGGCCCAGGTGTCGAGGTTGAGCAGGTCGTTGTTGGCCACCAGCACCATGCGGATCGAGAGGTCGTCCTCGTAAATTTGGGTGACGCGGTTCATGAGCGTGACCTTGGCCGGCGTCACGTTGGCCGGGCCGCCGTGGTAGGTGGCATAACCGGGATCGGTGATCAGGGCCAGGCGGTAGGTGCGCAGGACGTCACCCGTTGGGGGATGGCTGGTCGATTCGCCGTCGCGCACGACCTGGTAACTCGTCCAGGCGGCGGCGTTCCCGTCACTGGCGGCGACGATGTGTGTGTCCAGGCTGCCAGTGGGATCGGCGGCGAAGCGGATCTCGAATGCGCCGGTCTCGTCGGCGCTGGTGACCAGCGTGCGCGGTGCAAAACCTTCGGTGGGGTCTGATATGGTGAGCGTGATCGGGGCATATGCGGCAAACCCGCGGCCCTCGGCGGTCACGGTCTCGTCGGCATAGAAGTAGCCGCGGTCGAGCGACAGCTCGGCGCCGTCCGCCTGGCGTTCGGCAAAGCCGTCGTGCGGGTCGGCGCTCAGGTCACGTCCGAAGTACGCCGCATAGAGGCTGTCGTCGAGGTGGTAGTACGGATCGATGTACCAGATCCCCTGCGGCGAGCGGACCGAGGCATGGAAGCCGAGCGGCGTCAGGTCGAAGCGGATCGTAGCGGATGGATCATCGATGCCGCGGCCGCGGTAGGTGTGGATATCGGGGTGTCTGGCGGCCAGGCCCGCTTCCATGATCGGTGATTCCTGGACGGCGAAGCGTTCGAAGTCGCCGCAGGGGTTGGGCAGCGCCAGGACGAGCGGGTCTGTCCTGGCCGCCGGGCTGAACTCGAGCGGGGCAGTAGCGAGCAGGGCCGCCATCCCGTCGCGGTTCAGTGTGTAGGCCTGGAAGCGCACGGGGCTGATGGCGGGTTGGGCGTCGGGGCGGGCCGGGGGTGGTGTACCGGCCACGGGCTGCCACAGGTTCTGGCCTGGGGCATCGCCTGGGGCCACCGGCACGCACCGCGCGGCGGTGGGTTCGTCGGCCGGCGGCGCTGCCATTGCCAGCGGGACGGTTGGCAGAGCGGCGCCCGCGACGATGGCGATGACGATGAGGCCAATCAACAATCGCTGGATGTGCTTCATGAAAGTCTCCTTGGTAGGAATGGCTGCATGAACGTTGGTGTTGCTGCGGAGGATTGCCCGGTCGGGGGCGATGACCTTTACAGCCCGATTATACTGTACAGGATACAGCGGGTCAATAAGTTCTGTGGATAGTGACACTTCCTATTGCCTGACTGGCAAGCATGAATTGACCGATCAAAACCGCTCAACCCATCCCAGCAGTAGCCATCATCACGGGAACATCACTATCGTTGGATTTGCTGGTACGGTCTCTTTTGTCTTTGGGCTTGACGAGGGAGAACCTGGCGCGGCTGATTGCGGCCTGAATCGTTTGCGGATCAGGCCGACGCCGGGGCGCGCGCGGTGGCACGGCGCAGCAAGGCGAGCAGCGTCGTCAGGATTGCCACGCCGCCGATCGCGGCAAGTATGTTGATGGCGATCTCGACGGGTAGATAATAGCGGGGCCAGTTGAGCTGCAGGAATCCCAGGAGCAGCAGGTAGTTCACAAAGAAGTAGGCCGGCGGCACCACCAGGCGCGTGGTCTGTCGCCGCCGCCAGTACCAGATCACCTGGCAGATACAAAAAACCAGCCCAACCAGCCACAAGAGCGCTTCCAATGGAAAACTGATCTGGCCCAGGAAGGTCTGCTGCTGAATGACCAGCCAGCGCGGACCGGTCCACTGCGCAGCCGACTGCTGTGCCTGCATCAGCGCGTTCCAGCGGCCGAACAGCCGTGGGAACTCGGCCAGCCGTGCCAGGCCGTGCGCGGGGGGCGTCGATGCTTCCCAGCTGGCGGCGGCCTGGGAAGTTACCGGTTCCGGCAGGGGGCCTGGGCGAAAATCGGGCCAGAAGAACGGGTTGAGCAGGTAGACCACGGCGAGGGCCGATAGGGCGAAAACCGCGGTATCACGCAGCACGTCACGCCAGGTGATGCGCCGCAGGACCAGGCTGTACACGACGAGGCCGGCAAAGAGAGCTGCACCGATGGCCAGGCCGGTGATTTTGACCGAGCAGGCCAGCCCGGTGAGGATGCCAGCCGCCAGACTGGCCCAGAGCCGGCGGCGGTTCGCGGTTTGGGTCACGTAGGCGGTGGCCGCGAGACAGGCGGCGAGCAGGAAAAAATTGTAGTGGACGTCGGTCATGGCGTGGGTGGCCATGCGGATGAACGTGCTGTTGGCCAGGGTCAGGCCTACGGCCAGCAGGCCGGCCAGCCAGCCGGCGAGGTAGTAACCCAGCACAAACAACAGCACGCAGGTCAGCACCCCAAAAACAGCCGCGGCAGTCCGGCCGCGCTGCAGGATATCAGCGGGCGGCACGCGCCCGTTGGCCACGTTTTCGGCATGGGTCCAGCTGCTGTTGTACAGGCCAAAAAAAGCGGCGCCGTTTGGGGTGGCATTTGTGTAGAGCCGCAACGGGAGGCCGATCAGCACCTTGCCCAGGGGCATGTTCAGGCTGCCCCACGCGCGGCATTGCGGGCAGGCCCACGTTTGCCAGGTGAAATCACCCGCCAGCAGGGCGTCGGTGTAGTGATAGCCGGCGGAGATCCAGCCCGCTTCGTCTTCGTGGAACGAGGCTTCGTCCAGTGCACCGAAGATGACGATCGTGGCGAGGAGGGTCACCAGCAGCACCGCGGTAGCCAGAAACAGGCGCTGGCCACGTCGTCCACCCGGACCTGTCACGATGTCGAAACGGGGATTCTGATCAATCGCCATGGTGGTGGAGAGTGTACCATTACAGGTATAGGCCGTCAAACTCAACGCGCTTGTGCTCGTGGCCAAAGACTATGGACGCGCGGCGGGGGCGACCTTCGAGTACCGCTGGCCCAGCAACGCGTAGGGCGGTACGGCTCGATGCGCGTGAAGGCCGGTACCTGGACCGTGTAAGCCGCTCCCAGGTAGGCAGTGGGAACCCGCTGTCCCGAGTGAACCGGCATGGGTTATGGCCTGGACAGGTGGGTGTAAAAACGTAGCCAGGAACGGGGCGGCGGTGTTGGTCAGCAGCAGCGTGGTGTCACCGCTGTTGACGCCGCCCTCGCCGTCACGCGCCGTGAAGCGGAAGTGCAGCGAAAGCGGATTCGCATTGACACCCGTATAGCCGACGTAGTCCGACGTGGGGAGGAACTCGGCCAAACACTGCGGCGCATCCTGATGGAAGAGGAAGGGCGCGCCCAATAGGTCACTTCATCCATCGTGCCAGCGCCGCCAGATCCTCGGCAGTGCTGGTCAGGATGGCCTTCTCCGCCGCAAAGGCCAGGGCGTCGGCGGTGAAGCCAGCCTGTGAGACACACCAGGCGCGCGCGCCCAGGCTGGTGGCTGCCACCAGGAGCTTTTCCAGCTCGCTGCGACCGACCCGCTTCTGTCGCCACTTGACCTCCACGGCCCACCGTTCACTATTTTCGGCCAGCGCATCGATCTCCATCTGGCCATCCGGGGCGCCGTATGGCTCGATACGTGTGAATGCCGGTACGGGAACCGGGTCGATTTGACCCAGGTAAGTGCCCGGTAAGGTTTTTCCGGCCAGCTTGTGCAACAACTCTCGCACCTCGCTCTCCTTGGCACGGCCCAGTTGGGTCGAGGCCCGCGCAAACCGCTCACTCAGGTCGGCCACCAGGCGTTTCAGGTCTTCAGTGTTCGGGAAGCCATCGGTTTCAAGTCCCCTGGATATGTAGGCAACCCAGTACCGCAGAACGGCATCACGGTAGAAATAGCGCTGCTCGCGGATCACCAGCAGGTCAACATCGATCAACCACCGGAGGTAGTCTTGAACGCTCGATGGCCGGCGGTGCATCCGTCGTGCGGCTTCGGTCAATGACAACCCATCTTCTTCGGCAAGGATCTGAAGCAACGCCTTAAGGGCAGCATACCCTCGTGCCTTCTGGAGCGAGACGTCGTACAAATAGCGGCAGTAGTTATAGATCTGCCCGCGTGTGTCGAGTGTTTCCAACACAAAAGCCTGTGCGACCTGCTCCGGGCTGATTGCTTCCGGTTCGGTCGGTGCCAACTCGCGCAACCGCTCGACGAGCACTGTGACGTAGAATGGGTGGCCGGCTGTATAGGTGTACACGACGGCCTGCGCGGCGGGGTTCAACGGCCGGCCGATGAGTTTTGCCGTCAACGTTTGGGTATCCTCAGCAATCAGCGGTGGCAGCTCGACGGCGCGCAACTGCAGGAAGAGAGGAGACTTGTGGTCACGTACCATCTGCTCCATGGCCGTGACAGCGGAACCCGTTACCACATAACCCACGTGGGCATGCTGCTGCATAATCGAGCGGAAGAGTTTATACGGATTCCCAACCTGTGGGAACTTCGCCAGCGTCGCCAACTCCGTGAACTCGTCCAGAAAGCACATGATGGGCCGCCCAAGGGCGATCGCCAGGCGATCGGGAAAGTCAAAGGCCAGGTGCAGCAGCGCCCCAGGATCGACCACCTCACGTCCCAGTTCGGTGATCAAAAAACGAATGGCATCCAAGACCACGGGGACAGCCGCGGCAGGGGTTTGCAGCAAATCCACGGCGCGCAGATACAGCTCGACGCTGTCCTGTCCACCAGCCACTGCCCAAAAACAGGTCAGACCGATATAACGCTGCACGAACAGCTCCGGGGAAGTGCAGATGCCTTCGAGGTTCATGTAGATGGGGATGATGCGCCCCTGCACGGCCAGGTGTTGCATCTGTTCCTGGCAGAGAAGAGTTTTGCCGATACGTCTCAGGCCGAACAACGCAATGTGATGCGGCCGGCCGTGTTCCAAATCCACAGCCGCCTGCGCCAGGATGCTCAACTCGTGGACACGATCGGTGAATACTTCCAGGGAGGGACTGGCGTGCCATTCGCTCATACCAACTCCTATCGGTCATTTAACCTATCGGTCAATTGACCGAATCATATCATACATGCGCCTGGTTGGCAAAACCGGAGTTATTGGACCAATGCAAAGTCATCAGTGAGTATTTTGACAATATTAGTTCAGTCAGGCCGGCGACCACCAGCGTGTCGAGACCAGCGGCGCGGAGGTGATCCTGCAGGCCGGTAACGATGAAGGCGCTGTTGACGGTCTTAACAACCTGCGCCAATCACCATCATCCCAGATGGCCGCTGGCACACACCCCGTACTAAAACACAAAACCAAAAGATTTGCGCCGATTTGCGTACATTGGCGGTTCACATAGCACCTGCCAGTGATACACAGCGGTTTCCCACCGCATTTTATGCCAGTGCATCCCCCTGTGTTAAAATAGCTCCAGGTACTTGTTTGATCAGATTGACTGCTCAGGCCCCTGGGCACTGAAGTCCTGGCGCCTTCACAAGTGAGGGGACCGATGCCGCGTTTCTCCCTGCAGAAGATTCTTTCGCAGTTCCGCCGGCCACAGCCCTCGCCCCATCCCGGCATGGGCGCAGTGTGTTACCCGGGCGGCGTCTCCTTTCGCGTCTGGGCACCCCGCGCCCACGCGGTCTTCGTCGCCGGCGACTTCGACGATTGGAAGTTCGAAAGGCATCCCCTGGCGGCCGATGGCAACGGCTACTGGTCGGTGGCCGTGCCGCGCGCCCAGGCCGGCCAGCGTTATAAGTTCCGTATTCTCAACGGGAAGCAGGAGCTCTTCCGCGTCGACCCCTACGCACGCGAGGTGACCAACTCCGTCGGCGATTCCGTCATCTTCGACCCCAGCTTCGCCTGGGATGACGACGACTTCCACACGCCGCCCTGGAACGAGATGACCATCTATGAGATGCACGTCGGCACCTTCAATCGCAAGGACCCCGACCAC
Source organism: uncultured Anaerolineae bacterium (assembly GCA_964443225.1). Taxonomy (GTDB): domain Bacteria; phylum Chloroflexota; class Anaerolineae; order SSC4; family Amarolineaceae; genus SSC4. Next base: position 36,700 of record CAYUCC010000004.1, read on the forward strand.
CCCGGCACCTTCGATACCGCCATCGAAAAACTCGACTATCTGGCCAACCTGGGTATCAACACCGTACTGGTGATGCCTCCCATGGAGTTCGCCGGCGACCAGTCATGGGGCTACAACCCTGCCCACCCCTTCGCCATCGAAAGCAACTATGGCGGCCCGGCCGGCTTTCAGCGTTTCGTCAAGGCTGCCCACCAACACGGTATCGCCGTGCTGGTCGACGTGGTCTACAATCACTTCGGCCCCAGCGACCTCTCCCTCTGGCAGTTCGACGGCTGGAGTGAAAACGGCATGGGCGGCATCTACTTCTACCAGGACTGGCGCGCCACCACCCCCTGGGGCGATACGCGGCCCGACTACGGCCGGGCCGAAGTGCGCCAGTACATCCGTGATAACGCCCTGATGTGGCTGGAGGACTATCGCTGCGATGGCCTGCGCTTCGATGCCACCGCCTACATCCGCAACGCCAAAGGCACCGACGAACCGGGGGACGACATCGCCGAAGGCTGGGATTTGCTGCGCTGGATCAACGACGAGATCGAGGCCCGCCAGCCGTGGAAGATCACCATCGCCGAGGACCTGCGCGGTAATGCGATCGTCACAGCCGCCACGGCAGCCGGCGGTTTGGGCTTCGACGCCCAGTGGGATGCGTTGTTCGTCCACCCCGTGCGCGCCGCCATTATTACCCAAGAAGATGCACAGCGTGACGTCGGTGCCGTTGCCAACGCCATCGCCCACCGCTACGGCACCAGCGCCTTCGACTGTGTCATCTACACCGAGAGCCACGACGAGGTGGCCAACGGCAAGAGCCGCGTTCCCACCGAAATCTGGCCGGACAACGCGGCCTCCTGGTGGGCCAAAAAACGCAGCACCCTGGGCGCCGCCGTCGTCTTCACCAGCCCCGGCATCCCCATGATCTTCCAAGGACAGGAGTTTCTGGAAGACGGCTGGTTCGACGACTCGCAGCCGCTGGATTGGGATAAGCTGGAGCGCTTCAACGGTATCTACCTGCTGTACGAGGTGCTCTTCAAGCTGCGGCGCAACTGGGAGAATAACACCGCCGGCCTGCGCGGCCAGCAGGTCCACGTCTATCACGTCGAGCCAGAGCGTAAGGTGGTGGTCTTCACCCGCTGGCAGAACGGCGGCCCCGGTGACAGCGTGGTCGTCGTGCTCAACTTCACCGCTAATCCACTGCAGGATTACTGGATCGGCCTGCCCGCCGGTGGAACCTGGAAGGTGCGCTTCAACAGCGACTGGAACGGCTTCGACCCCGAATTCGCCAACACCTTCACCGCCGACGTGGAGGCACTGGACGAGGAACAGGACAGCCTCCCCGCCAAAGGCCTGCTCAACGCCGTTGGCCCCTATACGGCATTGATCCTTTCCCAGGACGCGTGACGCACCGCGAGTCTTACAACAGTATGACTGCGGCCACGTACGGCAGCAGCGCCAGCAGCGCAAAAGCCGGATGCAGCCGTGCCGTGCGGTTCTGACGGTCCCAGGTGAAGAGCAGAGCGGCCAGTCCGAAGGCCAGCAGCCCCCCCAGCAGCAGGATCACCAGCGATGCGGCCGGGCTGAAGGCCGGCTCGACGCCGTAGGCCAGGCTGTTGTAGGCGTTCATGGCGTGGGTGGCCGGCAGCAGGCGGGCCAGGGTCTGCGCCTGGGCCGGCAGGAAGGTGAAGGGCATCATCAGCCCGCCCACCAGCATCGAAGGCAGGAAGATCAGCTGCGACCAGAGCAGCGTGGCGCGCGAGCTGGCGGAGACCACGCCGATCAACACACCCAGCCCCGCGTGGGCCAGGGTCGCGGCCGCCGTCACCACCAGGAACCAGCCCCAGTGCAGCGGCGCTGGTGCGGCGAAGAGCGGCGTCGCCGTCGCCAGGATGATCGCCGTGACGATGGCCAGGTGCAGAAACGTGGTCAGCGTCGGTGCGGTCAGGATGTGAAGCGCGGGGACGCCGTGGATCTTGTAGCTGCGGAAGATGCCGGCATCGCGCGCCGTCACCAGTGGATCGGGCAGCCCCATCAGCGTGGCGATCATCACAGCAAAGATCACCATGGCCGGAATCATGGTCTCTGTGAACAGCGGGTTGATCTGGGTCATGATCAAGCCCATCAGCGCATAGAAGGCCAGCGGAAACGCGTAGGTCAGAAAGAGCAGTTGGCGGTTGCGCAGGCTGCTGCGCAGCTCGATCCAGGTGTAATTGGTAAGGGCGGTCATTGTTTGTCTCCTGCGTTGGGCAGCGTAACAGAATAACTTCTGTCATTTGCTGCGAAACTCAACTTCTTCACAAAAAATGGTTCGGTTAAGATCCCGTGGTGATCTCCAGGAAGCGGTCCTCCAGGGATGGCCGCTCGACGCGCAGGTCGATCAATGCATCGCCGTGGCTGTCAATGTACGCGATCAGGGCCGACACCGTTGGCCCCACGTCGCCACTGAAAAAGACGACATAATCTTCTTTCAACAAGCGCTGCTGCACACCAGGAAAGACACCGTTGGCCTGCACCAGGCAGCGTTTTTCCGTATTGACCGAGACCTTGGTCAGCCCCGACCCGGCCGCGGTGATCTCCAACGGCGTGCCGGCGGCGGCGATCCGGCCTTGCAGCAGGATTGCCACCCGGCCGGCCAACGCCTCGGCCTCGGCCATGTCGTGGGTGGCGAGCAGGATGGTCGTGCCCTGACTTTGCAGCTCGCGCAGCAGGCTGTGCAGCTCGACGCGCGAGGCAACGTCCAACCCGGCGGTCGGCTCGTCCAGGAAGAGCACCTCCGGCCGGTGGGCCACGGCCAGCGCCAACCCCAGGCGTCGCTTCTGCCCGGTGGACAGGTCGGCGTAGGCGGTGCTGCGTTTTTCGGCCAGGCCCAGCCGCTCGATCAGGTCGTTACGCGGGGATATGCCGTGGTAAACACAGAAGAACTTCATGGCTTCGGCCGCGCTGATCGTATCGGGTAGGCCAGAAGTCTGGAGCTGCACGCCGATTTTGCCGCGCAACCTGCGTGCCTCGCGGCCAGGATCGACGCCAGCCACGGCCAGCCGGCCGCCGTCGGGCCGGCGCAGCCCCTCCAGGCATTCCAGCGTCGAGGTCTTGCCTGCACCGTTGGGACCCAACAGCCCAAAAATCTCGCCGCGCGGGACCACAAAGCTGATACCATCCACTGCGACAAAGCTGCCGTATGTTTTGCGGAAGTTTTCGACGGCGATCATCGGATCGTTCATGGGAATTATCTCCATTGCTGACAAGCGTGCTGACGAACTACGCTGATAGTACATCAAAAACGCATCCGTGTCATCGGCCACCTGGCGAGAACTACCTGGCCAACCGGACAGTGTCCAACCGGACAATGACAAATCGCCGCCGCGCGGGTACAATGAGAGCATCATGAACCGCACAACCTCCACGCCCATCGAAACCAACTCGCCGGCGGCAGGGCCAGTCGGTGCGCACGAGGTCAAACCGTTTCTCGTCATCGTGACGGTGGTCCTCGTGGTTCTGTATGGCGCGTCGCTGGTCGGCGACCCCGAGCTGCGCAGCCTGCCGACCGTGGTGCTGTTCACTGCCCTGATGCTGGTCCACGGGGTGATCTATTGGTTGATACTGCGCCTGCCCCAGTCGCTGCCGTGGATCGTGGCTTACCTGGTCGTTCAAACCGTGCTGGCCACCGCCATCGCGCTGCTGGCCGGCAACCTGGCGACCAGCTTTGGCCTGTTCGCGGCGCTGATCGGCCTGTCCGTGGGTCTGCTGCGCCAGCGGGTGCTGGCCGCGATTGCCGTGCTGATCCTGCTGGCTCTGCTGGCGATTGTCGGTTTACCGGCCGGCGACGTCATCTCGCTCTCCGGGTGGCTGGTGGCGGTCCTGCCTATGACCCTTTTCGTCGTCATCTATGTGGTGCTTTACACGCGCCAGCTGGAGGCCCGTGAGCAGGCCCAGGCACTGCTGGAGGAGTTGGAGAGAACGCACCGGCAGCTGGCCGAGTACGCCACCCAGGTGGAGGACCTGACCCTGGCCGCTGAGCGCCAACGGATGGCACGTGAACTGCACGACACCCTGGCCCAGGGGCTGGCTGGCCTGATCCTGCAGCTGGAGGCGGCCCGCTCGCAGCTCGAGCAGGGGCGCAGCGTGCGTGCGGGCGAGATTGTCGACCAGGCGATGGCCCGTGCCCGCGCCACCCTGCACGAGGCTCGCCAGGCCATCGGCGACCTGCGCGCATCCCAGGAGGTAGTGGATGACCTGGGCTTGGCCATCCGCCGCGAGGCGGAGCGCTTCTGCCGCGCAACGGGCATCCCCTGTGCTGTCGAGATCACCCTGGATGCACCGTTGCCCCTACGGAGCAACGAGCACGCCGCGCGGGTGGTGGCAGAGGCGCTCAACAACATTGCCCAGCACGCGCGGGCCGGCCAGGTTTGGGTCAGCGCCGTGCAGGGGACCGGCGGTGTCGAAATCATTGTGCGGGACGACGGCGCGGGTTTTGCGTCCGGCGCGACTGAATCACAGGCCGGCCACTATGGCCTGGTTGGCATCCGCGAGCGGGCGCGCCTGGCCGGCGGCACCCTGGAAGTCATCAGCGCGCCAGGGCAGGGCACCACCGTGCGCCTGTACCTGCCACAACTACTCCCTACGGTGAGCGGCGATGGATTTAGCCACTGAGAATCCCATCCGTGTGCTGGTGGCGGATGACCACCTGATTGTGCGCGAGGGCTTGAGCCTGATCCTGGAGACAGCCGAGGGGATCGAACTGGCCGGTGAGGCATCTGACGGCGCAGCCGCGCTGCAGTTGTGCCGCGAGCTGCAACCCGACGTGGTGCTGATGGATTTGCGCATGCCGGGCATGGATGGGCTGACGGCCACCCGCCGGCTGGCCGCTGCCCAGCCGGAGATCGCCGTAATCATCCTGACCACCTTCGACGAGGACGAACTGATGATGCAGGGTTTGCAGGCCGGCGCGCGCGGCTTTCTGCTCAAGGACACCAGCCGGGTCGCACTGTTGGAGGCCATTCGCGCCGCGGCGCACGGGCAGACCCTGTTGTCCCCTGCCGTCATGCAGCGCATCCTGGCCCACACCGCACCGCCTGCCCCGGCCATCGCGCCGGCCGGCCCGCTGGACCTGACCGCGCGCGAGCTGGAGGTGCTGCGCGCGGCCGCCCAGGGCCAGCGCACCAAGGAGATTGCCCGCGACCTGGCCATCAGCGAGCGCACGGTCAAAGCCCACCTCGCCAGCATCTACAACAAGTTCGGCGTCGACTCGCGCGCGGCCGCGATCGCCGTGGCCGCACAGCGTGGGGTGTTGGGCTAACTGCGGCTTCTCTGGCACCCTGGTCCTGACCGCGGCCATGTTGGTGATCGGCTCAGGCTGCCGGATGCAGTGATCGGTGCACCCTCATCCTCTCCCCAGATACCTGATCCATTTGGGGTTAATTGGCGATATGCCCCATCACCCCTGCCCATCCCTGAATAATTCCATCCTGGTACTCCCTACCCCCCACACTGCATTCCCCATCCCACCGCCACCATCGACACGTCGAACACGTCGATCACGCCGTCGTGGTTGAGGTCGTACGCTGCCAGGTAGACCTGGGGATCGGCGAAGCGCGCCGCCACCAGCATGATGTCGACGATCGTCACTTTCTCGTCATCGTCGAAGTCGTAACACGGCGTGCTCGGTTCGATCGTTACGCTGCCACCGGTCGTCCCGCCGCGGATCGACTCGCCGCGGTAGAACACGTTGCTGTCCTGCAGCGGTGGCTGTAAGATGAACGCCAGGCTGGTCGTTCCCAGCGACGCGGTGCCGCGCACCTGGAAGCGCAACGTTGCGAGTATGAAGGTGCCCTCGGCATCAACCCCACCCAGCTGCTTGCCGGCCGCATAAGTGACCCGCCCGGCCGTGTTGTCGAAGCTGCTGGCCAGTACCGTTGGCAGCGCCACACCCGGCAGGATCTCCAACACCTCCAGCCGCGCTGGATCGAAGCTCACGAACGCGTCCACCGTATCGACCGGCTGCGCAGCCGCTTCGGCCACCAGGTTCACCAGGAACTCCTGGCCCAGGCCCACGCCCTGCGCCAGCGGAACGACCCGCAGGTGCACCGTATTCGCCGGCCGGGCGGACTCGCTGCCATTCTCGGCCGGCGGCTGCGCTGCGCCGCCCTGCAGGTAGTTGCCGGCCAGGATCGTAAAGTCGATGCCGGTGATAACCTGGTTGAAGTCGAAATCGGCGCGGCCATCGTAGCCCGGATTGCCCTGGCTCAGCCCGTAGGTCGCGGCCAGCAGTGAGTAGTCGGCGCCGGTCACGGCGTTGTCGTCGCTGGCATCACCCCCCAGCTGTGTGCCCAGGTCCAGCCCGTTGAGTCCGCCGGGCGGAACCACCACGTCGGCCACGCGCCGCGCCAGGTGATTGAGGTGCTTGACCCACACGTCGTACGTACCCAACGGCACGGTGCTGAGGGTCACCTGCCCGCTGGCACTGACGGTGGGCGTGTAGACCTGCAGCGCACCCACGGCCGGCGACAGCACCATCGTGACCGTGATGTTGGCCGGGATCGTGCTGACGGCCTGGAAGGCCAGCTGCGCATTCAGCGCCGCCACCGCCGGCGCCGTCACCAACAGCTCGAAGGCCTGGGTCAGGCCGGCGTTCCCATGACTGTCCACCGCACCGATACGGATGAAGTAACGGCCCAGCGGGACGTTGGCGTTGGGGAAGCTGGGCCAGTACGACCAGTCGCCGCTGTTGAGGGTCACGGTCTCGGTGTAGACCTGGCCATCGGGCACGTAGACGACCGCCGCCATATGGTTGATGCCGCTGCCATCCTCGGCCGTGCCCTCCAACACTGGCGCGGGGTTAGGCCCACCGACGACGTAGTCGCTGACGAGAACCTGCGTCAGGAGCTGCGTCGCTGCGATGGTCGGCAGCACGTTGTCCACCAACGCCGCCTGCCAGCCCGTGGTCGTCACGTTGCCGGCCAGGTCGGTAGCGCGGAAACGCACCTGTCGCGATTGATTGTCCAGCACCTCCAGGAACCAGAGCGCCGACCAGCTCTGCTCGCCGGCCTGGTCTGGATCGCCGGGTGCCGGCAGCGGCTGCCACTGCTGGTCCGCCGCACCGGTCTGCATCTCTACCAGCGCGACCTGGCTGCCGCCTGGTACAGGATCGCTCGTGACGCCGGGAATGGTCTGGGCGGTGTTCGTGATGACGACCGGCACCTCGGCGCTGATCAGCGGCGCGCTGTCGTCGATCTCGAACGACACGCTTTCGATCTGGCTCTGGTTGCCGGCCTCATCGGTCGCCCGGAAGTCGACGTTGAGCGTGCCGCTGCCGGCGACGTTGACCTCCGCCTGCCAGACCGAGGTACCCACCGCCGGCTGCCAGCTGCCGGCACCCACGCGATACTCCACCAGCGCCACCCCTGAGCCGGGGCTGTCGTCGGCCTGGCCGCTGAGGGTGTGCAGACCCGACTTGAGGAACGGTGGGGTATCGTCACCGACCGCCACGACCGGCGCGAGACCATCCACCTGGTGTGCGAAACTGACCGCCGGGTCGATCGCGGCCGGCAGCGTGGCCGTGCTGGTCACGACGCTGATCGTGCCCAGGTTGGCCGCTAACTCGCCAGTGACCGTGAAGACGCGCGTGGTCAGACCGGGTATCTCGTCCAGCAGCACCTGCCAGGTGTTGCCGTTGGGCGGGCAGTTGCTGCACGTGGCCCCTTGCAGTGCCTGATATCCGAGGCCGGCGGTGGCCTCCAGCGTGACCAGCGCGTTGGTCATGGTCGTCACCCGTGTATTGCCCACCGAAACCGCATAACTCAGCGTGTCGCCGCTGCCGTACCAGGCGGCCTGGCTCTGCGGGCTGCTGATGGACAGCGTGGCCTGGTCGGCGCGCGGCTGGCCGCTGCCCGGATCGAAGGTGCTGCACAGGCCGTTCCACTGGTAACTGCCGCCCCAACCCTGCCCACTCAGATGATTGGTGGTGGGGAAGGCGCTCCAGATGGTGTCATCCTCCAGGGCGTAGGCCAGCAGCTGCACCTGGCCGACACTGTTGATGTCCCAGGGCAGGCGTACTTCCACACCGCCGCTGTCGCCCTGTGCGAACTGCAGCGAACCCGCCTGCCAGCCACCGCTGTAGGTCCACAGCGTACCGGTCGACGCACCGTCGATCTCGATGGCATATTTCGCCGCGAAGGGCAAGGTCTGCGGACCGCCAGCCACCGGTGTCGTGCTGCCACCCCCGGCCGTGCTCAGGTAGGCCCACAGCGTGCCGTCCAGGTCCCACCAGGCACCCTGCCAGCCCAGGTAGAACCCGCTGCCGTCCCAGGAGGCGTACAGCGACTGCGGATTGTCCGGCCGGTAGTCGGTGTCCAGCAGCTCGGCCGCCTGCCACTCCTGGTTGGCCACATCGATCAGGCCGTCCAGCACGATGGTCTGCGTGCGTGCGTTGCAGGTCACGCCGGTGTCGGCGAAAGTGCCGACGTGCCAGGGGCCGTGATGGCTGGCCAGGCTGTTGCCGGCCGCATCGCGGGCCGTGAGGTGGACGTACCAGTCGCCCGGTGTATCCAGCGGCCGGCTGTAACTCGTTCCCGCAACCACCGTGCTTGGTGTGGTGGTGCTGTTCTGGTCGATCGCCACGGTCACCGTCACCAGATCACTGCTGTCGAACACCGGCAGCCAGTCCACCTGCAAGGTACTAAACGTGTCCAGGTGGCCGTCCAGCGGGTGGTTGAAGGTGAACGGGTAGAAGCCGGTAGGTGCGTCCAGGTCGACGGTGAAGCTGCGGCTGCTGCTGGTGACGTTGCCGGCCTTGTCGACCGCCCGCACTGTCAAGGGGTACGAAACGTAGGGCTGCTCGACCGGGCTGATCCAGGTCGCGTTCCAGTTGCTGCCGCTGACGGCAGTCGTTTGCCAGGTTGCCCCGCCGTCCACGCTGAACTCGACCGTCGCCACGCCGCTGTCAGCATCGGCGACGGTCCCGGCCAGCGTGACTGTCTGCGTCACCACTGCGCCGGCCGCGGGCTGGACAATCGTCAGGCTGGGGGCCGTCTGGTCCACCAGGATGCTGATGGTGTTGACCGGCGCTTCGGTGACGCCCAGGGCTGTGCGGCCGGCCGTCACCTGCAAGGTCTGCGGCCCGCTGCCCGGCAGGGTCACCGGTACGTCCCACGCCGTCAGGATGGCAGCCGGATCGGTCACGTTGGCCGCAATCGGCGGCCCGGCGTTGACGCTGACGAAGACCTGGCCGGTGCCATTGGTGCCGGTGTAACGGGCTTTGCCTTTGAGCACCAGGTTGAGGTTGTTGGTCGCATCGCTGTCGAGCAAGGAGGTGATCGTGCCGACGTGCGCCGGTGTGGTGACGTCGACCGTCTGCGTGCTGCTGCTGCCGGTGTTGCCGGCCCGGTCGGTCACCTGCGCGGTGACCTGGTAGCTGCCGTCGAGCACCGGCACCCAGGCGTAGAAGGTGCGCACCGGGTCGGTACTGGCCACCCACTGGCCCGGGTAGAACTGGCTGTCCACCAGGAAGCCGCCGCTGGCCGCGTCTTCGTCCGTTGTCGAGGCGCTGAGGAACAGCGCGGCTTCGCTGGTGCTGGCGGCACTGACCCAGGACACCGCCGGTGCACCACCGTCGACTTTGATCACGCCGCTGAACCAGTCGTCGGCGTCTGTCTCGGCGTTGCCGGCCACATCGGCCGCGCGGGTGTAGACCCGGTAGTAGCCGTCGCCAGCCGGCGGCACGTCAGTCGTCCAGTAGGAGGCGCGCTGGCCGGGCGTGGCCAGCGGCGCATTGACCCAGGTGGAGGGCAGCGTGGCCGTCAGCGGCGTCGTGTAGTCGCTGTACTGTGCGATGCCCACCTCCACGCTGGCTACGCCGGAGTTACCCTCGGTGCAGGATGGGGCCAGCCGGCCGAAGAGCAGCGCCAGCGGCGTCGACCGCAGCTCAACGGCGCCGCGGTCGGGCAGGCGGCCGCCGCCGGGCAGCACCTCAGCTGCCGGATTGGCCGTGTCCACCGCCGGCGAGTTCGGCAGCGGCGCCGGGGTAAAGGGGTCCAACAGCGGGTTCACATCGGTCGCGTCGTTGGGTCCGATGTTGATGTTGCCGTCGTAATAGAATACGCCGCTGGCGTAGAGAGGATCGATGTACAGCAGGTTGTAGTCGGTGCTCATCTTGCTGTCGCCGGACGCCGCGAGCAGGAAGCTCATACCTTGCGCTGACTCCAGGTCGGGTTCGGGCGTTAGGATGATGTTGTTCTCGACCACTGCCCAACTGTTGCCAGAGGTGCTTACGGCGGCAAAGGCCGTGATCGTATTGAACTGGATGTTGGCGCTGCTGCTGCCGTTGATATCGATGGCGTAGCCCGAAGTCCACATGACGTTGCGCTCGATCTGCACATCCGGCGACGAACCGGCGATGCGGATCACCTCGTTGCTTCCGCCGGACCCGGCGATGAAGCAGCCGCGGATGGCGACGTTGACCGCGTCGGTGACGGAGATCGTCGGAATGCTGCCCAGGGTTTGGATGTTAACCTGATGGCTCTGGCAGACCAGGTTGGCGTAGCTGGGCATGACCAGCGCTTCCTGATAGGTGCCGTCGGCCACGCCCACGGTGTATTGGCCGTCCGGCGGTGCGCCCAACGCCGCCACGTGGGCCGCCAGCGCGTCCAGTGCGTCCTGGATGGTATCGAAGGCGTCCACGCCCCAGGCCAGGCCGTCGTTGAAGCACGTCGGGCAGTAGCTCTGGCTGACGTTGAAGCTGGGCGCCCCTACCTCGACGTAGCCCATGTCCACCCGGTCACCCGCGCCGATCGGTGTTGGATCACTGGGGTTGCCGACGTCGATCACCGGCGACTCCGGCAGCGGCCGGTAGTTCTGGGCCAGCGGGTTGGTGAACAACGGGTCGGCCGCGATCTCGCCCGCGCCCGGCTGGTTGACCGGCGCCCCGTCGATGACGTAGTCCTGGCCGTTGGCGAAGTAGTCGTTGTACTGGTGCAGCTCGGTGGCCGCGCAGGTCTGGTAGTTCAGCGCCGTACCCTGCGCGGCGAAGATCGTATTGCGCACGTCTACGTCGGCGCAGTTCGTGGCTGCGAATCCGTTGTCGTTGTCCACCAGCGTGTTGTTGACGACTTCCACATTGGTGCCGGTGCCGTCGAAGGACAGGGCCGTACCGGCGTTACGCACGATGTTGCGCGCCACGGTCACGTTGGCCGCCCCGTCTTCCAAGCGGATGCCGTTGGTCGTGCCGCCGCCGTCCAGGGTCAGCCGGCCGATCAGCGCCGAGCTGATCCCCTCGCCGCTGACCAGTGCGTCGACGGCCGCCTCGCCCAAACGCACCGCCACCGGTGGCTGAAGGACAGTCGCCTCGGCGCCAGAGCCCAGCAGCTGCACCCCGCTGACCAGATAGGCCGGCTCGCGGTAGATGCCCGGTTCCAGCAGCACCTGGCCCGCGCCGCTGTCGATGGCCGCCTGGATGCTGGTGTAGCAGTCGTCGCACGGGCTGGCACTGGCCGACACCGTGACCGGTGCATGGTACTGGTGGTAGCCGGCGCCCAGGGCCGTTCCCTCCCCTACCCGGTACAGGTTGGACGGGACATCCACGAAGTTCGCCTGCGCCACGGTAAGGGTCTGCGGCGCCGCCGGCGACCAGGCCGTGCCCGCGCCGGCCACCCAGCTGCTGCCGCTGATCGCCATCAAAAAGTCGTTGTTGGCCGTCGGCGAGGTCAGATTGGTCCACGTGGCGGTCGCAGCCGTGGCCGGCACGACCAGTGCCACGTTGTCCAGCGTCAGTTTGGTCGCGCTGAGACCCAGGATGCCGTAGTTGCGGAAGTTGGTCGAGTTGCCGCCGACGGTGGCGTAGAGCCGGGCGCTGCGGCCGAGCAGGCTGCCACCGGCGCCGGCGCTGCCGCCCACCGAGGGCGCGGCCAGCGTCTGCCAGGTATTGGCAGAGATGTCGTAGCGCCAGAAGGCCGTGCCGCCGCCCTGCGCGTAGAGTGCGCCCGTTTCGCCAACCGCCAAACCCACACCCGGCCCGGGTGTGCCCGGCGCGTTGGCCAGAGCCGTCCACGAGTTGGTGCCGGGATCGTAGCGGTAAAAGGCCGAACCGCTGCCGGTCAGCAGGTAGAGCGCACCCTGTGCCCAGACCACGGCGTTGTTGTTGCCGAGAACGGCGCCGGCCGGCAGGCTGCCGCGCGCCAGCCAGGTGTTGCCGGCGGTATCGTAGCGATAGAACTGGAAGCTCCCCACACCCGCCAGCGCGTAGAGGAACCCATTGTTGTCGCCCGCGGCCAGCGGGCTGGTCAGCGACCATTCGATCGACGTGTCGGGCGACGTCCACGAACTCCAGGTGTTGGTCGGAGTGTGGTAGCGATAGTGGTTGGCCCAACGGGTGATGTTGCCGGCATTGATGGCAAAGGGTCCGGCCTGGGTGAACTGGCCCCCCGCGGTCACGCCGTTGGCGTCCAACGCCAACGCCTGCACGCCGTTGCTGCCCAGCGCCGGGTTCTGGATGCCGCTGCCGTACTCACTCCAGGCGCTGCCATTCCACACGGCAATGCCCTTGGCTGTGCCGCCGCCCGCCTGGCTGAACCAGCCGGCCACGTAGAGCGGATTAGGTGAGCCACCGCTGGGGTCGACCAGCATGTCCTCGACCCAACTGTTGACGCCGCTGCCCAGCGCCGACCACGTGGTGTAAGGGTCAGGGGTGAGGCTGTTGAGTTGGGCCACCTGGCTGGTTGGGACCTCCTGAGTGTAGGGGAATGCGAGTGTGTAATACGTGGCCGTCGAAAACTGGCCGCCGGCGTACAGCACGTTGTTGCCCACTGCCAGTGCCCGCACCCGGCTGTTGAGGCCAAGGCCCGCCTGGCCCCAGCTGCTGCCGTTCCAATAGGCGATATTCATGACAGAGCGGTTCGAGAACCCGCTGCCGGTGACATGGTTGAAGACACCGCCGGCGAACAGGTTGCCGCTGGGTGTCACAGCCAGCGCGCCGACCTCGAGGGCTGTCCGCCCGCCGACGCCGTGGCTCAGCGCCTGCCAGGCGCTGCCATCCCAACGCGCCACGTGATGGAGGTGAGTCGACTGCTTGTACTGCACCCGGACTGAGCTGGCTTCGTCGTTGAAGCCCTGGTTAGCCAGGTTGCTTTCGTGGGAGTTGTAGGTGTGACTGGTGCCGCCGAAGTCCGCGTCCTCGTAGAGGATTGCCCGCACGAAGGCGCCCACCAGGATGGAGGTGGCTTCATCGTTGTGGTTGCCCCAGCTCTGCGGCGTCGGATAGTCGCTGACGCCGAGCTTCACGCACCATCCGTCCCAGTCGCCCGGATCCCCCGGGTCGCTGTTGTACTGGTCGTGCTCGAAGATCGCGACTTCGTACTCGCTGGGCCGGCAGTCGGGCTGCTGGATGTTGTTGTTGACCGAGAAGTAGGTTGGATCGGTGAAGCTGCCGCCGGCATAGACGTTGCTGCCCGACACGGCCAGGGACTCGACGTAGTTGTTGAAGCCGCTGCCCATGGCAGCCCAGGTGCGCGTATCGCGCCGCCAGGTCGCAATGTAGTTGGCCGTGAGCGACGCGCCGCCGGTTTGGACAACGCTCGTAAACGCGCCGCCGACGTAGAGGTTGTTGCCGTTCACAGCCAGGGCCAGCACGCGGGCCAGGCTGCCGCTGACGCCGCCGCCCAGGGCCAGCCAGCGCCGGCCGTCCCAGCGTGCGATGCCGTTGGCGTTGGTTGTCGTGCCGTCCGGATTCGTGAGCTGCGTGAATGCGCCGCCGATGAATACGTCCGGGCCATCCACCACCAGGGCTTCGATGAAGCTGTTGGCGCTGCCCATGTTGTTGCTGCGCAGGTAGTAGGCGTAACCGTCGGTCGCGGCGCCCACGGCCGGCCGTTCGTTGGCCAGCACGGTGGGCGGCGCAGCCATGGTCTGCCAGCTGTTAGGACCTGACTGGTAACGGTAGAGCGCCGCGTCGTCGGGGCCGCTGGTTGTCGAGTCGTTGTCGCCGGTCTGGTAGGCGAAGAAAGCGTTGGCCAGGGTCTGCACGGCCACCGGGCTGAGTGTGCTGTTGTAGACGTGCACGTCGTCCACCGCGCCGCCGAAGAAGGCGGCGCTGCCGAAGCGGCTGCCGACATACAGCGGTCCCAAGCCAACGTAGTCATTGGTGGCCGCGGCCTGGGCTACCTGAACGCCGTCGCGGTAGATGGTGCGCTGGTTGGTCGCTGCATTATAGGTGCAGGCCCAATGATGCCAGTTGGTGTCGGTGTAGGTGGCGACTGTGTTGAGATCGTTGCCCCAGAAGGCGCAGGTGAAGGCGTTGGTGTTGCGGAAGCCGACGTGCAAGCCCATGTCGCTGTTGGCGCTGCCTTGCGAAACAACGATGCCGTCGCTGCCAACGCTGGTACGCCGCGCCCAAAAGGCCACGGTGAAGGAGTTGAAGAGCAGCGGCACGGTCTGCGTCACCTGCACGGTGTCGTTGACGCCGTCGAACTGCAACGCATACGGGTTGGACAGGTCGATGGGCGCGCTGGCGCTGGTCCAGGCCGTGGCCGGGTCCATGTTGACCAGGTTGGCGTTGGCATCTGGGAAGTTGTGGACGGTGGTCCCGAGCCCTTCATTCATGGCCCAGTAGACCTGCAGGTTGGGGTCGCTGCCGGGCAGGCTGGCATAGGCGCCGCTGGCCAGCTCGGCCGGCGCGAGCACGCGGTCGTAAATGCGCACGTCGTCCAGCGCACCGTGGAAGTAGCCGGTGTCACCGAAGCGATAACCTATCAGGATGGGGCCGCTGCCGACGTAGTCGGTGGAGGCTGTGGCCTGGGCCACCTGCACGCCATCGCGATAGATGCTGCGCTGGTTGCTGCCCGCGTGGTAGGTGCAGGCCCAATGGTGCCAGTCGTCGTCGGTGTAGGTGGCGACGGTATCGAGGTCGTTGCCAAAGAAGGCGCAGGTGAAGACATTGCTGTTGCGGAAGCCGATGTGCAGCCCGTTGTTGTTGCTGCCGGTTCCCTGGGCCACGGCCATGTCCGCCGTGCCGGCGCTGTCGCGGCGCGCCCAGAAGGCCACGCTGAACGAGGCACCGTTCAGGTTCGGACCGGTGCCGCGGCTGCGCGCGCTGTCGTCCACCCCATCGAAGACCAGGGCTGCGTCGTTGTCATAGGTCGTCGGCGCAGAGTTGCTGGTCCAGGTGGCGCCGCTGATCGTGCCATCCCAGGCCGCGTTGGCCGTGGCGCTGCCGCTGCCCTCGTCGAAGGGCAGCCAGGCCAGGATGCCGCTGTTGGTGTCCACGACGGGCGCGGCGAGCAGCCGGTGACCCGCGTTGACCGCGGCCGGCACGGCCGCGCGGCTCAGCCAGGTCGCGGCGATGGCCGGGTCGGCTGAGCCGGTGACCTGGATCAGCGGGTTGCTGCCACCTGGGTTGACGAAGGTGCTGCGCGTGGCGCGCAGAGTGCTGGTGCGGTCCATGGATACGGCGCGGGTGACACTGTGCACCACGACCCGTTCGAGGGTGATCACGTTGGCCGGGGCATCGAACCCGCCGACACCCGCGCTGGTCAGCTGCACGCCGTTGTTCGCATTGCGCACGGTCAGCCTGCGCAGGGTGACGCCGGTGACACCGGTGAGGCTGAAGACCGCGCCGCCGCCGTTGCCATCCACGAAGACTGCGTCCGGATTGACGCCTTCGATGGTCAGCCCGGTCTTGCTTGCGCCGACGGTGACGTTCTCGTGGTAGAGGCCGGGATAGACGGTGATGGTGTCGCCCGCGCCAGCCGCGGTGACAGCCGCCTGGATGGTGGTCGCGCAGGGTGTCTGGCCGCCGCACTGCCCGTCGTCGTCCACGTAGGTCACCGCGGCGATGTTTTCCGGCAAGTTGTCGGAGCGCACCGGCTGCGCATTGGCGGGGTGGGCCACCGGCAGCGATGTCATGTCCACCGTGGCCGGCTCGCCGTAGTCTTGCAGCCCGGCCAGGAAGCCGCTCTCGGCCGGCTGCAGCAGCAGCTCGGACGAAAAATCACAGTTGACGTCGGCGCCCGACGCAAAGGGGGTCGAGGCTGCGCCGGCCACACCCATCAGGGTCGCCTGCACTGGGCCGCCGCTGTTCAGCCCGCTGCTGCCCAGGACCAGGTAGGCCCGGTCGCCGGCTGCGCCCAGCAGCAGGTCGCTGCGCCCATCGCCGTTGACGTCGCCCGGCGCGGCGACGAAGCCCGTCGCCGCGGGCGACAGCCCGTCGAAGTGCACGCTGACGCCCCACGCGCCGCCGGTGCGCCCGTAGACCAGCCGCGGGGTCGCCCCGCCACCGCCGTAGACGAAGTCGTCGATGCCGTCGCCGTTGACGTCGCCCAGCGCAACCGCATCGGTCCACCCGCCGGGCAGGAAGGCCAGGTTCGTCGACGTCGGGTTGATCACCAGGTTGTCGCCCGCCGACAGACCGGTCGGGATGGCCAGCAGGTAGACGCCGCCGCCCGGCGCGGTCACCACGATCTCGTCGCGCTGGTTGTCGTCGACGTCACCCACACCCACAGCAAAGCCGCCGGATGGCAGCACGATGCGTGCCGCCGCAGCCGAGTCGGCGTCCACCATTTGGGCGTGCCAGTCGCTGGTTCCCAGCAGCAGCAGCGCCTCGTTGTCGCTCCCCAGCAGGACGTCGGCGTAGCCGTCGCCGTTGACGTCACCGGCGGACACAGACACGCCGCCCAGGCCTACGCCAGGCGGAACGACGAACATGGCCTGCGCCACCGTAGGCAGATCGCCCAGGTCCTGCCGGCCGAAGTGTGCCGTGCGGCCCAGGATCAGATAGGCGCGGTTGTTGGCCGCGTCGCCGATGAGGAAGTCGGACAGGCCGTCGCGGTCCACGTCGCCCGCGGCCATCACGTGTTGGCCGATGCCGGCGTCCTCGACGCCGTAGAAGACTGCGCCGGAGTCGATCAGCGCCTCCACGTCAGAAGGCACCTTCCAGTCGCCGGCTTTGCCGTAGACCACGTAGATCGCGCCGCGGCCGCCGGCTGCGGCCGGGAAGCCCACCGCCAGGTCGCCCAGGCCGTCACCGTCCACGTCGCCCAGCCAGGTGAAGGTCTGGCCGCCATCGCCCTCGAAGATCGAGTACGGCTCCAGCCAGACGGTGGCGTTGCTGATCGCATCCATCTCGCCGGCCAGCGGCGAGGGCCGCGGCGGCAGCGGCGCACGGCCGGCGTCGTTGGCCCGGCCGGCAAAGCTGACGTTGGGGCTGGCCGGCACGAGCGTGAAGGTGTCCGCGCTCAGCCGGCGGGTCAGATCATCGGTGGGCGGCAGGGTGTCGATGATCACCTCGATGGCGGTTGCGTCACTGGCGTTGCCGGCCCGGTCGTAGGCGCGCACCAGGATGGTGTGGCTGCCCTGGGCGTTGACGCCGATGGGCGAGTCGTACTGCCAGGTGCTGTTGAGGGGCCCGCCGCCCTGGCCGCTGAAGTCAACCTCCTGCCAGGGCTTGTCGTCGACGCTGAGCTGCACCCGCTCCAGGCCCGACAGGTTGTCGCTGGCCGGGCCGCTCAGGGCCACCACGCCGCCGGTGGAAGTCAGGATTGTGCCGTTGGGCAGGCTGTGGCCTGCGCTGGGCGGCGTGTTGTCCACCGTGACCGTGCTCTGCGCGATCGCGCTGTCGCGGTCGAAGTAGTCGAAGGCCTGGGCTTGCAGGGTGTAGACGCCATCGGGCGGCAAGGTCCACGTGTAGGCCCACGGCCCGGTGTCGTCGAGCTGCTGCCAGCTGCCCGTTCCCAGGTCCAGCATGACGCGCGTCACCCAGCTCGTTGGGTCCTTGGCGCCGCCACCCACCACGTAGCTGGTCCCGCGCAGGAAGCTGCCGTCCGGCGGTGCACTGAAAGCCGCCTCGGGGTCGTCGTTGTCCACGTAGACGCGCGTGCGGCCGGCCAGCAGCCTGTCGCGATAGGGCAGGCTGTAGGTGATGTCGCCAATGGCCGAGGCCGGCAGCGCGGGGTTAGCGGTGGTGCTGAAGGTGGTGGCAACACTGTCGCCGATCTGAAGCTTATGGTTGATGGCGGGGTTGCCAGGCTGCGGTCCAAAGGTCCAGGCGCGGCGGTTGCCACCGTTGGTGCAGACGCCGGTCTGGGTGGGCGGGTTGCGGCTGCCGGTCATCTGCCCGCCTTGCACGTTGACCAGCAGCGTGGGCAGGCACAACTCCAGTGTGGTGGTCACCGCTTGCGACCCGACGTTGAACACGCCCAACCCCAGGTCCACTGCGTCACCCGGCTGGACGAACGCACCCTGCCGGCCGTCAGGCGCCACCGCCAACGGCTCGACCTCCGCCAGCACCGCCGGCGCATCGTTGATGGCGTAGGGGCTGATGTGGTTCTGCTTCTCCATGGCGTCGGACTGGGCGTCGCCGTCGGCGTCGGCCACCAGCGGGTCGGGGAAGGACATCAGCGGCGCGTCACCGGGAATGTTCACCATCCAGCCGCCCTGCCACTGGGCGTTGTAGTGGAACACCTCCTCGCCGTCGGGCACGCCATCGCCGTCGCTGTCGTCGTTGTTGGGCCGCGTGCCCAGGCGATGCTCCAGGCTGTCGGACAGCCCGTCACCATCGGCGTCGGCGACCAGCGGGTTGAGGCCGAAACGAGCCGAGTTGTTTGCCTCGTAGCCATCGGGCAGGCCATCGCCGTCGCTGTCCCAGTTGTTGGGGTCGGTGTTGTACGGCGGTTCGTAGACGGTCGTGGTGTTGGGGTAGGTGAAGGCCTTCAGGCCGTCGCCGTCGCGGTCGGGGTTCCAGACCTGGTTCCAGGTCCACAGCTCATCCAGCGTGGCAGGGAAGATGTCGTAGTAGGCCGTGACCTGCCAGTCCTCCTCGTGCAGGTCCTCGCCGTCCTGCGGCAGCACGCGCCGCTCGACGTCCACGTCGCAGGTCTCGTTTTCGAAGCGTTCGGGCCGCAGGCCAGGCAGGGGCGCCGCGTTCTTTTCGCATTTCTCGAACCAGAACTCGAAGACGATCTCGACCTTGTACTTGACGGCGGCGTTGAGGACCGGCTGGTCGAAGCGAAACTCGACGCCCGCGGCGTTTTCACAGGCCCATTCGCTGCTGTCGCTGGACGAGATCGTGATGCTGCCTGGGCTGCCAAGATAGGTCGTCTTCGGGCCACACGCCGGCGCTTCGTTTTTGCCGATGGAGATGACGTTGGCCGTTCCGATTGGGGTGAAGGTTGCCCAGGTCGCCGGCGCAACCGATCCCTCCCAGTCGTCGTACTCGCCCGCCGAATACTCGCCCCCCTCGAACAGGCCGTGGTAGCGGTCGCTGAACGTCAGCCGGCTGCCGGCCACAAAGCCGTCGGCGCGCATCAGGTCGCCGAAGCTGCTGAGTGAAAGGCGCGTCCCTTCGAAATAGGCGTCCTTAGGCTCCTGCAGTATCTCGATGTCTGTAAACGCTTTGGCGATCTCGGCGGCGAACTTGGCGGTCAGGCTGTCGTGGCCGGTCGCCCCGATGATGAAGTCGATCAGGAAGAACAGGCCAATCAGGATGCCGATGGCGACGCCGATGATGATGCCGATTGGCCCCAGCAGGCTCAGGAACAGCGCCAGAATGCTGACGAAGACGCTGATCAAGAAGAAGATGCCCGCCGTGTAGGTCGCGGCCACGGCCTGACCGTAGGCTTGCGCCTTGGCCAGGTTGCTGTCAGTGTTGTTGACGATCAACGCGTACGTCACCCAGATCAGGATCACCTGGATGGCGAAGAAGATGAAGGCCACGGCGAACGCCACGGCGGTGCCGGTGGCTGTGATCTTGGCCACATTGGCTACCTCGTTGGAGATCTTGATGGCCGTCACCACCGCCTGGCCGACCTGGATCAGCAGCCCGACCTGCGAGACGGCGCCCACCACGATGTTGGCGATCTCCAGCGCTTTGGCGTCGCACTTGTCCTGCAAACCGGTACACACGGCATTGGCTACCTGCATGGCCATACCGATGCCCACCAATCCCATCTGGGTCACCAGCAACGCCGTGCTGATGCCGGCCTTGACGTTGTTGGCGGCGCGGCCGCCTTCCCACGATTTGATGGCTTGCAGCCGGGCGATCAGCGAGTCCGCGCCGACGCTCGTCAGCGTTTCGGGAAACGTGCCGGCCGGTACACCTTGCGCGTCGAGACCGCCGTCCGCGCCCCGCAGTTCGATCGTATGGGGCGCGTGGGCTTTGTAGGCAAACAGGCCGGACGCAATGCCGCTGGCGCTCAGTGCGAAGCTGGGCGTGTAGTTGAAGGCCGTCGCGAGGGCCAGCTGCGTCGAGTAGAAGACCAGATCGTTGGAAAGCTCTGACACCAGGTTGGCGCCATTGATGTCGATGGTGCGCGCCATGCCGGCGTTGGCCACCAAATAGGATATGTAGGCGCCCAGCCGCATGTCGGTCTCGTCCAGGTTGGGATAGAGCTGCAGCATCTGGGCCAGCATGTCGTCCCACTGCGAGCCATAGCGGAACTCCACCAGCTCCATCATGCGGGCGGGCGTCGCTGCCTCCCAGGCACCGCCCGCGCGGTCGTACATCTGCAAGCGCAGGCTGCGCTCGCGCGCCAGCGGCACGTCGCCCAGGTTGACGCGCACGTTGTTTGCCTCCAGCAGCTCCTGCCGCAGCATGACGCGGCCGTCAGACCCGTTTTCGTCGGGAATCGTAAAAACTGCATTGCTGCTGACGGGCGGCGTGCCGTTGATCTGGTTGATGCGCCCCAACTCCAGGCTGCCCTGGTGGGTTTCCAGCGCAAACAGCACCGACGCGCAGGAGAACTGGCTGCCGGTGTGATCGGTGCACGATGCGCCCGAAAAATGGCTGCCCAGGAAGCTGCGCGCCTGGTCGACGCCGCCGGCGTAGAGCTGGTCGGCGTGGGCGTAGACCTGGTGCGACGTGACCACCTCCTCGGTGACGCCCCACTTCAGCTCGATGGGCGTGCTGGGCTGCTCGAAACGGTTGACGATCTCGCCCAGCGCTGTGCGACCCTCCGGCTGGCCCTCCATGCGCTCAGCCTCCAGCAAGGTGCCCTCCATGCCGTACATCAGGTTGAGCAGCGACTTGTCCTCGGTGGGCGAGTTGGGGGTACCGAAGAGCACCATCTCGTGCTCGCCGCTTTTGTTGATGCGGAAACCGCTGATGCGGAACGGCTCGTAGTACTGCTGCAGCACCTTGACGTCGGTACTGACGCAGGGCTGCGCCTGACCGCACTGGTAGTGGCTGTCCACCTGGCCGGCCACCAGCCACACCAGCCGCGCGTTGGCCCAGTCGATGCTGCCGCTGCCAGGCTGATAGGCGACCTTGGCGAAGAAATTGGTGATGGCGCCGCTGCCCTGTGGGAAGAGCGGCGCCATCAGGGTGCGCTTGGTGTAGGTGGTCGAACCGCTTGCGCAAGTCTGACCCAGGATGCAGCCCGGCTGAAAGGTATTATTGACGTCGACCGTTTTCTCGAAGTAGAAGGCACCGTAGCGGTCCAGCAGGTCCTGGGTTGGGGCGACGCTGGTTTCGATCTCCAGGAAGGGTACCAGGCGAATGTCATCGGTGGAGTTGTTCAGGTCGCGCATCTGGCCCTGCTCGTCGTAGGGCCAGTCCAGTTGGGTCAGGGTGTAGCGCAGGTGGGCCGGGTTCTCCGGCTGGATCTGCAGCTCGATGGTACGGAACACATCGGAGCCGTCGTCGGCGATGTTCAGCGTCATGGCCGGCTTGGCGGTCGTCACCACGAACGGGGAGATGTCGTCACCGTCGGGCACGCCGTCGCCGTCGCTGTCGCCATCCCAGATGTTGGGAATGCCGTCGCCGTCCACGTCCACCGAGGGCGCAGTCCCGTGCGGCGCCGGCCATTCGTTCGAGTCGGGCAGGCCATCGCCGTTGCTGTCGCCGGTCAACGGATTGCCGTACCACGTCCGGCTGGCGTGTTGGAAGCCGGCCAGCTCCACGCCGTCGGGGATGAGGTCGTAGTCGGAGTCGGCCAGCAGATAGTTGGTGCCGTAGCAGTTCTCCACGAAGTCGGTCAGGTCGTCGTCGTCGCTGTCGACCGTCGACGAGCCCACGCCGCACGCCACGAAGAGCGGATCGACGGTGGGGTCTGTCTGCGGCGCGGCCGCGAGCAGGCCGCCAGGCAGCGCGCGGGTCTGGCCCCGCATCAGCTCAGTCATTGCCTTCTCGGCCGCGACGCTGACGGCTGGTTTTTCGCTTTCGGCATCGGAGGCGGCGAGCTTCAACCCCAGGGCATTGGCCACCGGTTCGGCCGAGGCGGCGTTGGCCGTGCGCTCCCCAAAGCGCACGACGTCCAGGACCTGCAAAATCGGTCCCGCCGTCAGCGCCACGATCACGATCACCGCGACCAGCGCATAGGCCCGACGCGGGCTGCGCTGGTAGAGACGTACGAAGCCGATGCCCAGCAGCAATAACAGGAAGATCGCCAGCCAGGTGGGCGAAAGCATCGCCGACTGCACGTGCGGCCAGGCCGCTGGCCCGGCGGACACGTCCGCTGGTACCGCCGGTGTCGCCGGCTGCAGCTGCCATCCCCCGTCCGGGCCGGGCACGACGCCGGGTACCAGGTCGGCCGCGCCGAAACCAAAGAAGTCGATGATCAAATGGGTCTCGCCGCTGTAGTTGGCGTCGACCTCCGGCATGGTCAGGTCCATGATCTGGCGGCGCGGCAGACCGCGGCTGTCGACCCAGATCTCGCCGCGACCTGTCAAACGCTGCAGGTTCTGCGGTGGCTGCAGGCGTATACCGGCGGGCAGCTGACCTTGCAGCTGGCGCTCCATCTCGTGCAGCATGTCGACCGCCATCTGCGGGCCGTCGATATCGAACGCGAAGCGGGTGAAGCTTTCACCGCCCGCCTGCACGGCCTCGAGCGGGCGCACGTTGCCCGCTGCCCCCACGAAGGCCAGGTAATCCGAAGTTGGTGTGCCCAGGCTGAACGGGTTGCTGACCTCTTCGAGGCGATCACCTCTTTGCAGGAAGGTTTTGGCCCCGTCCTGGATGAGCGTCGCCGCGCGGCGCTCGCCCAGGCCCCCCGCCAGGCTGATCTCCAGGCGCGAGCGGTCACGCCCCTGCACGTCCCCCTCCAGGTGCCAGGTCAGCTGCTGGTCACCCTGGCCAATCATCGTGGCCACGGCTCGTGGGAGCAGCCGCTGCTCGATGTCGGCTGTGAAGCGATAAGAACCGGCCGCCCGCGCGCGCTGCAGCGCGTCGTCCAGGCCGCCGCTTTGGGCGGATGCAGTCAGGAGGCTTGTCGAGTAGAGTGACATGGCAATGACGAGAATGAGGACGAGCGCGGTGGCTCTGGCGACCTGTGCACGGTACATGGTCCTGACCTCCGGTGTAGAAGGGCACTTAGGGCTTGTAAAAGAATAACTTCCTGCAAAATGGCCGGAATCCGCTGCAAATCACGGTAAGTTATTCTTTTACAAGCCCTTGGGTAGTTGATGCGCGCGGCTTCCAGGGTGATATCGCTGTTTGTTTGGCGCGCAGACAGGATTGCGACTGAGCAGCCCCAACCATATCACACGAAACGTCAACGGTTCGTCAACGGTGCGCCGTGCAAAGGTTGGGATTTGTTGACGCAGGTTTCCGCATTTTGTGATTTCCACGTATAATTCGCATGTCGCCCGCCCCGAGCGCATGTGGTCGTCGTTTCAGGACAGCATCGACGTGCTGCAAGACCCAATGCCACGACTCCAATTGACTTTCCTCGGCACCTTCCACGTGATGCTGGACGGCCAGCCACTCACCCGGTTTGGTTCGGCCAAAACCCAGGGGCTGCTGGCCTACCTGGCGCTGACGGCCGGCCACCCGCAGGCGCGAACGGTGCTCGCAACTTTGTTGTGGCCGGAAGAGAGCGAATCGGCAGCTGCGCACAACCTGCGCCAGGCGATCTATCACCTGCGGCACCTGCTCGAGCCGGTCGCCTCGGGGCAGGCGCTCCACGAACCCTTTCTGCTGATCACCCGTCAAACGGTCCAGTTCAACGCGGCCAGCGACTACGAGTTGGACGTCGCCTGCGTGCTCGAATTGTTACAGGGTGACCGCCCGGAGGAAGCCGCCGCGCGCTACCACGGCGACCTGCTGGCCGGGCTGGTGGTGGACAGCGTGCTGTTTGAGGAATGGCAGCGTATCCAACGCGAGCAGCTGCATCGCCAGGCATTGAACCTGCTGAGCCAGCTGACCGAGCGTGACTTGCAGCAGGGGCTGTTCGACCGCGCCCAGCTTCAGGCGCAGCGCCAGCTGGAACTGGACCCCTGGAGCGAGCCGGCGCACCGCCAGCTGATGCGGGCCTTGTGGCTGGCCGGTGAGCGCAGCGCCGCGCTGGCCCAGTTCGCAGCCTGCTGCCGGATCCTGGCCGCCGAGCTGGGTGTGCCGCCGCATGCCGAAACGGTAGCACTGGCCCAGCAGATTCGCGACGATCTGCCGCCGGCCCGCGCACCCCAGGCCCGGTCCGCACCGCAGCACAACCTGCCGGCACCCCTCACCTCGATCGTGGGCCGGGAAGCCGAAGTGGCGGAGGTCCAGGCGCTGCTGGCGCGCGAGGACTGCCGCCTGGTGACGATCACCGGCATGGGAGGAATCGGCAAAACCCGCCTGGCGTTGGCCGTCGCGCGGACCCAGCTGGACGCCGGCTGGCAGGAGATATACCATCTGATCCTGCCGCCCGTGGCGCAGCTGACGTCGTCAGAAGCACTGGCCCACGGCTTGATGCGGGCCCTGGAAGTGGCCCGGCCCGACTTGAGTCCGCAAAAGGCACCGGCCCACGCCGCCCTACTGCACCTGTGGCGCAGCCGCAGTGTGCTGCTGGTGCTGGACAACTGCGAGACGATCCTTGCCGGCGGTGAATGGCTGGGTGACTTGCTTGCGGCCGCACCCGGGCTCAAGATTCTTGCTCTCTCCCGGCAGCGCCTCAACCTGCGCGCCGAATGGGTCATCGCGCTGCAACCACTCAGCGCCACCCTCGGCGACCGCGCGACCCTGGCCCTGGGCCCGGCCGCGCAGCTGTTCGTCCAGCGCGCATCGCAGGCCCGTCCCCAGTTTCGCGTCACGGTCCAGAACCTGCCCTGGATCGACCAGATCTGCCAACTGCTGGATGGTCTGCCGTTAGGCCTGGAGCTGGCTGCGGCCCAGGTACGCCGTTATACCACCCGCCAGATTGCCCAGCAGCTGGCGGCCAGCACGTCGACCCTCTCGTCGGATGAGGCCGACCGGCCGGCCCGTCACCGCAGCCTGACCGGGGTCTTCGAGAGCTTGCTGGTGCAGCGCACGCCGCAGGAACGGCAGACCTTTCAGCGCCTGGCGGTGTTCCAGCGCGGTTTTACGCTGGACGCGGCCCAGGCCGTGGCCGACACAGCGCCGGCGACACTCTTCAGCCTGGTCGATTCGTCACTCCTGGGCTTCGATGCGGCCGGCCAGCGCTTCTTGCGCCATCCACTGCTTTACGCCTATGCGCTGGAGAAGCTGCGTGCGGCACCGGCGGAAGAACAGGCCACGCGCGCACGGCACGCCGCCTATTTCGCCGCGTTCCTTGACCAGCGACGTGAGGGACTGCGCGGCTTCGGCCAGGTCGCGGCCCTGCGCGACATCGAAGCCGAACTCGATAATGTCCTGGCTGCGTGGCAGTGGGCCGTCGACCGGCGGCAGCTGGACCTGTTGGGCCAGGCCATCGGACCCCTGCACGACTACCACCTTACCCGCGGCCTGCACGAGCAGGGTGAGCAGCTTTTCGGCAAGGCCGCTGAGTCGGTCCGGTGCCACATCCAGGCCAGCGCCGTCCCAGAACCGGCGGAGCAGGCGATGTTGTGCGCCTTGCTGGCGCGCAAGGTCTTCTACCTGTATGCACGCGGGCGGTTCGTGGAGGCCGTGGAGACGGGGCGCGCGATCGAGCAGGTGGGAGACGTCTGCCCGGTCACGGCGCGCGTGATGGCTTACCGCTGGTGTGGCAACGCGCTCGTGCGTTTGGACCGGCTGGAAGAGGCGCGTCACATGCTGGAAGAATCCCTGACTCTGAGCCAGGACATTGGCGACGCCGGCGGTCAGGCCGAAGCGCTGCGCAGTCTGGTCAACCTGTGCATGACGCAGGGCAACCTGGCGGAGGCCTGGCGTCTTTTCGACCAGGTCTGGGCCCTGCGCGGCCAGGCACGTGCGCGCGACGGGTGGCTGATGTGGCGGCTGCGCGGTGGTCTGGCCACCCTGGGGCACGATTACACGCAGGCCCTCGCCGCGTACCAGCAGGCGCTGGCCTGTGCGCAGCAGATCGAAGACAGCTTCGCCCAACTGCTGGTCGAGGAACGCCTGGGCGAAACCTATCTGGGCATTGGCCAGCTGGTGACCGCGCACGACTTCCTGGCGCGCGCTCTGGCTGGTTTCCGCAGCGCCGGTGCCGGTGAGTACCAGGTGCTCGCCAGCTTCCACCTCAGCCGGGTCCTGGCCCTGACCGGCCAGCCCGCGCCGGCCGTCCAGCTGCTGCGCGAGGCCCTCAGCCTGGCCCAACAGCTCGGCTCCTACCGCCAGATCGAACGCATCCAGGTCGCACTGCAGGGTCTGACGGCTTAATTATCGGAGTAGGGAGTACGGAGTAGGGAGTAGGTGGCACCCTACTCCCTACTTCGTACTCCCCCCCATGAGACATTTGTCGCTGCATCCCACCTCCGCTGGCTTTATCATACGGCCATCATAGGAGGAACCATGGATTCGTTGAACACACAAACAATGCCAGACGATGCAACGATCGTCGATGTCCGCAGCATCATTCCCCGCGACCGGCACCCGCTGATCTTCAACACATTCGATAACCTCCCCGCCGGCCAATCGATGATCCTGGTCAATGACCACGAACCGCGACCGCTGTACTACCAGTTCCTGCACGAGCGCGCGGAGCAGTTTAGCTGGGCCTACCTGCAGGAAGGGCCACTCGAATGGCGCGTGCGCATCACCCGCGTCGCGGCCTGATAGAAGGGCTGGGCCCTATGGCAAACATCGGAAGTCTACGAGACTTCCGATGTCTGCCACAAGTGACGAAAGGAGCATTCACGATGTTATCCATCCAACTCAACGATAACCTGGTCTTTCACGACAACAACCCCTACGCTGAGCCCTTGTTTGTCGACAAGTGGGGCCGGGTCTTGCGCTTTGCCCTCAAGCCGGGCCAGGCAGTGCGCGAACATACGGCGCCGCATTCACCCGTGTACGTGATGGTACTTCAGGGCACCGGTCAGTTCTCCGGCGGTGACA
Source organism: uncultured Anaerolineae bacterium (assembly GCA_964443225.1). Classification (GTDB taxonomy): domain Bacteria; phylum Chloroflexota; class Anaerolineae; order SSC4; family Amarolineaceae; genus SSC4. The sequence goes on from CAYUCC010000004.1 coordinate 63,860, forward strand.
ACCTCGAACACTCTCACGGTCCGGGCAGTCTTTTGATCTTCGAGCCGGGCGAGGTGCATGCCATTCGCGCGCAGGACGAAGAACTGGTCTTCATGGCTTTTTTGCACGGGGCACCGGCGGCGCAGTGACGTTGGCGGGCATTCCCGGATGAAAGAGCCTTCTGCGCGGCGTTTCTCACGCCTCAACCTGCCCCTGCTGGCCCTGGCCGTCATCGCATTGCTGACCGCGCTGTGGGCGGGGCTGCTGCGTATGGGCTGGCAGCTGCCACCCCTGCGCCCGACGCTGGTCATGTCCCACGGCCCCCTGATGATCTGCGGCTTCTTCGGCACCCTGGTCAGTCTGGAACGGGCGGCCGGGCTGAGCCAGCTGAACAGCCGCTGGCGTTGGGCCTACCTGGGACCTGCGGCCACCGGTGTGGGTGCCCTCCTGCTCATCCTGCACCTCGGTGGGGCCACCGGCGTGGGGCTGATCGCACTCGGCAGCCTGGTGCTGACCGCGGCGATGCTGGTGATCGTGCGCATCCACCCGGCCATGCACAGCCTGGTCATGCTGCTCGGCGCCGTGGCCTGGCTCGCCGGCAATCTGCTGTGGCTTTTCGGGCGCAGTATCCCCGAAGTGGCGATGTGGTGGGCAGCGTTTTTGGTGCTGACCATCGCTGGCGAACGGCTGGAGCTGAGCCGGCTGCTGCGCCTGTCACGCGGCCAGCAGGTTGCGTTTGGCGCCGGCGTCGTTCTTTTCCTGGGTGGTGTGGCCTTGTCGGCCGTCGCCTATGCGCCCGGCGTACGCCTGGCCAGTGCGGGTATGCTGGCGCTGGCGCTGTGGCTGCTGACCTTCGACATGGCGCGCCGCACGGTGCGCAAAACGGGCCTGGCGCGCTACATAGCGATCTCGCTGCTGGCCGGTTTTGTCTGGCTGGGCACCGCGGGCCTCTTGGGGCTGCGCTTCGGTGGGGTGACGGCGGGCTTCCAGTACGACGCCTTTTTGCACAGCCTCTTCGTCGGTTTTGTCTTCTCCATGATCTTCGCCCACGCACCGATTATCCTGCCGGTGCTGTCGGGGCTGCCCCTGGTGTTTGGGCGTGGTTTCTATGTGCCGCTGGTGCTCTTGCAGGTTTCGTTGATTCTGCGCGTGGCCGGTGACCTGCTGGCACAGATGGTGATCCGCCAGTGGGGTGGGCTGCTCAACGAAGTGGCAATCCTGCTGTTTCTGGGCATGCTGGCGCGCGAGGTGGTGCGCAGCCGGCGCGGCAGGGCGGCCTGACGATGCCGGTCATCACACGGTTGTACGTCAAGACCTCGTTGGTCTACCTGGTTGCGGCGCTGGCGCTGGCCGTGTTGTTGGCACTGGCGCAGGTGGTGACCCTGCCCAGGCTGCTGGTGGGGGCAGGACCGGTCTATTTTCACCTGTTCCTGGTCGGCTGGGTTACCCAGTTGATCATGGGCATGGTGTTTTGGATGTTTCCCAAAGCCTCGCGCGAGCGGCCGCGCGGGCGCGAAGGCCTGGCAATCGCCACCTACGTGCTCTTGAACCTGGGCCTGGTCTTGCGCGCCCTGGCAGAACCGAATGTCACCATCGACAGCGCCGCCGTATGGCAGTGGGCGCTGGTGGCTTCGGCGTTCTTGCAGTGGCTGGCCGGCCTCTTTTTTGTGGGCAACACCTGGATCAGGATCAAGGAGCGCTGAGATGCCACGGCTGAGTGTGTGGTTCCTGCGGGCATCGATGCTCTACCTGGCCGCCGGTTTTACCTTCGGTGCCCTGATGCTGGCGAACAAGGCGATCCCCTTCACGCCCTGGCTGTGGCGGCTGCGCCCGATTCACATCGAGATCCTGCTCGTGGGCTGGATTGCCCAGTTTGCCATGGGTGTCGCCTTCTGGATGCTGCCCCGTTTCCACTCCTCGCGCGGCAACGTGCGCCCGGCCTGGGCCGCTTTTTTTCTGCTCAATACCGGTTTACTCCTCGCCGCCACTGCTGCACCCCTGATCTGGCCGGCGTGGGTGGTGCTGCTGGGCCGGCTGCTGGAAGCGGCCGCCGTCGCAGCGTTTGCCTTCCACGCCTGGCCCCGCGTCAAACCATTTGGGGTATGATCGGGCAGGACGAAACCACCGATGCGAGTTGACCACACGACATGTCGCGCCTGCGAACAGCTGGTGGGAGGCAAGTCCTTTGGCTGTAACCGCCAGCCACTCCAAATGTGGCGCAGCTTCAACCACATAGGGCGCATAGAACGCAAAGCCGCGGTACGAAAGCAACCAAACAAGCGATTCTTTGCGTCCTTTGTGCCCTTTGTGGTTAAGATGGTGCCGGTGCCCGGCACTGGTTGGCTACATTAGGAATTCCTGTGTAGCCGCCCGGTCTGTTGACATCTGGCGCGGTGACAAGTATACTCCTTCTCTGTAGACCATCCACCACTCCTGAGGCGAAGACATGCCAGGTAGCCATCGTTGGGACCGGTTGCTCACGCCCGCCACGACCAGCTTCACGATCGGCGTCCTGTCGGGCTGGCAGTATTACTGGACGGCTACTCCTCTGAGTTACCTGAACCCCATCTACCGCGGGATTCGCCAGGCGGCGGCCGACCTGGGCTGCAACCTGCTGTTGGGCTGCGGCATGGGCCCCTCGGCGGCGTCGACCGACCCGATGCGCCCGGCCTGGCCCACACTCTCGCCCGAAGCCGACTTCGTACCGATTGGCCCCTGGAATACCCACGGCATCATCGCCATCAACCCGCTGCACAGCCCCGCGCGTTCGGCCTATCTGCAGGACCTGCTCGCCGCTGGCTATCCGGTGGTCTTCGTCGCTTCCGGTGAAGTGGGGCCAACGATCGTGGCCGATAACGCTGCCGGGATTCGCGAAGCCATGCGTCACCTGGTTGCCCATGGGCACCGCACCATCGCCTTCATTGCCGGCAGTCCCGAAGACATGATCGGCGACACCGGCGCACGCCTCGAGGCCTATCACGCCGCGCTGCACGAGCACGGCCTGGTCAGCGATGCCCGGCTCACGGCCTGGGGTCGCCATACGTCCGACGGCGGTTACGCTGCCCTGCGCCAGATCATGGACACCGGCGCGGCGTTTACGGCTCTGCTGGCCAGCAACGACGAGTCGGCCCTGGGTGCGATGCAGGCCCTGAAAGAGGCCGGTTTGCGGGTGCCGCACGATGTGGCGATCATCGGCTTCGACGACCGCCCCGAGAGCGCTGTGCAGGAACCGGCCCTGACCAGCGTGACGGTGCCGCTGTTCGAGATGGGCTATCGGGCAGTGACGCAGATTCTCCAGCAAAGCCAGCAACACGCGCCGGCAGCAGACCCCGTCAAAGTGGCCACCCATCTCGTGGTGCGCGAATCGTGCGGCTGCGGCCGGCGCACGATGCTGCCCGCCACCGTGTCCGGCGTGCCCCTGGTAACCGCGCTGAACGAACCGGCCGAAATCAACGCCCTGCGGCAGCGCCTGACGACAACGTTCATCACGAGCGTCGAACAGGACGATCCGGCGGCACTTCTCGACGCCATCGATGCCATCTTCCGCCAAACTGCCCAGGGTTGGGACGAAGCGGCAATCTGGCAGGCGGCATTTTCCATCGTGAGCGACGAACTGCCTACCCTGCTCGACCGCTGGCCGGAGGCCACGTTTCACGAGCGGGCACGCCACCTGCTGGAGGAAGCGCGTGTCGCGATTGCGACCAGTACATGGCAGCGGCACCGGGAATACGTCGTCGATCAGCGCTGGACCTTCGACCGCGTCGGCGTGTTGACGGCGCGCCTGTTGACTGCCCTCGATGAGTCACAGGTTTATGACGTGCTGGCCCATCACCTGCCTGAGATGAACATTCAGCTGGCGGCGGTTACTATCTTCGAGCCGGAGGGTGATAATCCGGTGGCCTGGGGCCAGATGCGGATCATTACCCCACCCGGTCAGGCGACGATCCGTTTCCCCTGCCGTGACTTTCCCCCCGCGGGCATGCTTCCCGCCGATCGCCCCTTCAGCCTCGCGCTGCTGCCGCTCGTCAGCCCGCGTGGGCAGTTGGGCTTTGTCACCTTCGACACCGACCGGCTCGATCTGTACGGTGCCATCGTCCAGCAGCTGGCGGCCGCCCTCAACACGGCGCAGTTGTACGGCGAGGCGACCGAGGGCCGCCGCCTGGCCGAAGAGGCCAACCAAATCAAGAGCCGTTTTCTTTCGACCGTCAGCCACGAGCTGCGTACCCCGCTGAACCTGATCGTTGGTTTGGGTGAGATCCTGCTGCGCGACAGCGATTTGGGCAACACGCCGCTGCCACCCGCGGCACGCCAGGATGTCGAGCGCCTCAATGCCAATGCCCAACACCTGGGCCGGCTCATCGGCGACGTGCTCGATCTCGCCAGCAGCGATGCCGGGCAGCTGCGCCTGACCAGCCAACTCGTCGATCTGGGCCAGGCCCTGCACATGGTGGCAGAGATCGGGCGCAGGCTGGCCGCCGACAAGGGGCTGGCCTGGCGTGCGGTTCTGCCCGAAACCGGGCCTTGGGTGTGGGGCGACCGCACGCGCCTGTCCCAGGTCGCCTTGAATCTCATCAGTAATGCCATCAAGTTCACCACGCGGGGCGAGGTCAGCCTGATTCTGGAGTCCGGCGCCGACGCAGTCACGGTCAGCGTGCGTGACACCGGGCTGGGCATCGCACCTGCCGAACAGGACGCCATCTTCGCCGAGTTTCGCCGGTCGGAGCGCAGTATCACGCACGGCTACGGCGGCCTGGGCCTGGGGCTGGCGATCTGCAGGCGCCTGATCGAGCTGCATGGCGGGACGATTGGGGTTGACTCGACGGGCCAGGAAGGCGCCGGCTCGACGTTTCATTTCACCCTGCCGACGGTGGAACCGCCAGCGGCGCAGCTGGCGGCCGCCGTGCCGGCTGTTGCCGTCGGGCAGCGTGTGCTGGTGCTGACGGCATCACCGGGTACGAGCCAGCGGCTGCGTGACCATTTGGATCAGCGAGGGCTGGAAGTACAGGTCGCGCTGATCGACGAGCCCTCCGGCTGGCAGTCGCTGCTGATGGTTTCCCCACCGTCGGCGATCGTGCTGGACATGAGCAGCGAGTCGGATCAAGCCTGGAATGTGCTGAAAGCGCTCAAGGCCAACCCGCTGACACAGGGCATTCCTGTGCTTTTTTATGCGCTGTCGCAGGACAGCGGCTCGGTCCTGGAGCTGGACTACCTCACCAAGCCGATCGAACTGACCGAGCTGACGCGCGCGTTGGACCAGCACTGGCTGGTCAGCGATGCCAGACACCCGCAGCGTACGTTCCTGGTGGTCGATGATGACCCGGATACGCTCGAGATGCACGCCCGCATCGTGCAGGCACGCGCAACCTCCAACCGGGTGTTCAAAGCGCGCCACGGTCGTGAAGCGCTGGACGTGCTGCAGCGTGAGCGCGTCGATCTGGTGCTCCTCGACCTGATGATGCTGGAGATGGATGGGTTCGCGGTCCTGGAAGCGATGCGCGACCACGAAGGCACGCGGGACATTCCCGTCATCGTCGTGACCGGCCAGGCGCTGACGGAGCCAGAGATGGCGCGGCTGAACCGTGGGGTGACGAAGGTGTTGAGCAAGGGTCTGTTTAGCCTCGAAGAAACCCTGGCCCACCTCGACGCCGCGCTGGCGCGTAAGCGGGCCCTGAGCAGCGAGGCGCAGCGCCTGGTGCGGCAGGCCATGGCCTACCTGCAAGCACACTACACCGAACCTATTTCACGGCAGGATATTGCCAACCACGTCGGCCTGAGCGACGACTACCTGACCAGCTGTTTCCACAAGGAGCTGGGTCTGACCCCCATTGCATACCTCAACCGCTACCGCATCCAGCAGGCCAGGCAGCTCCTGAAGTACACCCACAAAAGCATCACCGAAATTGCCCTCGAAGTGGGCTTTTCTGACAGCAGCTACTTCAGCCGTATCTTCCATCGAGAGACCGGCATGACCCCTGCCGCCTACCGGCGCGCCTGAAGCGCGGCATCCCTTCGTTTTCTCGGAAAACTGCGCACCTCGTTCGCTTTTCGACAAGCAATCTCTTCATTAAATCTTTATAATGTAAGTCGTGGAATCGGTCCCAACACCCTGTTCGAGGGCTGACATGACGCTCACTTTGAAACAAATTGCTGAATTGGCCGGCGTTTCGCGTTCGACTGCATCGCGCGTGCTGAATGACCATCCCGGCGTCCGCCCCGAAGTGCGCGAGCGGGTCCTGCAGGTCATCCACGAGCAGGACTACCGGCCCGACCCTGCCGCCCGCTTGTTGGCCTCGCGGCGGACCACGATCGTCGGTCTCGATCAGTTGGCAGGAGAACACAGCGACAATACGGCGTGATCGCGCGTCACCGCGCGACCTCTCTTTTTTTGGCGGTCACTGGTACCGCTTCCAGGCAACTTCCAAGGAGGTAGTCTATCGGTCCGATACAGCACGATAACGACCTAAGGGCTTGAAAAAGAATAACTTACCGTTCTTTACGGCGAATTCCGGCCATTTTGCTGGAAGTTATTCTTTTGCAAGCCCCAAGCACACGCACTGTTCCAGCGTATCCCTCATACGAACACATACCAGAAGGAGAAGATCATCGTGTCTAAGAAATTTCTGACCCTGGCCAGCCTGCTTGTCGTGCTGTCCATGCTGCTGGCCGCCTGTGGCGGTGGGGCCGCGCCCGCGCCGACGTCGGCGCCGGCTGCAGGCGAAACACCTGCCGAGGCCCCGGCTGGGGAACCGACGACCCTGAAGGTGCTCATTCATCAGAACCCGCCAATGGTGGAGTTCATGAACACCTTCGTCGAGAAGTTCCAGGCCAAGTATCCCAACATCACCGTGGACCTGTCGGTCGTGAATGCCAATGACCTCAGCACGGTCACCCAAACCCGCCTGACTGCCAACGACGTCGACGTCATCGATATCTTTGGCTTTGCCAACGCGGCGCAGCCCTACATGAAGAACGTGACACCGCCCAACTGGCAAACCCTGATCGACGCCGGCCTGCTGATGGACATCTCTGACCAGTCGTTCGTCAAGAACTACGATGAGGCTGCCACCAAGGACTCCGGCACTTACAACGACAAGGTCTATGCAGTCAACCTTGGTCGCGTCATCTACAGCGGCATCTTCTACAACAAGGACCTGTTCGAGAAGAACGGCGTGGCAGTTCCCACCACCTGGGATGAGCTCGTGAAGGCCTGCGAGACGTTCAAGGCCAACAATATCTCCTGCATGACCGCGGGTGGCAAAGATGGCTGGCCGATCTTCGTAGGTGCTTATGGCATGATCGGTGCCGAGTATCCCGATCAGGCTGCCCTGGTCGAAGGCTTGTGGAACGGCACCATCAAATGGAATGATCCCAAGTCCCTCGAAATGTGGGAGAAGATGAAGGTCTATGCCCAGGATATGATGGAAGCCGGCGCCAGCGGTATCGCGGGCGATGCGGCTCCGGGCCGTTTTGCGGGCGGGGAAGTTGCCATGTTCCCGGGCGGCAGCTGGTATGCGTCAGCCATCGAGTCTGCTCAGCCGGACTTCAAATGGGGCTACATCCCATTCCCGAGCAGCAACAACGCCGACGACAACAAGTACCTGTTTGGGAAATATGACCAGGGTTGGGCCGTGGCCAACCAGACCACCAACAAAGATGCCGCGACGAAGTTCCTGGCGGAGTTCTCTGATCCGGCCAATTACCAGGCATTCGTCAACGCGGTCGGTTTCATTCCGACGCAGCCGAGTGCGACGTTGGATACGCAGATCGGTGCGGAAGTCGCATCGTTCCTCGAAAATTTCCGTGTCGGCTATGAACAGTACTGGGTTGCACCCAAGGGCGTTGGCCAGTACGCCAATCCCTACGCTTCCTACTTCAAGCCGTTCGGTACGTATGACGACCCCCAGGAACTGGCCGATAAGGTCCAGGCCGACCTGCAGTCGGGCCTCGATGCCAATCAGTAGTAACTAACGACCTGCTCGCCTGCGTAAGCTTCCCGCCCCACGGGTCGGGAAGCTTACGCCATACCATGCAGTTTGGAGGTATGTCATGGTCAACTATCACTTTGGCCGCGGCAGGGCCAGGTTCGTTCCCTACCTGCTGCTCCTGCCGGGGTTGTTGTTCTACCTGGTCATCATGCTGGGACCATCGGTCGCCACCTTCGGGTACTCGTTTACCGATGCGACCGGCATCAAAGGTGCGCCCATCAACTGGGTTGGGTTCGAAAATTACCGCGAGTTCCTGTTCATGGGCCAGGGGTCGCTCGATAACTATGCGGCGCTTGGCCGGACCCTGATGTTCGCTTTTTTTGTGACCAGCATTCAGTTTACCCTCGGCCTGCTTCTGGCGCTGGTCGTCAATCAGCGTTTGAAGGGTGTCAACTTCTTCCGCACCATCTACTTCCTGCCCGTGATCCTGGGTGTGGTGATCCAGGGTTTGATCTGGTCCCTCTTCCTTTATCCACTGGGCGGTCCGCTGGCGCGACTGCTGGCGTTGTTCGGTACGCAGTCCGAGTTCCTCGGCGGGCAGCCGGCTGAGGCCATGGCGTGGGTCATCTTCGTGCAGATCTGGGCCAACCTGGGCATCACGATGATGATCTTTATCGCCGGGTTGCAGACCATCCCAGGTGAGCTCTACGAAGCGGCACGCATCGACGGCGCCAGTTCGTGGGGCGTCTTTCGTAACGTCACCTGGCCGCTGCTGACACCCAGCGTGAATACGAACCTGCTCCTGTGCATCATCGGTTCGCTCCAGGCGTGGCAGCTGTTCCTGGTTCTCCTCGGATACCGGAACGGAACGCAGGTTTTGGGCTACCTGATCTTCGCCCAGGGTTTTGGCCAGACATCGGGCAGTGTGACCAGCGCCTTCCGGCAGGGTTATGCGGCGGCCGCTTCCATCGTTCTGTTTGTCCTGGTCCTCGTCATTGGCTTGACCACCCAGACCGTTCTGCGGCGCAGGGAAGAGAGGATATTGGGATGAACACAGCGATTACATCCAAACCGGCGGTCAAAAACCAGGACACCACAAGACGGCGTATCAACTGGGAGCGTGTGGCTGCGTATGCCATCCTCCTGCTGTTCGCCGTCATCTACCTGGGCCCGCTGCTCATGCTGATCAACACGTCGCTGATGACGCTGCCGGAATTCATGAAGAATGCCACCTCGCCGGCGACGTCGTTTCACTTCCAGAACTTCGTCGACGCGTGGAACAAGGCGAGCTTTCCCCGCTACCTGACCAACACGGTGTTGTACACCGTCACGGCAACGGTGATCTACGTCGTCTGCGCGGTGTTCGTCGCCTTCCCGCTCTCGCGCGGCTACGTACGGGGCGCCAAGTTCCTGCTCACCCTGTTCGTGATTGCCCTGTTCCTGCCTGTGGCGATGATTCCGCAGTTTCAGTTGATGTTGAGCCTGGGATTGTACAACAACCCGGCCGGGTACGTCATGCTCTTCCTGGTGAACCCGATCGGCATCATCATCCTGGTCAACTACATCAAGACGGTGCCACGCGAACTGGACGAGGCGGCGGCGATGGACGGCTGTGGGTACACGCGTTTCGTAACCACGGTGGTGTTTCCGTTGATCCAGCCGGCGGTTGCCACGGTTGCCGTCCTGCATGCTATCGGTATCTGGAACGAGCTGATTCTGCCCACGATTTATCTGACCAACAAGAATTTTTACCCCATCACGCGCGGCATGATCGTCTTCCAGGGGGTCTACGGCAGCAACTGGCCCACGCTGGCAGCGGCTGTTCTGATCATGACGCTTCCCATGGTGATCATCTTCCTGGTCCTGCAGCGCTACATCGTGGGTGGCCTGACCCAAGGGGCTGTCAAGGGTTAGTGGGTTGTAATGATGACAACACACTGGAAACTTGTCTGGCACGACGAATTCGACGGCACCACGATCGATCGTACGCGCTGGCACGTCGAAGATACCTACACGGGCGCAAGTAACAACGAGATGCAGACCTACACCGACCGCCCGCGTAATGTCCGGCTCGAAAACGGCATGTTGATCTTCGAAGCCCGCGCGGAACTGCACGCCGGCTTTCGTTACACCTCCGGCCGGCTGTCGACGCACGGTTTGCAGTCCTGGACCTATGGCCGTTTCGAAGCCCGTATCAGGCTGCCTTACGGGCAAGGCCTCTGGCCAGCCTTCTGGCTGCTGGGGGATGATGTGGTGAGCCAGGGATGGCCCGAATGCGGCGAGATCGACATCATGGAGAATATCGGCCGCGAACCGGCCACCGTGCGGGGTACGGTCCATGGACCAGGCTACTCGCGCGATGACGGTGTGTACGCCGACTACTTCCTGGCGGCGGGCCGGTTTGCTGACGATTTCCACGTCTTCGCCATCGAATGGGAGCCGGACCAGATCCGCTGGTATGTGGATGATCACCTGTTCAGTACCCTTACCCCGCACGATGTCCCCGGTCGTTGGGTCTTCGACCATCCACATTTTCTCATCCTGAACCTGGCCGTCGGCGGTTTCTGGCCCGGTTACCCCGACGAGACGACGGTTTTTCCGCAGTTCATGCACGTCGACTACGTGCGCGTCTATCAACGATGAGACGTTCACCGGCACCCCCTGCACGTGGAGGGGGTGCCCGGCGAGGAGGATGCCACGCATGAAACACGCGCCGAGCGCCATACTGCTGGTCACTGCACTCATCGTCTTTCTGGCCGGTTGCGGCGGGGTAGCCCCCGTACCCGCCGCAACCCCCATCACCGCGCCACCTGGCTGGACGTTGGTGTGGCACGATGAGTTCGATGGCTCCGCAATCGACCCAGCCAACTGGACCTATGACCTGGGTGCCGGCGGCTGGGGCAATGGCGAAGCCGAGTATTACACCGCACGCCCCGAAAACGCCCGCGTCGAAAACGGTTTGCTCATCATCGAAGCGCGCCAGGAAAAATACGAGGATTCGTACTACACCTCGGCGCGGCTCAAAACCCAGGGGCTGCAGTCTTTCCAGTACGGGCGCATCGAAGCGCGCCTGAAAGTGCCCAGCGGCGCCGGCCTGTGGCCGGCATTCTGGATGCTCGGCAGCGACTTCGATGGTACGAATTGGCCCGACTGCGGAGAAATTGATATCATGGAGTACATCGGTCGCGAACCAGACCTGATCCTGGGTACGGCGCATGGACCCGGCTATTCGGGTGCCCTGGGGGTGAGCAAGTGGAACCGGCAAGACTACAACATCGCCGATGAATTCCACACCTACGCCATCGAATGGGAGCCCGACGAGATCCGTTGGTACTACGACGGCGACCAGTACTTCACGTTCACGCCCGCTGACCTGGGCGACCGCCAATGGGTGTTCGATCACCCCTTTTTCATCATTCTCAACCTGGCTCTCGGCGGCCAGCTGGCTGGCCCGATCGGCCTGGATACCGCTTTTCCCGCACAGCTGCAGGTGGACTATGTGCGGGTCTTTCAGACGGAAAACACGTAATCGTTGCGTGATACGGAGGCTCTTTCAGATGACACACAGAATCAAGCGCCCGCTGCTGCTCCCCTTGCTCATCATCACCATCGTGCTGCAGCTCGTGCTGGCCCCCGCCTTTGCTGCACCAGGGGCGATCATGGCCCTGCCGCTGGTGGATGACTTCGAGGTGCTTACGCTGCCGGCCGGGACAGACCCCAACGGCATCCCCATTGGGTTCAATACCTTCCAGGACCCGAACGCTGGCACCAGCGTGGCTATTGCCACCACCGATACGCCGCCGTCCCAGCCGCCGGGCGCGGGCAGCTCCAACCGCGTTTTGCAGCTCGATTTGAGCGTTGTCTCCTACGCTGGCGTCACCCACGCCTTCGAGGACGCATCCGCCACGCCCTGGACGTGGACCTCCCAGGACTGGAGCGCCTACGAAGGACTCTCCTTCTGGCTGTACGGCAACAACAGCGGCACCACGCTGTTCGTCGACGTGCTCGACAACCGCAACCCGGGCTCGACGACCGACGACGCCGAGCGCTGGTCGATCACGCTGGCCGACGACTTCAGCGGCTGGCAGGAGATCCAGATCCCGTTTGCCAACATGACCCGCAAAGAGATCGGCAACGGGGCACCCAATGACGGCTTTGGCCTGACCGAAGTCCACGGCTGGGCCCTGGGTTCGATCACCACCCCCAGCCCGCAGACCTACTACGTCGACAACGTGATGGTCTACGGTACGGCACCCGTCCGCCCGCTGACGGTTGGCTTCAGCACGCTCAACTACGCCGTCACCGAGGGTGGCGCCGCGACCGTCACGGCCAAACTCAGCAAACCCGCAGCCGAGACGGTGACGGTGGAATACCTGACCACACTTGGCGCGGCCGTCGCCAACCGCGACTACGTTGCGCCGGTCGGCGGCACGCTGACCTTCCTGCCCAACGTCACCCAACAGTCGTTCACGGTGCAGACGATCGACGATACGAAGTACCAGGGCGGGCGCGGTCTGCTGCTCGAGCTGGCCAACCCGACCGGCGGTGCCGCATTGGGCCTCCCGCCGATTGCCCGCGTCAATATCCTGGACAACGAGACGTACGACCCAACCGTGCTCGACGAATTCGAGACCTTCCCGTACCTCTGGTGGGTCGATAGTAAGGCTACACTGAGCAATCCGGAAATTGCAGCTGGTGATCCACAGGCACTGCCGGGCCAGGGCGCCTACGAGCACGTCCTGCAGGCCAGCCAACGCAACGGCAAGGGCAGTTACGAGTTCGGCCGTACCTTCCCAACCGGCCAGGATTGGAGCGATGCTGGCGGGCTGAACTTCTGGTATTACGGCCAGAACAGTGGCAAGCCCATCCAGGTGACGCTCGCCAATACCTATGCGCGCAGCAACGACCCAGCACCGTGGAAGCTGGTCTGGAGTGACGAGTTCAACAGCACAGCCGGCACCGCGCCGAACCCCAACGTTTGGGGCAACGAGCTGGGCGACGGCACCGCCTACGGCATTGCTGGCTGGGGCAACGACGAACTGGAGTACTACACCGCCAGTACCGACAACGTGGCCACCGACGGCCAGGGCAACCTGGTCATCACCGCCAGGGCGGCCGATGGCTCGCTGCTGTGTTATTACGGCCCCTGCCAGTACACCTCGGCACGTCTGCTGAGCAAAAACCGCTTCGAGATTGCCTACGGCCGCGTCGAGGCGCGCGTCAAGGTGCCGACTGGGGCCGGGCTGTGGCCCGCATTCTGGATGCTCGGCACCGACATCGACCAGGTCAGCTGGCCGACGACCGGTGAGATCGACATCATGGAGTACGTCGGCCGTCTGCCCAACCAGGTATTCGGCACGATTCACGGCCCTGGCTACTCGGGCGGACAGAGTTACGGCAACTTCTACGATTTCAGCTATCCGGTCGCCGATGACTTCCACACGTTTGCGGTCGAGTGGCAGCCGGACAGGATCGTCTGGTACGTTGATGGTATCCAGTACCACCAGGCAACGCCGGATGACGCGTTCTTGCAGGGCAAACAGTGGGTGTTCAACCACCCGTTCTACATGCTGCTGAACGTGGCGGTCGGCGGCAACTTTGCCGGCCCGGTCGGTGCCGGCACGACCTTCCCGCAGGAGACGCGGGTCGACTACGTGCGCCTCTACCAGGCCAAGACCCTCCCGGTGAAGTTCACCGCTTCGTTCACCGATTCCTTCATGGGCTGGCAGCAGATCACCCTCCCGTTCGCGGCTTTCCAAAGCACCAATGGTGCCGTGCTGGATCTGACGAAGGTCCAGAGCATGAGCTTCACGGTGCCGGGCGGCGTGCGTGATCCTGTGCGGCTCGACCAGGTGCGGCTGACCTGTTCGAGTGACGTGACCGTAACCAGCACCGCTGACAGCGGTGCCGGCTCGCTGCGTAAGGCCCTGGGCAGCGTCTGCGTTGGCGGCACCATCCACTTCGCACCGGCCCTGGCTGGTCAGACGATTACCAACCTGAGCGCGCTGACGATCGGCAAGAACGTGACGATCGACGGCGCGGATGCGCCAGGGCTGTCGATCAGCGGCGGCGGTACGGTGCGCGTCTTCGAGGTCGCAGCCACCGCCACGGCGACGGTCAAGAACCTGATCCTTACGAACGGTTACGGGTTCGAACTGGCCGGCGGGGTGCTGAACAACGGCACGCTGACGCTCGACCATGTGGTGCTGGCCAATAACCGTGTCACGACGAGCGGGGTGGATTTCTGGAAGGGCGGCGGCGGAATCTATAATGGCGACGGAAGCACGTTGACGCTGCGCGACAGCACCGTGCGCGACAACAACGTGATTGGTGGCGCTGGCGGCGGCGTGTACGGGTTCTTCAATACGACGGTCACGATCGAGCGCAGCACGCTGAGCGGTAACAGCGCCGGCGATGTCGGCGGCGGCATTCGATCGCTGGGCGACTTCACCATCGTCAACAGCACGCTGAGCGGCAATGTATCGACCGGCTGGATGGGCGGCGCGTTCTTCCACACCGACGGCGTGATGGACATCGTCAACTCGACGATCGCCAACAACACCGCCCCGCCCGACACGACTGGCGGCGGCTTTGTCGGGACCTTCACAGCGGCCAACGCGACGCTGACGCTGGTCAACACTATCCTGGCTGGCAACAGCGGTCCACAGTGCTTCTATGCGCCGTGGGGCTCGGGCACGGTGACGCTCACATCACTGGGTCACAACCTGATGACGGATGCTACCTGCTTCCCGATTGCCAGCGACATCATCGTGGGCGATGCCGGGATCGGCCCGCTCGCCGACAACGGCGGTCCTACCTGGACGCACGCGCTGCTGGCCGGCAGCCCGGCGATCGATGCGGCGGACGACGCGGCGTGCCCAGCCACCGACCAGCGCGGCGTGGCGAGACCCCAGGGACCGCACTGCGACATCGGTGCTTTCGAGCTCACCAGCACGGGCATCGAGTAGCGCGGACGCCTCGGTCTCGCGGCGCACCAGCCGCTGTGTCCCGGATAGGGTAACGACTTCAGTTACGCTCGTGCTAGCGAGCGACTGAAGTCGTTACCGCCGGGCAGCGGCGAACCGTAGTGATGAAAGAGCATCGAACGTGAGAATCCGAACCTACTGCACAGCCCAAGACACCCCCTATCGCCTGACGGAGCGGCCGTCCCTGGTGACAGATGAGAGCAGGGAAACGCTGGCGTCGCTGTTTGTGAATGCCACCGTTCGTTACCAGGAGATCGAAGGTTTCGGCGGCGCATTCACCGAGGCGGCTGCGCACACGTTCGCCCGGCTGCCCGCCGAACGCCAGACCGAGTTCCTGCGCGCCTACTTCGACCCGGCGGCCGGCCACGGCTACACCCTGTGCCGGACGCACATCAACAGCTGCGACTTCTCGTCGGGTAACTACGCCTATACCGAGGTTGCAGACGATACCACGCTGCACCATTTCTCCATCGAGCGCGACCGGCAGGCGTTGATCCCGCTGATCCACGCGGCGCAGCGTACGGCCGGCCGGCCGCTCAAACTGCTGGCCTCCCCCTGGAGCCCGCCGGCGTGGATGAAGACCAACGGCCAGATGAACGGCGGTGGCAAGTTGAAGCCGGCGTATCGCGCGGCGTGGGCGCAGTACTACTGCCGCTACATCCGTGCCTACGAACAAGAAGGTATTCCCATCTGGGGACTGACCGTACAGAACGAGCCGGAAGCGGTCCAGACCTGGGAGTCGTGCCTCTACACCGCCGAGGAGGAGCGCGACTTCGTGCGCGATAACCTGGGGCCGGCACTGGCGCAAAACGGCCTGCACGACGTCCGCCTGTTGATCTGGGACCACAACCGCGATGTGATGGTGGAGCGGGCCAGTGTCGTGCTGAGCGATCCCGCGGCGGCGCAGTACGTGTGGGGCACGGCCTTCCACTGGTACGTGGTCGACTGTTTCGACAACGTGCAGAGGGTCCACGATCTTTTCCCGGACAAGCACCTGCTCTTCACCGAGGGCTGCCAGGAAGGCGGCCCGCACCTGGGCGAATGGCAGGTGGGCGAACGATACGCCCACGCCATGATCAACGATCTGAACCGCTGGACGGTGGGTTGGATCGACTGGAACCTGCTGCTGGACGAAACCGGCGGGCCCAACCACGTTGGCAACTTCTGCAGCGCACCGATCATCGCCGATACGCGCACGGGCGAGCTGCATTATCAGAACTCCTACCATTACATCGGCCATTTTGCGCGCTTCGTTCAACCCGGCGCGCGGCGGATTCTCTGCGCAGCGTCGCACGACGCCCTGGAGGCGGCCGCGTTCTGCAACCCCAACGGGCAAATTGTCGTCGTGCTGCTCAATCGCACGGACCAAAACCGGCAGGTTGCCCTGAAGATCAACGACCGGCCGGCCGCCGCCGAGAGCCTGGCCCATTCCATCGTCACGCTGGTGGCTGACCTGGCCTGACAAGGATGCCATATCCATGAGTGCCTGTTACTTCGACAAAGACAATCGTTTCGTGATCGAGGATTTCGATTCGTTCCCGCCCTTCGCCAGCTTTCTGCCCGGTATTGCTGGGCCGCTGGGGATTCCCCTGTGGGCCTTCTACGTCAATCGTGGTCAGGCCATGGCCAGCTTTGGCGTCGAAAGCAAGGACACCCCGATCATGGAGTTCCAGCCGGCGAACAAGGCCTACCAGATGGTGCCGTACACCGGGTTTCGCACCTTCATCAAACTGGGCGGGACGGCGGCCGGTTTCTACGAGCCATTTTCGGCCTCCAGCCGGCCGGCCCCGCCGCGCCGTCTGCTGATTAGCCCGAATGAGCTTGAGCTGCAGGAAACCAACACCGCCCATGGTTTGCAGGTCAACGTCCTCTACTTCACGCTGCCGGGCGAAGGATTTGCCGCGCTGGTGCGCCAGGTGACCGTGAAGAACACCGGCACACAGCCCATCACCCTCGAACTGCTTGATGGTATGCCCATCGTCATTCCCTACGGCCTCAGCGATACCATGCTCAAGAAGATCGGCCGCACCGCCGAGGCCTGGATGGCGGTGTTCAACACCGAAAGGGGAGTCCCGATCTACCGCGTGCAGGCCAGCGTGGGTGACGAGGCCGAAGTGGCGGGTATCGAAGGGGGGCATTTTTACCTGGCGTTTGCGGACTTTTCTGCGCCCGACACCGACCACCCTCGATGCGCCGAGCTGGCCATGATCGTCGACCAGGCGCTGGTATTTGGCAGCAACACGGCCCTCAGTTTCCCCGACCATTTCCTCTCCCACGCGTTGGCCGAGCTGTGTGCGCTGCCGCAGGTCACCGTGTGCCGGACGCCGTGCGGGTTTGCTGGGTTGTCAGGCACCCTGGACGCGGGTGAGGCGGTGAACCTGTACGCCGTGATTGGCCACGTTGGCGACGATGCGCTGATCGACCAGGCGCAGGCCCGCCTGGCCAGCCCCGCCTACATCACCGCCCGGCGCGCCGAGGCGCGGGCCCTGGCCGCCCACCTGACCGACCCGGTGGCGACGCACACCAGCGATTCGGGCTTCGACGCCTACTGCCGCCAGACCCTGCTCGACAATATCCTGCGCGGCGGCTGGCCGGTGCAGCTGAACGGCCAGGTGTACCACCTCTACGGCCGCCGCCACGGCGACCTGGAACGTGACTACAACGCGTTCTACCTGCCGGCGGAGTTCTTTGCCCAGGGCAACGCCAGCTACCGCGACGTCAACCAGAACCGGCGCAGCGACGTGCTGCTCAATCCGGCGGTCGGCGACTCGGAGGTGCTGGCTTTTCTCGGCCTGATCCAGGCCGATGGTTACAACCCGCTGACCGTATACGGCACCCGCTTCGTCATTCCCGCCGATCGTCAGGCGGTCGTATTGGACCTGGTCGACCGGCCGGCGGAGCTGCACCCGCTGCTGGCGCAGCCGTTTTCACCCGGCCAGCTGCTGAGAAAAATCAGCGACAGCGGCCTCACCCTGGCGGTGACACGTGAGGCCTTTGTCGAAACCGCCATCGGCCAGGCTGAGCCGAGTTTCGAGGCAACGTTCAGCGAGGGCTACTGGATCGATCACTGGTTCTATAACCTCGATTTGCTGGAGGCGTATCTGGCGGTTTATCCCGATCACAAGGGACGGCTGCTTTTCGAGCAGACCGTGCCCTATTACCAGGGACCCGCCTTCGTGCAGCCGCGTGATCGTAAGTCGGTGCTGGTGGAAGAGGCGAAGGTGCGCCAGTACGGTGCGGTCGTCGAGGACGAAGAGGTGATGGCGCTGATTGCGTCGCGCGCAACCGCCCCCAACCTGCTGCGGACGGCGCAGGGGGAAGTTTTCCGTACGACCGTTTTCGGCAAACTCGTCGGGCTGGCCCTGTTGAAGTTTGCCACCCTCGACCCGTTTGGCATGGGCATCGAGATGGAGGCGGGTAAACCGGGCTGGTGCGATGCGCTCAACGGGCTGCCCGGCCTCTTTGGCTCCTCCCTGGCCGAGACGTACCAGCTGGGGCGGCTGCTCGACTTCCTGCTGGCTGCGATGGCCGAAAAAGAGGATGGGGCAGTGGCACTGCCTGTGGAGCTGGCCGATCTGCTGCGGCGGGTGGCCGATCACCTGGCCGCCTACCAGTCTGCCATAGATGACGCACGGGCGTTCCGTTACTGGGACGCGGTGACCTGCGCACGCGAGGCCTACCGGGCGGCTACCCGCCTGGCCTTCGATGGGCGCGTCGAGACGTTCAAGTTCACGACTTTGGCGCCGGTGCTGGGTGCGTTTCGCGTTAAGGTGTCCGCGGGTATAACCCAGGCCGAACAGCTCACCGGCGGCATCCCGCCCACCTACTTCACCTACGAAGCCCAGGCGTACGAAACGCTCAGTGGTCCCGATGGCCAGCCGCTGTGCGACGCCCGCGGCCGGCCCTATGTGCGTGTGCTGCGTTTTGCCCAACACGTTCTCCCGCCTTTCCTGGAAGGCCCGATGCATGCCCTGCGAACCTGTGCCGACGGAGATCGGGCGCGCGCAATCTACCATCAGGTGCACGGCAGCACCCTGTTCGACCGTAAGCTGGGTATGTACAAGACCAACGCCCCCCTGGACAGCTGTTCACACGAGATCGGCCGCGCACGCGCCTTCACACCAGGCTGGTTGGAGAACGAGTCCGTGTTTTTGCACATGGCCTACAAGTATCTGCTGGAGGTCCTGCGCGCCGGGCTGCACGACGAGTTTTTCACCGACCTGCGCCACGGCCTGGTGCCGTTCCTGGCGCCCCAAACGTACGGCCGCAGCCCGTTGGAAAATTCTTCATTCATCGTCAGCAGCGCCCATCCGGACGCATCACTCCACGGCCGCGGCTTTGTGGCGCGCCTCACGGGGGCCGCGGCTGAGTTTCTGAGCATGTGGTGCCTGATGATGGCGGGACCGCGGCCGTTTTTCATGCGTGGGGGTGAGCTCTGCCTGGCCCTGCAACCCACCTTGCCGCATTGGCTTTTCTGCGCGGATGGCACGCTGACCTTCACCTTCCTGGGGCACTGCCGCGTGACTTACCGCATCGCCAGCACCAGCGCCGTGCATACGCAGGTCACGGCGGTTACCCTCGACCTGCCGGCAGGTGATCGAGTCAGGCTGCCGGGTGATGTGATCGGTGCGCCGTATGCTGAGATGGTGCGTCGCGGCGAGATCAGGCAGATCGAGTTACACCTGGCATGAGTTCGAGACGGTTTTTAAGGTAAAAGATGATGGATAACGATCGAGTCAAAAACTGGCAGTTCCGTGGTGAAGATGGCACCTTCAGCCTGGAGGCGCCGCACAAGTCCAACTACCTCTATTTCCCCCTGGTCAACGAAGCCGGCATGCTGGGCGTGGTGACGCCGACCCTGCACGGCGATACGAAGACCGGTCAGAACACCTTTTTGACGCTGCCTGTGTCGGTCGAAGACCTGCACAACACGCGTTCGGCGCGCAACTTCTGGCTCCACGTCGAAGGCTACGGGCCCTGGTCGGCTACCGGCAACTCGGCGCCGCAGCGGGCCCAGGCCTTCGCGTCCGATGACGAGCCCGTTTCGCTGGAGGCCGGCCTGCTCTGGCACCAGGTCACGCGCCACAACCCGCAGCTGGGCCTGCGCGCCGACGTGCTCAACTTTGTCCCGGCAGGCACCGACTCCGTGGAACTGATGCAGGTCGTACTGACCAATACTGGCCAGACACCGCTCACGCTCACACCTACCGCCGCGATCCCCATCTTTGGCCGCTCGGCGGATAACCTGCGCGATCACCGCCACGTGACCTCACTGCTGCACCGGGTGCGCACGACCGCGCATGGCGTGCTGGTCTGCCCCACCCTGAGCTTCGACGAACGCGGGCACCGGCCCAACACCGTGACCTACGCCGTCCTGGGGGCGGAGGGGGACAGCACGCCACCGGTCGCGTT
Organism: uncultured Anaerolineae bacterium; assembly: GCA_964443225.1. Classification (GTDB taxonomy): domain Bacteria; phylum Chloroflexota; class Anaerolineae; order SSC4; family Amarolineaceae; genus SSC4. The sequence continues at coordinate 84,162 of CAYUCC010000004.1, forward strand.
TTTCCCAACCGTCGAGGATTTCATCGGCGAGGGCGGCAACCTGGAATGGCCGCGCACCATCGTCGACGGCGATGCGCCCGGACAGCCCGCCGGGATCACCGTTGCCGGGTACGAAGCCATCGGCGGGCTGCGTTTTGCGCCGGTTACCCTGGCACCGGGTGCGTCGCGTGTCTACGTGCTCATCCTGGCGATCCTGGCTGAGGATGGAGAAACGGCCGCGCTGATCCAGCGTTACGGCGGCGCGGCGCACGTCGCCACCTGGCTGGAGCGTACCAAGGCCCACTGGCAGCAGCAGATCGAGCCCTTGGCACTCCGCACGGGCACTGCGCGCTTCGATGCGTGGATGAAGTGGGTCACGGTGCAGCCGATTCTGCGGCGGCTGTGTGGCAACTCGTTTCTGCCGTACCACGACTACGGCCGCGGCGGCCGCGGCTGGCGCGACCTGTGGCAGGACCAGTTGGGTGTGCTCCTGATGTCACCGGAGGTGGAAGACGTCGGTGTAGCCCTGCACGACAATTTTGCCGGTGTGCGCATCGACGGCAGCAACGCCACGATCATTGGCCGCCAGCCGGGCGAGTTCAAGGCCGACCGCAACAACATCCCGCGGGTGTGGATGGATCACGGCGCCTGGCCACTGCTCACCGTCAGGCTCTACCTGGACCAGACGGGCGACTTCGGCTTTCTCCTGCGGCCGCAGAGTTACTTCAAAGACCACGTGTCCCACCGCTGCCAGCAGGTCGATAGCGACTGGCAGCCGCAGCAGGGCACGATGCAACGCACCGCCGCCGGTGATCCCTACCAGGGTACCGTTCTGGAGCACCTGCTCGTGCAGCACCTGACCGCCTTCTACAACGTCGGTGATGCCGGCAATACCATCCTCCTGGAAGGGGCCGACTGGAACGACGGCCTGGACATGGCGCGCCACCGCGGCGAGAGCGTGGCGTTTACCGCGCTGTATGCCGGCAACCTGCAGCAGCTGGCCGAGCTGGTGCAGGCCCTGGCACAGCAGGGCGTCCCCCAGGTCGAGCTGGCGGCCGAGCTGCTGCCGCTGTTGGATACGCTCACCGCTGCGGTCGATTACACCAGCCCCCAGGCCAAACGTGACCGCCTGGCCGATTACTTCGATGCGGTTCGCCACTCCGTGACCGGCGAGAAGATGCGCGTGGCCGCCGCTGACCTGGCGCGGGACCTGGTAACCAAGGCGGCCTGGCTGCGCGTTCACCTGCGCCAGCAGGAATGGATTCAGGACACCGAGGGGTGCGGCTGGTTCAACGGCTATTACGACGATGATGGCCGCCGCGTCGAGGGGGCACACCCCAACGGCGTACGCATGACGCTGACCGGCCAGGTGTTTGCCCTGATGGCCGGCATCGCTGACGACGAGCAGGCCCGCCAGATCGTGCGCACCGCCGATCGTTATCTGTTCGATGCGACTGTTGGCGGCTATCGGTTGAACACCGACTTTGGTGAGGTGATGCTCACCCTGGGGCGGGCTTTCGGTTTTGCCTTTGGTCACAAGGAAAACGGGGCCATGTTCAGCCACATGGCTGTGATGTATGCCAACGCGCTTTATCGACGAGGGCTGGTTCGCGAGGGCTGGCGGGTCCTGCAGGGCATCTTTGACCAGAGCCAGGACTTTGCCGCCAGCCGTATGTATCCCGGCATCCCCGAATACTTCAGCGACCGCGGCCGCGGCATGTACCCCTACCTGACCGGCTCGGCCAGCTGGTATCTGCTGACCCTGCTGACCGAGGTGTTTGGCGTGAGGGGGCAGCTGGGTGACCTGGTCCTGGCACCCAGGCTGGTGGCGGCACAGTTCGACGAACAGGGGAAGGCTGCGGTACGCACCCAATTCGCCGGCCGGGCGATCGAGCTGGTCTATCACAATGCTGGGCGGCTGGACTGCGGTAGTTACGCCATCGAAGAAGTGCGCATCGACGACCAGGTTGCAGCCGCCCAGCTGCACGGCGACTTCGCATGGCTGCCAAGAACCGCACTGCTCTCTCTCGCCCCCGGCCCCCTGCACCGCATCGACGTCGTGCTGGACCGGCGCCCGGATTGAGCAAGCTGTACCTGTAGGGGTGCGTTTCGGTTTTGGCTGAGCAGGGCGCGATTTCCGAACTTCACGTTGCCCGGTTCGTGCTTCGCGCCCTTCGTGCTTCGTGCCCTTCGTGCTTCGCGCCCTTCGTGCTTCGCGCCCTTCGTGCTTCGCGCCCTTCGTGCTTCGCGCCCTTCGTGCTTCGTGCCCTTCGTGCCCCTTCGCTCCTTCGTGCTCCAAAGCCCACGCCCGGCCGCGTGTCAAGCCGTTTGGGTTGTGAGCTCATCGCGCGATCCATGAGAACTCATATTCAAGACCGGCATCGACATGATCCTGCTCATGTCATTTCGGCGGTAGTTACGACCCCGACGGCAGCATTGGCAACATCCAGTGGGATTACGGCGACGGCAACGTCTATTGGGATGTAACAGCGACATTCAACCCTTGTTGATCTTCAATGGTCAGACCTCGGTTTTTTCATGCACGATCCAACAACCAGGCGGCTGCCGCTTGCCATTGCAGCGGTGGCGGCAGCCCAGGTTGGGGCGGTACCGAGTCCAATGTCAACAGGAGGGGGGTGGCATTGAAATTGTCCTTTATCCGGTGACGTAATGCGTCACATTTGTCATTTTGTCAAGGACAACTTGCTGGCGGACGCTCCGGGTCACGTCTCCTCACCCTTGCAGTCGCGGCGCGGAACTGGTACAATAAATCCATACCAAGCAACCTGCGCAATCAAGGACCCAGCCAACTACCATGCGCACCGGCTTCGTGCGAATCCACCAGGTCTGGAAACTAGGCGCCCTCTGCGGTCTGGTCTTGCTGCTGGCCGGCTGCCCACCGGTTCCATCGCCCACACCGACGCGCGGCCCAATTGCGGTCGCCTCCGTCGGTGCCAGCCCGATCGCGGGCGGTTTTCGCATCAACGGTGCCGGTTGGACACCCGGCAGCACCGTGGTGCTCAGCCTCGAATCCCGCACACGTGCAGGATCGACCACCCGCCTGCCCCTGGCGGCGCTGACCGCCACGACCGAGGGGCACTTCACTGCCCAGTACCGCTGGTCAGTGCTGCCCAGCTGGCAGCCTGATCTCGCCTACAACCTGGTCGCCATCGGCGCAGGACAGCAGGCACAGACGCCGTTCGACCTTTCTCCCCTGTCCACTGCGACTGCCGGTCCTACGCCGTCACCGACCCCGTCGACGACCTCGAATGTGTTTGTTCCTTTGCCGGGCATTTCCACGACAGCCACACCCACCCGGGTGATACCAGCGCTGGATACGCCGTCCCCACCCGTGCTGGCCGTCACACCTGATTCAGGGCAGCCCGGCACGACCGTGCGCGTCAGCGGGCGCAGCTGGCCGGCCGGCAGCGTGGTCTACGTCAGTCTCGGTATACCCGGCTCACCACCCGCCGCCGACGTCTACGCGGCATCGGTGGTCGACGCCCAGGGGCAGTTTTTGGCGAATTTTGTCTTTCCCAACGAAGCGCGCTGGCTCGACGTGCCCCAGGTGATCGTTGCCGCACGCACCGCCGACAGCCGTACCACGGCCCAGGCCAGCTTTGCCCCGGTGCGGCCGGCGGTTCCTATCCGCGAGTGGCTGGGGGAATACTTCAACAACCGCGACCTGACGGGTACGCCGGTCCTGGCGCGCAACGATGCCAGGATCGAATTTGCCTGGGGAGAGGGTTCACCAGCAGCCAGCGTACCACCCGACCGCTTCTCCGCCCGTTGGACACGCAGCCTGCCCCTGGAGGCGGGCGATTACCGTTTCTACGCCAACAGCGACGACGGCATCCGCGTCTGGGTCGACAACCGTGCGGTGATCGATCAGTGGAACGACGGTGGCCGTTTGCGTGTGGGGGATGTAAGCGGCCTGGGCAGCGGGAATCATGCGATCAAGGTAGAATATTACGAGAGCAGCGGTGGTGCCTATGCGAGTGTGTGGTGGGAACGAACGGGACCCATCACCGACTGGCGCGGCGAATACTTCGACAATCCGGGCTTGCAGGGAGACCCTTTCCTGGTACGCAACGACAGCCAGGTCAATTTCGACTGGGGGACCGCGGCTCCCGCCACCGGGATGCCGGCGGACAATTTCTCCGTCCGCTGGCAGCGCACGCTCGATTTCGAAGCGGGCGGCTACCGTTTCAACCTGCGGGCCGATGACGGTGCACGTCTCTGGATCGACAACCGCCTGGTCATCGACCGCTGGCAGGGCGGCGATGGGCAAACGACCTACAGCGGCGATCTTTCGCTGGGCGGTGGCCCGCACACCGTGCGCGTGGATTACGTCGAAGGCAGCGGCAATGCGTCGGTCCAGCTTTCCTGGCAGCGCACCGGCGCCACACCAACGTATCAGCCGGCAATCTCGGTGTACGAATTCGACATGGAGCAGTTTATGGTGCAGGGACGCGGCTGGCCGGCCGGCGCCACGGTCGAGATTGCGCTGGCCCGCCTGCGCCCCGGTGGCAATGACATCAGCCAGTACTTACAGACGTTTGGCACCGTCACGGTGGCGCCGGACGGCACCTTCCTGGTACGTTATTTTAAGCCCGGCAGCTCGTTGCCCAATCTCCACATCGTGGCTTTGACCGGCAACTACCAGGCGATTGCGCCTTATTACCTGCGATGAGGTAGATTCTGATGGCTGGAGAATGAGCGCATGCCCGACCTGGACACGACAACCACCGCAGTCACGCTAACCCTGCCGGACGCCATCGACCGTTTCCTGGCCGATCCCACCACCGGCACCCGTCATACGGCGCGCACCTACGCCACCGGCTTGAAACGCCTGCTGGCCTACGTTGAGACGACCGGACGTGATCCGGCGCAGGCACCGGCCAGCCTGATCGGTGTGCAGTTTGCGTTGGACTGGGTCAGTTGGCTCCTGGACGACCAGGTGGTCAGCGAGCGCACGCTGATGACCTACCTGGCGGCATTTTCGCGTTTCGTGCGCTTTTTGCACACGCGTGCTCTGACCGATCTCGATGCCGATGAGGTGCTGCGTCTGCAGAGTGAGCTGCGCCAGGTGCGGCGCGTGCATAAGCCACCGGTCCGCCACCTGCGGCTGCCTTCGGAAGACGACGTCGTGGCCCTGGTACAGGCCGCGCGCAGTATCCAGGTCGTCGATGGAGACGAGCGGGCCGAGCTGCGCCGTCTGCGTGACATCGCGATGCTGGAGCTCCTGCGTTCGAGCGGCATCCGCGTCAGCGAGCTGGTTTCCCTGCGCCGGCGTGATATCGAGCGGCCGCAGGCAGTGCCGCGGACCGATTCTCCCAACACACCGGGCAGTCACAGCGGCCGCATCCGCGTCATGGGCAAAGGCCGTCGCGAACGCTGGGCCTATGCTGACGCCGATGCCTGGGCCGCGCTCAATGCGTATTTGCTGGCGCGTGCCCCATTTGACGGCGCCACAGGCCGCGCGTTGGGTGGCCTGCCCCTCTTTGCCCGCCACGACCGCCGTGCCGGCACAGCCATTCTGCCCATGACCACACGTTCGGTGCAGTACGTCATCGAGCATCTGGCCGACCGGGCCGGCCTCACCGAGCAGATGATCAGCCCCCACAGTTTGCGTCACTACTTCGCCACGCGCGTCCTGCGTGCCACGGGCAACCTGGCCGTCGTGCAGGACCTGCTCGACCACCAGTCACCGCAGACGACGCGCATCTACGCCGAGGTCGACGAGCGTGAAAAAGAGGCCGCTCATCGGATGGCGTTTGGTAAAGGGGACAAGCTGAGCTCTTGACCGTGCCTCGGCAGCAACCCAAAAAACGGAACCGGGGTCACTTTTGTCTTGCACAAAATGCGCGATACTGCGCCCGTCCAGGCCGATGTGTGGAAGGGAACCGGGGGGCCCTTCACCTTCGGCCTGGCATTTTTGACCGCCAATTTGCGTAGATGGGCGCGAATGTTTGGTGGTGCGCGCTCCCAACATGGGGAGGATGCGTGACAGGGAGGGACGGCTGCATTCAGATTCTAGCGGTGACTGCCGGCGAAGTGTCCGTGGACCAGGCAAACGCGTTTCTGGCAGAGATGGTTGCCACCGGTTACCGATCACCGGTGGAGAGTTTGGAAGTATTGCTGCGCGCTGATTCTTAACCTGGTATTGCACGCGCCTGGCGGGGCGGTGGTAGAGAAACGCCAGCCTTGATGAGAGCTGCAGCGCCTTCGCCGGCGATTTGGCGCCAGTCCTCGGTGCCGGGGATGCGATCTGCGCCAGCCAGGTACCACGGCTCGCTGAGGCGCAGGAGCCCCAGGTGCAGCGATACGGTCAGCGGTACAAGATCGATTTGATCAGGCATGGCCTGGCCGGCGCGGGTTTGGACTTGGGCCTGGCCATCGCTGAAGACCCACCAGCCGTCATCCAGTGCCACCTGGCCACGTTCCGACTGGGCCTGCTGCGCGGCCAGGTCCACCACCCAGACCAAATTTGATTTGTTCGAGAGGAACACCGCCATCCCGGGGGGTGCTGTCTCTTCGTCCACCGGCTCCAGGTCCTCGATGGATGTCAGGTCGAGTGCGGCGCCTTCCAGGTGATCGGCCGGCACGAGGATGCCGTAATCGCCGGAGAAACGCAGCGCCTGACGCAGACCTTCGCGATCGCCCAGTTCCTGCACCAGGACGCGCAACACATCACGCGTAAACGAACGAACCGCCGGCGAGTGGTGCAGCGTCAGGTGCAGCAGGTTGTCGTGCCCGACGTGGGGTGCCAGGCTGGCGACGAAGGTGCGCTGGGCGGCAGTGTCATCTGCACCGGCGTAGTGCAGCTCGACCAGGCGCAGCAGGACGCCGGCGTTGGCCAGGAGTGCCTCGCCGAGTGAACCGGGGATGGCGGCGGCCGCCACCAGGTCGTCGACGGTGAAGTTGGCATGGGCCACGATGCGCGGGGGTATGAAGGCCAGGATGCGGCGTGGCACCGGGTGGGCCAGCAGTTCGGCGATTTCGGCGCGGGGGGTTTCGGGGTCCTCGAAGGCCTTGAGCTGTGCCGGCAGCGCCAGGCCGGGGGAAGATGAGAATTGTGGTGTTTGTGCGAAGTCCACAGGGTTTCCTCAGGGCATCCAAACAGCCGGGCTATTCGCCGCGCAGCATGGGGATGAAGCCACCCGACAAGGGGGCCGCATCGCGCAGGAAGAGGGCAAAGGCCGGCCACCAGATCAGGTCGTTGGTCAGGATCGTCAGCCCAAAGGCCAGCGGCAGCTGGCCAGTGCCGGCCGACCAGACGAAGCCGATGGGGCCGAGGAGTTTACCCAGCAGGCCAATGACGATGAAGTGACGGTGACGTGCCGGGAAGCGTGCCACCCACCAGTAGGCGGGCGCATAGACCAGGACGAACATGCCAACCACCTGCCAGAGTGCCGGGTAATTCGGCTGCGGCATGCCGACCAGGTCGAAGAAGAGGTTGGGGAAGAGGATGTTGACTGTCCCCCAGACCAGGTTGTACAGCGCCGCGGCGTAGAACCAGGGGCGGTAGCGGGCGAGGGTGGTGTCGGGTTGTGGCATGGGTAGGTGGTCCTTGGTTGGTGTGAAGGTTATTGTACTCGGAGTTGGGGGATTAGGGAAGCGGATTGGGAACGGGTTACTGTCAACGGATTCGGGGAACGGATTGAACGGATTGAACGGATTGGGAACGGATTGAACGGATTACTGTCAACGGATTCGGGGAACGGATTGAACGGATTGGGAACGGATTGGGAACGGATTGGAACGGATTGGAACGGATTAGGGCGGCGGTTTCAGCCAGTCTGGTACGAATAGCCATTGGCGATTGACGCGATGTTCGGCAACGTTGTGTGGAGGAAAGATTCGTTTCCATTGCAGGCTGCGCGCGCCGAAGTTGATGAGCAGTCCGAGGGGGCATTTGGTTACGGCCAGGTAGCCAATGACCTGCGCCTCGTGCGAGGCATCCATGCCTTTGAGTGCTTTGAGTTCTACGACAACCTGGGTGGCTGCGATGAAATCCGGGATGTAGTAGCCCACGAGCACGCCTTCCTGGGCACTATCGTACACTTCCAACGTCTTTTGTGCCTCGAACTCGATCCCAGCGCGGGCCAGTTGGAGTTCCATGTCGCGTTGGTACGTGTTCTCTCGAAAACCGGGTCCCCGCTGGCGGTGTACTGCCATGGCAACGCCAATGATCTGGTAACTGATCGCGTCCAAAGGCGTGGTGACGGCTTTTGGACTGCGACGCCGCAGTTCTGGCTGTTGAACGTATGACAACGTGGGATCGGGTTGTGCGTGTTTGCCTGGTGCAACGGAGAACACAGGCTGCCTGGCTACCTGGCTTGTTACACCGTGCTGATCATACAGCGAGTGCGACGCCAGGCAAATGGTCTCTTCCACTGCCGCCAGACTCAGCCCCGGCCACGTATCCTGCAATCGAGCCACATCGCGATACCTGGCCAGCACACCCAACACATCTCCCGCCGACACCCGCAACTCATGATCCACGACAACAATATCGTTCGCATCCGAGTCAACGAACAGATACTCCCCGATTTGTTTGTTTGTCATCCTCAGACTCTCCCCCGTATGGACAACGCACCCAATTAAACACCTGCCGATTTACATAACTCACGCGATGAAATCCGTTCCAGCAATCCGTTCAATCCGCTCCCCGAATCCGTTGACAGCAATCCGTTCAATCCGCTCCCCGAATCCGTTGACAGTAATCCGTTCAATCCGCTCCCCGAATCCGTTGACAGCAATCCGTTCAATCCGCTCCCCGAATCCGTTGACAGCAATCCGCTCTTACCTCGTTAACGATTTCCACCCCCAAAATTTCGCGCCTTACACTGTAATTCTTGTTTTTCCCCCGCACACCGGGTACACTTACCGGCATCATCCAACGACGCTCGACCAACCGACGGACAAACCATGACGGACACCTCACCCCAATCCCAAGCACACTTCAGCCTGCTCTGGCCCGCTTCCCATGTACAAACTGCCGGCCATACCCCGCTCGATCCCAACAGCGCACGCGACCTGGAACTGTCGCGCACGATCGGCGGGCTTGCTGCGCGCGACGAGCACCGTTCGTCCATCGAACGTGTGCTCTACGATCTCTGCACCGATCCCGACGTCATCCGTTACCGCCAGGATATCCTTGACGACCTGCTCCACCACCCCGATCTCGTCGCCCGCCTCGATCAGCTGCTGCCGGCGCTCGATTCCCTGGCCCACCACCGCGTGCGTGTCGTCAAAGACCCCACCGTGCTGCATGAGGTCGCCTGGCGTGCCGGCGAGCTGGAAACGATCGTCGACAGTGTCCAGGGGCTGAACGAGATCTTTGCCCGGCTGGGGGATGGCCTGGCCTCGGCTGGCCTGCGTCAGCTGCGGGATTCGGTCGTTGCCACCGCGGCCGATCCATCGTTCCAGCACCTGGTGCAGGCCCTGCCTGATCTCCTGGCCCAGCTCCGTCTCAGCGCCAGCGTCACTATCGGCGTTAACCTGGACCACAACCTGCGCCCGGTCGAAGCGACCTTGCTCGCCGTCAACGACCGTAAATTCACGGCATCTTCGCTGCTCACCAAACTCCTGGGGCGTTCTACCGCGGCCTGGGAGGGTGTCGCACCGCTGCATTCGGCGGCGCGATCCGTGCCCGGCGAGGCCTTGCCAGCCCTGGCCGGGCCGGGTCAGGAGATCAACCCGCTCATGGTGCCGCTTTTTCGTGATTTGGCGATGGTGCTGGAGAAAGCCTGCCGGCCCGTGGCCGATGCGCTGCAGCGTTATGCCGGCATCAACGGTGATTTCCTGGTCAACCTGCGCCGTGATCTCTCCTTCTACCTGGGGGGTGTGCACCTGGTCGAACGCCTGCGCGCCGCCGGGCTGCCCATGTGCCGGCCCGAGCTGGCGCCGGCCGACGCGCGGGTGTGCGAGGCCGAGGATGCCTTCAACCTCAACCTGGCTCTGCTTTTCAGCCGGGATGGACAGGTGCCGGCGGGCGCAGGACAAACCACAAGTCTGACCGCGCGCATCGTATGCAACGATGTGGCGTTGGGACCTGCCGGGCGCATCGTGATCCTGACCGGCCCCAACCAGGGGGGCAAAACCACCTACATCCAGACCATCGGCCTGCTGCAGGTGCTGGCCCAGGCTGGCCTCTACGTGCCCGCACGCCGCGCAAGCATCAGCCCGGTCGATGGGATTTTCACGCATTATCCCCTGGGCGAACAATCCGAACGGGGCACGGGGCGCTTTGGCGACGAGGCACGGCGCCTGGGGGAAATTTTTGCGCGCGCCACCGGCGACAGCCTGGTGCTGCTCAACGAATCGTTGTCCAGCACCAGCGCCGGCGAGAGCCTCTACCTGGCCCAGGACCTGGTGCGCATCCTGCGCCTGATGGGCACGCGCGCCGTGTATGCCACCCACCTGCACGAGCTGGCCGCCAATGCCGAGGCGCTCAATGCCGGCACCGCCGGCGACAGCCACGTCGTGAGCATGGTGTCATCCCCGATTCGGGAAGAGGAGTTGGGTGAGGGGGTTCAGGCCGTGCCGCGCAGTTACAAAGTGACGGTTGGCCCGCCCATGGGCCGCAGTTACGCCACCGAGATCGCGACGCGGTTTGGGGTCAGTTACGAGCAGCTGTATGCCATGCTGCAGGCACGCGGCATTGTGACCGGCTGAAGAGGGTCTATCCTAAGCCTTGTTCGAGCTCGGTCAGATCGACCAGCCGAATTCCCTCGGCCTGACGATCGACGAATATGACGGCCTCGGATCTCTTGTTTATACACGCCTGGATTATTATAGTTTGCGCGTGTATAAGGATCAAGCTTGATTGAGGTGTGCGGATTACCGGGTATCGGACCAGCTGAGCAGTTCGCTGAAGTGTGTTCATGTGAACACACTTCAGCGAGCGGGCCAGGGCGTCAGGCCATCAAGCGCCTTCGACGCTCAATGCCAGCGCCAGCGCCTGGTCGAGGTTGTGAAGCGCCACGGGGGGGTGTTTCGGGTCCTTGTGGCCCGCCAAACTGGCCAGGCGGTCGATTGTCTCCTGGCTGGCGGCACCTTGCTGCTGCACGAAGTGATACAGCGTTGCTGCGATCGGGCGCTGGCCCATGGCCCAGGCGCGGTCAGCCAATCCTGCGACGACTTCCACCAGCAGATTCTCCCCGTGGATTTCCCGCGCCACCTCGGCCGCCTCTCGATACACCGTCAGCGCGGCGTCGAAGTTGCCGCAAGCTACCGTGACAGCCCCACTCTGCAGCAAAAAACGTGCCAGATCGAGCCGGTTACCGGTTTCCCGGGCCACCTGCAGGGCGCGCTCGATGTGATCCTGCGCCGCGGCCAGGTCGCCTGCCTGGACCGCAATCTGGCTGAGCGACAGGGAGAGGTGCGACACGATATACGGCCGGTCAAGTTCCTCGAGTATGTGGCGACACCGCTGGACGTAGTCCATCGCTTCGGCAAAACGGCCCTGTGCGGCGGTCAGAGTCGCCAGGTGATCGTACGCGCCGGTGAGCAGGTAGCGGCTGCCTGTCCGCAGAGCCACTTCCAGGGTCCGCATCAGATGAACTTCGGCGACGCTGAAATTACCGCGCAAAAACTCCAGGTAGCCTGCGTTGTCCAGGGCTGCGCCGATGCCCCAGCCGTGACCGACTTCCTCATAAGCCGCGGCTGCCGCCAGAAACCACGTCACCGAATGTCCCAGGTCCCCCAACCCGTACCAGGCCGCTCCCAGGTAGAGGCAGGCATGACCCACATCGCGATGTGGCCGCAGCGGCTCCAGCAGGCCCAACGCCTGCCCGGCGTTCTGTTTGGCAGCCTCGAACTCGCCCAGCCGAAACTGAAAGGCCGCATGCAGCGCCAGCGTGCGGCCCGTGGCACGCGTCAGGCCGGTTTCGTCGCCAAAGGGGTCTTTGGAAGCGGTCAGCGCGGCGGATTGCAGGACGCGCAGGGCGTCACCCGTGAGCTCGATGCATTCGCTGTAGCGCCCCTGAATGTCGAAGAAGTACAGGAAGCTCTCCAGAAACTGCTCCAGCGCCCTGATGTCGACCTGCTGGACACTCCATGCCCAGGCCGCACGGACGTTGTCTGCTTCCAGGAGCATCCACTGCAGCGCCTGGCGGTCCTCCTGGCCGTGAAACTCGTGCTCGTGATGGGCCGTCAATGCAGCGAAGTGCCGCGCGTGGCGATCGTGCGCGGCGCTGGCGAGACCGGGTGTGCCCTGTACCAGTTTGGCAGCCGCAAACTGCTGCACCAGGGGATGCATGTCGTAACGACCCGTGGCATTCACCTGGAGCCAGGACTGGTTGACCAACGCCTGGAGGGTGGGCAGATCGGTGCCAGCCACGGCCTGGGCCGCGGGCAGATCGAACCCGCCGCGGCAGACCGAGAGTTGCGCCAGGATGCCACGCGCCACGGCATCGAGCATCTCCCATGAATAATCGAAGACCGCTGTCATGCTGCGATGGCGCTCAGAAGCATCGTACGCCGTGGTGGACAACAGCGCCAATCCGCCCGCCAGATTGGCCGCAATTTGGGCCGGCGTCAGGGTACGGACCCAGGCGGCTGCCAGCTCGATGGCCAGCGGCAGGCCCTCGGTCATCTGGCAGATGTGCACGACATCCCGTGTGATGTCGGCGGTGAGCGCAAAATCGGACCGCACGCGACGGCCGCGGCGCACGAAGAGCTGCACGGCCGCATAGGTTTTCACGTCGATGGCTGCGCTGTCGGTGGGATAGCCCAGACCGGACAGATCGTACAGCTGCTCGACGGTCAGGTTCAGCCGCACGCGCGACGTGATGAGCAGCTTCACGTCAGCTGCCTGCTGAACGATCCGGCTCAGCAGGCCGAGCGCGCTGGCTGAAATCAGGTGCTCGAAGTTGTCGAGCACCAGCAGCAGCTCCTTGCGCCGCAGGAAGTCCAGCAGCTGCGACTCGGCAGACTCGCTGCCCATCAGACTCAAGCCCAGGGCGTCGGCCAACGTTCTGGGGAGCGCGGCCGGATTGTCTGTCCCGGCAAGTTGGGCAAACCACACACCATTGAGGAACATGGGCTGGCACACCGCCGCCGCAGCCAGCGCCAGCCGCGTCTTGCCCACACCCCCAGCACCCAGGATCGTCAACATCTGCGTGTGCGGTGAAGCCAGCAGGCTGCGCAGCTCGGCCAGCTCTGGTTCTCGACCCACGAGGCCGGTGGAGGGTGTGGGCAGGTTGTGGTGCGGGCCGCGCATTGCGACGCGAACACGGTCGTACAACGCCGTGGTCTCGACCGAAGGTTCGACGCCGAATTCGTCCTGGAGGATGTGGCGGCAGATTTGATACTGGGCCAGGGCGGCGCTGCGGCGGCCGGCGCGTGCCAGGGCCAGCATGCGCTGACGATGCGCCTCCTCGCGCCAGGGGTCCATCGCCAGCTGCCGGCCGGCTGCGTCGCCGGCGCCCTCGTAGTCACCGGTCTCCAGCAGGAGTCCTGCCAGAGAATCCCAACCTTGCAGCGCCAGTTCGCGCAGATGTACGCGCTGGACCAGGGCCCAATCCTCGAAATCGGGCGCATCGCGTACCGAGATTCCCTCCAAAAACTCTCCCTGGTACAGCGCCAGCGCATGGCGCAGCAGGTCGATGCGTTGCGCGACCGGTTGGCCTGCGCTGCGCTGCAGACCATCCTGCAGCGCGTCGACATCCAGGAAGGAGGGTGCTGCGACATCGAAGGCGACGGTGTCACGGGTGATGATGAGGTAGGGATCGAACAGCTTTCGCAGGTTGGTGAGCGCTTGGCGGAGATTGTTGGCCGCGGCGGTGTCTGGCATCTCGCCCCATAACAATCCGGCCAGTGCGTCGCGCTGGTGCGACCGGCGGGTGACCGCCAGGTAAGCCAGTAACGCAGACACCTTGCCGGAGATGAACTGGGTCACGTTTGCGTCGTCATGCCGGACCTGCAGGCCACCCAGCAGACGAATTTCCAACTTCGCCACAGCTGCCAGCTCCAATAAACGATCTCTAAACGATGATGCGGTACTATCGACTCAGTGAAATCGGTGCACAACCAGCGAGAAAGTTGATCCTGTTGGGTTCCAGCTTGTCCGGCTTGGGATGTAGGCTCTCAATCGAGGGCGACGGCAGTGCTCAGACACCTGGCGTTTTGGGTCGCAACGCTCGATGCGGTACGCAGCGCCAGTATAGCACAATCGTTAGCGAATACACAAGACATATGCCATCAAACACCGACGCGCCACGGCGCCACCATTTTTTCATCCTGGGTTTGCAGAGTCAGCCGGGCAGGTCACCGACCGGGCCAACCTCATGGCGCATCAGCCTGGAAGACACGTACACGACAGAGCGCAGCGGCTTTACGTCCGTTGCCGATCTCGCTGAGTTTTTGGCCGCGTGGATGGCGCAGCGGATGGATGATGACCAGGCGCCGCTGCGCTGAAGTAGTTCATAGACCCTGGTAAATTCATAACACGACCGTAAAGGAGATCTCACCATGCCCATGACCATCAACCGCTCCAGCAAGAACGTCAATGAGGTTCTCACCCGTGCCGCCAGCGATGCGTCTTTCCGCACGCTGCTCCTCAGCAATCCCAGCGCGGCGCTGGCCAATTACAGCCTGACCAATGAGGAACGCGCCGCGCTATCGGACCCTCAGGCGGTCCGCGCCGCTCTCCAGGGTTGATCGTCAGGAAAAGACAATGCTCTATTCGCTTGCTCAAGTCCTTGCCAAACGGTCACCGCTGATCACGATCCGCCACGATGCGCCGATGCTCGATGCGTTTCGTTTGCTGATGGAACGGCGGCTGGGACAACTGCCGGTCGTAGACGAGGCAGGTCTGCTGCGCGGCGTCATCTCGCAGCAGACCCTGCTCGGCACCTACCACATGACCGCAGGCAAAGTCTCACTGCTCGACCTGTCCGTTGTCGATGCGATGGAACCGGCGCATACCCTCAGCTTGCAGGATGATCTGCTCACCGCGGTGGACAACCTGCGCCAGCGCGGCGTCTATGCGGTGATTGTCGTGCAGGACGAGGTGCCGGTGGGCATTCTCACCGGTAAGGACATGTCGGTGCTCTTTCACAACCTGTTCGAGGGCATTCTGCTCGTCGAGCGGATCGAGCGCCAGTTCGACACCGCCATTCGTACGGCCTTTCCCACCGACGAGGCCTATGCTCAGGCTTTGATTGGCGCCTTCGGCGCCGAAAAGGACGATCCAGCCAAACCGCGGCACGGCCTGCACGGGCTGGACCTGAGCGACACAGTTTTTTTGATACGCGATGATAACAACTGGCCGGCATTTGCGCCGATCTTCGGAAACCGTGACTATTTCCGCGTGCTCATGGATCGCGTGCGCGCCATCCGCAACGAGATGGTTCACTTCGACGGTCAGACCGACGTGCTGGAGATGGACACACTGCGCCGCGCGACAGGCTGGATGGAGAACCGGTTGGCGCTGGCGGTACTTGGCACCGCGGAGCCTGCGCAGCCCGCAAAGCATGTGCAAACCCTGGGACGGATCATCAGCGGCCGCCAGCCATTGGTCAGTACGCAGCCCGAGACGCCGCTGCGCGATGCGTTGTCTGTCATGATCGAAAACCGCTTTGGTCAGCTGCCGGTGGTGGACGAACACGGCTGTCTGCTGGGCATGTGCTCGCAGCAGGCGATTTTGCGCACCTACTACCACACCGATGGCCAGGTTGATTTGCTCGATCTGCCGGTGCAGCACTGCATGGAGCCGGCGGCTGTGCTCTACCCGGAGGATGATCTGTTCAAGGCCGCCAACCTCCTCGCCCAGCCCGGCATCTACGCGCCGGTCGTGGTCGAAGGCGATAAGCCCACCACAATCCTGACCGGCAAAGACATGACCCATTTTTTTCGCTCGTTGTTCGAGGGGGTGATTCTGGTCGAACGGATCGAGACCCGCCTGACCGAGTTCATGAGGACGGCGTTTCCCGAGCCGGCAGTGCTCAATGAAGCGGCCAAACGCGCCTTCGGCCCGGGCCCAAAGGACCCCCAATATGCCGCGCGTCATCCGGACCGCTTTACATTTGGCGACCTGATGCTGTTCATGTGCGACAACGATGTCTGGCCCGCGTTCGAGGCGGTTCTCGGTTCGCGTGAGGTGTTCATGCAGCTGATGGACCGGACACGCCGCGTGCGCAACGCACTCATGCACTTCCGCGGCAATCTCAGTTTCTCCGAGCAGGATGCACTGCGTAAAGCGTACCTGTGGCTGAGCCAACGGCCCACGCCATCACCCGCGCCGCCCTTGCCACCCTTCGAAGACTATGGCTCGGCCACAACGACCGGTAACAACCCCTACGTCAAGGTCATGGCCCGCAAACCGCGCACGCTGCCCGCGGGAGACACGGCCGAGAACGGCGTTTGATACGCACAATGAGAGTTGCTCCGAAAACCCTGAAATCACTGAGGCTCACAGGCGGATTTTCGGAGTGGCGCCAAACGACAGGTTAGAATACAGTCCGCAGTTCAACACGAAGGAGGACGATCGATGGAATCTTCGAGTTGTTGTGTTTGCCACAAACCGCTGGGTAACGACGCCCCACACCTGGGCAACCGCGCCTATTGTGAAGAGCACTGGGCAAAGTTGAGCCACACGCGGGGCAGTTCCTGGCGCTCCAGCGTCATCTACGTGGTGGCTGTCGCACTCTTTGCCCTGGGTGCGGCGCTCGTGCTGCCCGCGCTGCAGCCATCGCTGAGCGATACTGGCCTGTTACTGGCTGGCGTTGCCCTGGCCCTGGTGCCGGCCGTCCTGTGGCTGGCCTTCTTTTACGTCCAGGACCGCCTGGAGCCAGAGCCGAAGGGTTACGTGCTCGCTGTGTTCACCTTGGGGGCGCTGCTCGCTGCTGCCATCGGTATCCCTGTCGTGCGCAACCTGTTCAACGTGCAGGATTGGCTCGGGAAGAGCTTGCTCGTGGATCTGCTGGGTTCGATCCTCATTGTGGGTTTTGTCCAGGAGTTTCTCAAATATGCGGCTGTGCGCTACAGTGTCTTCAACCTGCCCGAATTCGATGAGCGACTCGACGGCGTGCTCTACGGCACGGCGGCCGGTCTCGGCTTCGCCACCGCACTCAACATCCATTATGTGGTAAGCAACGACGGCGTAAACCTGGGCATGGCCGCCATCCAGGTGACCGTGACCGCGCTGGCGCAGGCGAGCTTTGCCGGCATCACCGGCTACTTCCTGGGCCGCGCCAAGTTCGAGGAGGAACCGGTGTGGTGGTTGGCCGCCGGATTGACGTTAGCCGCGACGCTCAACGGTGTCTTCCACGTCCTGCTGGGTAATCTCGTGCGCAGTGGATCGGCGCTGTCCGGCCAGACAATCAACCCGTGGCTGGGTCTGGTGCTGGCTACCGTGCTGGCTGCCGCCAGCCTGGCCGTGATCCTCGGCCTCATGCGTCGTGCCAGCCGGTTGACCCTGGCGGGCGCCGATGTGGCGTGAGGCGTAATGCGTAAGCGGCCCCATCAGACGGCTGCCCTTACGCATTACCCGTCACACACGACACCTTCATCAAGGAGTGTTTCCACATGACACAATCACTCACCCCCCCACGTCGCGATCGTTGGGCCGATTGGGCCGTGATCGGTGTGCTGGTGCTGGCGTTGCTTTTGGGCAGCGCGGTCGTTGCGTTGGCCGATCGACAGACCAATGTGTACACCAACGATGCGGCCGGCCTGACCGTCTCCTATCCGCAGGGCTGGCTGGTGAAACCGGCCGAGTTTCTGGCTTTTCAGGCTGTGGACCCCAACGCTGGCGAGTTCAAGACCACCTACCAGGTTCAGACTGTGCCCGTCGTTGCCGGCGAACCGGTGACGTCTACGCTTGCCGCAGCGCTCAACAGTCTGTCTATCGGCCGCGCCCAGGGGCAGACTGCCTACCGTCTCTTCGATCTTGTGGAGGGGCAGCCGATGGATGGCCAGCCGACGATGGAAGCGACCTATGCCTACGTGCTCGCAAGCAACGATATGTTCAGCCAGCGCATGCCGGTGGTCGTTCAGGGATTGGACATTGCCGCGAACAAAGGCGACCAGGCCGTGATCTTCAGCCTGCTGGCCAGCAAGGACGCCTTTGCCGCGGCCGAGCAGGATTTCCGCCGCTTCGTTGCCGCGGCGGAGCTTCGTTGACCGGAGGATGGATACCATGAAACTTACACCTCGCACCGTGCGTTTGCTGAGCCTTTCGCTGCTCCTGATTCTGCTGTTGACCAGCCTGGTACCCACCGCGCTGGCAGACCTCGACAAGCCCGGCCGTCTCAAGACCATGTCAGGTGTGGTCCAGGTGTGGTGGATCATCGAAACGCCGCAGGGCTTGCGTGGCGCCGGCGCTGGCTCCGGTACCATCATCTCGCCTGATGGGCTGATCCTGACCAACCATCACGTGGCTGTCCCTGATGTTGCCGAGGTCAAGCACCTGGGCATCGCCTTGACGACGCGTACCGACCGGGCACCCCAGCCCGCCTACATTGCCACCGTGGTCGCCGACGATCCTTATCTGGACCTGTCAGTGCTGCGCGTTTCTCATGACCTGAACATGCGACCGATCCAAACGGCCGATCTGAACCTGCCGTTCGTTTCCCTGGGTGAGTCGGACACTCTGGACGTCGGAGACGAGCTGAACATCTTCGGCTATCCGAGTATTGGCGGCGACACGATCACCTTTACGCGCGGTGTGGTCAGCGGGTTTACTCAAGATGCATCTATCCGCGGCCGCGCGTGGATCAAAACCGATACCACCATCGCTGGCGGCAACAGCGGTGGCACGGCGGTGGACGAAAATGGCAGGTTGGTGGGGGTGCCCACGGAGATGGGCGCAGGGGATGCCGAGAGTTACGTCGATTGCCGGAACCTGGTCGACACCAATCACGATGGCCGGACCGACGAAAACGACACATGTGTACCGGGGGGCGGTTTCATCAACGCGCTGCGGCCGGTGAGCCTGGCGGCGCCCTTGATCCAGGCGGCCCAGCAAGGACTGACTTACCAGGGCCGCGGCAGCCAGCCCACCAATGCACCAGCCACCGGCCAGCCGCGGTTGTACAACCTGCAGTTCTCGACCGGCGTGACCGAGTCCGATCAGCCATCCAGCCTGATCACGAGCCTGCCCTCCGGCAGCCGCAGCCTCTACCTCTTTTTCGACTACGAAAACATGGTGGATGGCACACCCTGGGAGCTGCGTGTGCAGTTCAACGGCGAGGACATGCCGGATGCCGGCTTTGCCTCGACGCCGTGGGGTGGCGGCTCGGCCGGCAACTGGTGGGTGGGCTGGAGCGACGCCGAATTCCAGGACGGTACCTACCGGATGGGCCTGGTGGTCGATGGCCGCGAGGTTGCCGACACAGAGATCCAGGTTGGCGGGCGCACGCAGCGTACCCCCTCCTTTGCCAACATCGTCTTCAGCCAGGAGAAAACAGCCCAGGATGAGCCGGTCAATCCCGGCCGGCTGTTCCCCAGCGACGCCACGCGGCTGTATGCGTTTTTCGAGTACGCCAACATGGCACCCGGAACCGAATGGACACGAACCTGGTACTTGAATGACGAGGTCGCCGCAACGACCACTGCGCCCTGGAATGAAGGTGCCAGTGGGCGCACCATGATGGAGCTGACCAGTGACGATGGCCTGCCGGCGGGCAATTGGCGCCTTGAATTGTCCATCCAGGATAAACCGGCGGCCAGGGCCGATTTTACCGTCACCGGCCAGGGCAGCGATGGCCCGGTGTTCCAGCCGTTTGTCTGGTCCGACGACGTCAACCATGACACCGGGAAGCCGAACACCGTCGGCACGAGTTTCCCCGCTGGCAGCCGCGCGATCTACGTCTTCTCGGACTACCAGGGCATGACCGACGGGCTGCGAGCGATCAGCCGCGTGTTTCTGAACGGCCAGATGGTGATCGAGTCGCCCTTCGAGTGGTCGAATGAGTTCTACGGCGGCGCATCGGGCACCTGGTTCAACGCCATTCACGCCAACGGCGGCACGCTGCCCGACGGTGAATACACCCAGGAGCTGGAGGTTGCGGGCCAGGTGGTGCAGCGCGGGTCCGCCGTGGTCGGCAGCGGCGCCGGGCCGGCACCTACGCCGGCGCCGACCCAACCGGCTGACGGTGTACAAATCCAGGGCGTGATCAGCGACGCCGACACCGGCCGGCCCATCGGCGGTGCGTTCTTTGCCGTGCTAAAGCCAGGTATCAAGGTTGATGCCTTCCAATGGACCGACGACGAAGTGTACACCCTGGCCGAGGCCGACCGGCAGGGCGCATACCGCCTGCCCGCGCTGCTCGAACGCGACCAGTGTTACTCCATCATTATCGGTGCCGAGGGCTACTGGCCGCACACCGAGGATGACGTGTGCATTGGTCCCAAGGTGCCAGAGCAGGTCGACCTCCCGATCCAGCTGCAGAAGCGTTGACAAAAAGTTAGCATCTCTCCAGAGAGCTGCTAACTTTTCTAAGAGCTGCTAGCTCCCCCAATCCGCTGGCTCACGAACGTCCCGATGTCGCGGTGGTTCTGATCCGTGGCATGCACGATGATGGCATTACCCGGTGGCGGGTTGACCTGGATGCGCAGTGTGACTGGCTGGCTCAGGCCGATTGCGTTGACCTGGGTGGAGGCATAGAAGTCGCCCGGCGTCCAAATCGCGGCCAGGAGAGCAGGATTTTGATCCAGGGATGCCGAGGTGGAGGCGGCCGCGATGAGGAGCACGATACCAACGACGGTACCCAAGAACAACACCAACGCGCGTCGGCGCGCCATGGACCTGGTGTTCATGGTACCTCCAGGGATCTTGTCTGCCCAATCCAAAATCTAGATTCCAAAATCCAAAATCGATCTCACGGCGGGCAGCTCGTGCCAAATACGCTGCTCGACAGCATGATGTCGATGATGTCGTTACGGTCGTCTTCGTTCAGATCGGTGACCAGGTTCAGCGCACCGTACCAGGTGCTGGCCACGAACCCGATGTCGGCGGCGGTCAGGTCGGTGGCCGGCGCGGCAAAAGCGGCATCGGGCACAGCGGCGCAGCCCAGGTCACTGATCTGGCTCAGTTTCCAGACTCCCGTGTTGGTGCCGGTGAGGACCATCTCGATCGGTACGCCGGTTGTATTCACGCGATTGACGAAGTTGTCGCCCGCCGGCAGGGCGGTAAAGGCCGCCTGCCAGCTGGCACCGTGATTGCCACTCACGAACACACCGGTTGGCGTACCGGCAATCAGCACGCGCGGCACGCGCCGGCTGGCGGTCAGGGCCAGGACGTTGGTATTGCCCAGCCCGCTGCTGGTATCGGTCCAGGTTTCGGCCTGATCGATGCTGCTGTAGACGCCGTCGCCGGTGCCGGCGTGCAGGACACGCCCGGCTTTGACCAGGTCGTTGACGGCACCCCCATCCAGGCCGGTGCTGCCGTCTTCCCAGTACTCACCCCCATCCAGGCTGCGGTAGGCACCCACGTCGGCGGTGCCGGCCACGACGACACCGTCGTCCTCTTCCAGGGCAAGCACCAGCGCATTGTTGGGCATGCCGGCGCTGGTTGGGATCCAAGACCCGCCGCCATCAGTGCTGCTGTAGACCCCGTCGTCGGTGCCGAGGTACAGGGTGATGGGGCTCGTCGGCAGGATCGCCGTCACCCACGAAGCGGTCAGTCCGTCGCTGGATTCATTCCAGGTGGTGCCGTTGGCGGTGCGCCAGAAACCGCCGTTGGCCGTTCCCGCATAGGCCACGGTCGGTGTGAAGGGGCCTGTGGCGGCCGATGCAATCGGTTCCGTCAGCGGGTTGGCCCACGACGTGCCGCCGTTGGTGCTGACGTACAGGCCGTTGACGTCGGTGCCGGCGTACAGGCGCGGCGGGTTTTGTTGGTTGCTGGCCAGGGCAATGGCGGGGTCACCCCCAGTGGTGGTGAGCTGCGCCCACACCGCCAGGGCCACCGCCCGCAGGTCCGTCGTCACGGCGAACCCGATGGTCAGGAGAACGGCCAGTCCGGTACCCAGGCCAATCGTTCGCCAGGCGCGGTGCGCACGGAATCGATGCATAAGAAGCCTCCTTCGGCTGGCACGAGAACGGGCTGCCGGAAGCGGGTTGTCACCCCGTTGTGGCAGCCCGATGCTCAAGGGCTCGTAGAAGAATCACATCACCCGGGAAGAGAGTTCGCCCAGAACTGTGGATTCGAGCGCGTCACTGCTAGCAGAACCACTCACCCTCGTTCCGCCTTTTCCCTCCACTGTGTCTGACCCCCTCGGTTTCAATCCACCTATCACAGTCTACCAGGCTGGCAAAGGGGCCAGCCATTCGTTGGAACGTGGTAAAGGGTGGCGGGTGAGCAGCCACATCTTCGCCACCAATGGCCCACGAGCATCTGACAGATTCAGCGATTTTACGACGTTCGATATAGACGTATTCTTTCATGCGAGTTCCCGTTCTGGAGCAGATTGATATATCCCGATGAGCAATGGTCCACGGGTCAACTGCTCCGTTTTCCTTTAGTCACCAGTGTAACGCCTGACCAGACTGATTCTCGCCCCAGCAAAGCCGAAAGCGCCCAACGCTCCCCGCATTACCGCGCCCACGAGACCCCCAATAACAGACTGCGTCAACAACACCTTCGCCCTATTGGGCGCTGTCAACCCCACAGTGGCGAAAGTATTGCCTCACAAGAAGTATTCTTTTACGATGCCCAAGCAGGTTGGTTGTTCGTCACTGGACCGTGTTACACGGTGTGATCTTGCGAATCGGGCACCCTGCCTGGGCACCGGCGGATCATCGATGTACGTTTGGCGAGCGTCAAGGAACTTTGATGCGTTTGGGTGCCACGGTTTCGACGTCCTGGGAAATGCCACCATCGGGAAAAGCGCCCGGCTGGCTCCAGCCGTTGGCCGTGTAAACGGCAACGACGTCCATGTCCACGCGGCTGAAGATGATCAAGTAACCGATAAAGGTTGGCATCGGCGATGGAAGCGTTGTTCCCGGATGGGACATCATCCAGATTGCGTTACAATCGTCCAGCGTGGCGTAATCGGGCAGCAGGTGCACTTCAGCAAAGCCGGTGGGGCCTGCCGTTTGCGGTTCGCGGGCTATCATAGTGTCTTCGACCAGGATGACGGTCTTTTTGAAGATGACGATGCCGTTGGGATACATGTAGTTGGGGTTGTGGATGTTGATCTCAGTGGCGTAGTTACCCGGTTTGACGACCGGTTCACCCAATCCGGCGCCGGTGGGATCGGGGTTTTGCAGCCCGCACACGAACTTGACGGCGTAGTGCCAGTAGTAGCCGGCCGGGATGGGCGGTGGCTGTGCAGAACCGGTTGCGACCGTACTGGCCAGGGCCGTCTGGCGCCAAAACACACCGCCGGCGACCAGGGCCACGATGACGGCAATCGCCAGGATGACCCACAATTGCTTCTTCTGTAACATACGTACCTCCAGTCAGAGAATGGGTTGCGGCGTAAGCTTACACTTACCTGACGAGGAGCGGTACGAGTTTGTTACAAGTGTGGTGCAAGATTGCGCAATGGCCAGCCGTTACAGCCAGCCGCGCCGGCGGAAGAGGTAGAGCATCGTTCCTGCAATGAGGAGGCAGATGATCCAAAAGGCGGGGTAGGCCCAGGCCAGGTTCAATTCGGGCAGGTTGTGAAAGTTCATGCCATACACGCCGGCCAGGAAAGTGAGGGGAATGAAGATCGTGCCGATGATCGTCAGCACCTTCATGATCTCGTTCATGTGGTTTGAGGTGGCCGACATGTAGGTGTCGGTGAGGTCTCCCGTCATTTCGCGATAGGTTTCGATGATGTCGATGATTTGTACGACGTGGTCGTACAGGTCGCGCAGGTAGACGCGCGTCACGTCGCTGACACATTCGTGCGGTTCGCGCTGCAGGGTGGAAACCACTTCGCGCAGCGGCCACACGGCGCGGCGCAGCAGCAGCAGGTCGCGTTTGACCTGGTGGATGTCGTTGATGGTATCGCGCTGGCCGCGTTCGAGAATAATCGTTTCCAGTTCTTCCATGTGGTCGCTGTAGTACTCGAGAATGGGAAAGCAGCGGTCCACGATGGCGTCGAGCAGTGAATAGACCAGGAAGCTGGCGTCGCTCGCCCGCAGGCGCGAGCCGCGGGTATTGATGCGTTGGCGAATGGCATCCCAGACGACACTCTGCGTCTCACAGAAGGTCAGGACGGTCGTATGCCCAAGGAAGATCGAGATCTGCTCGCTGTGCAGTGTATTGTCCTGCAGCTGCATGGCGCGCGCAATGATGAACAGGCGGGCGCGCACCTCGCTGTCGCCACCGCCGTACGGTTCGACTTTGGGGCGTTGATGGACGTGCAGCAGGTCTTCGATGGCCAGGGGATGCAGCTCGTATTTGGTTGCCAGGGCGTGCATGGCCTGCATGTCGCTCAGCCCGTCGAGGTTGATCCAGCGCACGGTCGACCATTCGGGACGATGCCGGCCCAGGAACTCCTGCAGATTGTCGATTTCCTGCGTCCAGACGTTGCTCGGGCAGAAATCGATGCAGGTGATGTGAACCTGCCCCGCTGCGCTGGGCCGCATGACGATCTCATGGTGCTCGACGCCCGGTGCTGCACCGGGATTGCTGGGCGTGATCCATCGTGTGGGCATGACACGGCCTCCTGCTAATCCGTAAGAAGATGATCCCACGCGGCTGTCAGACTGTCACCACTTCACGCTGCAGCCACACGAGAGCCGAGAATCAGCCATTCCACCCCACCTCGAACGCCACCCGATCGCCGGCCCTGAAGGTGAGCCGCAGACCAACGTACGACGGGGCAACGTGCTTGATGGCGACCGGCACTCCGCCAACTGCGGCACGGAGCCCGGTGGCGTCAGCCGGCACCCCCACATACAGCACCCGGCTCCCATCGACGCACGCCCGATACTCGCCGGCAATCCGCCCGGGCGACACCTCCAGCCGCAGCAGCGGCAAATCGAGCACGAACCGCGCCGGCGGCGCCTGCGGGGCAATCAGTAGGCCATCCCCCGCCGGCGCCGGCTCGATGCCGCACACGCGCAAC
Source organism: uncultured Anaerolineae bacterium (assembly GCA_964443225.1). GTDB lineage: Bacteria > Chloroflexota > Anaerolineae > SSC4 > Amarolineaceae > SSC4. Next base: position 109,157 of record CAYUCC010000004.1, read on the forward strand.
AAACCCAACAGCGCCATCGCATCCTGGTTGGCGTTCATCACCGGAAAATCGGTCATCGGCGTCAGCGGGCTGCGCCAGGTGCCGCCCGGATTCTCGCCGTCCGGCCCGTTGATGCCATCCGGCCCCGACCAGGTGTTGATCCACACCCGCGGGTAGGCCCTGGAATGGGCGGTGAACGTGTGCCGCTGCACGGAGCGCCACGCCAGGCCCGGCCGGCTGCGCGCATACCCCCAGGTCAGCAGCTGCGACACCGCCGGCCAGACCATGCCCCCCTCGCGTAACATGGCCCCAATCGGCGAGGGATTATCGAGACGTGCCGTGATCGCTTTGATCAGGTCGGTTTCACGGCCGGTGTCGGCGGCCAGCCCGCTGATGAGCGCCCACACCTGCGCTTCGAGATTGATGTGATCACTGTCCCAAACCACTGGCCGGTTGAAGTGATCGCGCAAAATGGCACGGTTGTACCAGCTGCCCTGGAGACTCCACTGCGCGGTGAGGGCATCCCTGAAGCTGGCGGTGGCCGTGCGCAGCTCAGCCGCCAATGCCGGATCACGCGCCGCAACGAGGGCCGCCACCCGCGGCAGTACGTAGAGCGCCATCTGCGTATTAGGAATCGATTCACCATGGGCCTTCGATTGGCTGAACGAAACCGCAAACGGATTCTTGAGCACGGTCTCCAATACGATCGAGTCCGACCAGTCACCGTCACCAATCCTGAGTAGGCCATGCTCACCGACGCCGATGTCGTGCAGCAAATGACGCACCGCAACCCGGATGTGGTCGAGCACGGTCTGGCCACCTGCGGCCGGCACGGCGTCGCGCGGGTAGAACGGCTCCTCTTCGTCCAAAAAGGCGATGTCACCGGTGGCCGCAAGATACTCAATCACAGCCAGCAGAAAAAAAAGATCGAGGTCCGAAGGGTCGGTGTGAACGATCGCACCGTCGTGGACGCCATAGCCGCTGAATGAGTAGGGGATGGCCCCCGTGTCGGCGTGGGTCAGGCGCATGATCAGGCGCAGCGTATCGCGCGCCAGCTGCGGGCGCAGGTAGGTGAGCGGTACGACGAAGAGCCCCTGGTCACGCGGGGCACCATCGGCCCCGTGCAGATAGAGATAGGCCGAGCCCTGCGGTACGAAACCCACGCCGTAATAATCGTGCTGCACCGTGGCCGACAGCAGGTTGTAGGCGTGCCAGGCCATTTCGCGCTGCAGGTACTGCTCCTGGGGCCGACCCGTCGTGAAATAGGCCAGCTGACACTTCCAGCGTTCGAGGGTCTCGGACAGCGACTGGCCAGTGCGGTATTTCTCCAGAAACCGCAGCGATTGCCCAGGCCGCACGGTGCCCAAAGCCAGGCGCAGCGTGACCTTGCCGTGCGGGGCAAGATGCAGGTCGTGCCGCAGCACCAGGCAGTACGGCATGGTACGGTCGGGCGGCACGGCCGGCTCGGGCGTGGGACGTGGGCACTGTGCATCACCCGTGCCAAAAAAAGCCGACTTCTGCGTGTACCATGCGGATGGCGGCTGGTCACTCAAATTGGCCAGGAAGATGTCGGCGGGTGCCCAGTCGATGGGGCTGACCACGTCGGGCGGCTGTGCCTCGGGCGAAGACGGTATTTGTCGAAAACGCAGCGCCGCGGCCTGGGCATCGTACCGGATCGACGGTGTGAACTGCGCGTTGATGGCGTGCCGTTCGCGATCACCCCAGCAGGCCAGGGACGACCCGGTGCGCAGCCACTGCAGTTTGAGCTGGTAACGATTCACGTCCCAGTACTCGTAATGACGCAGATCGACCGCACTCGACCCCAGGTTCTCGATCTCGACGTCGACGATCAGCACGGGGTCATCCGGCGGTGCACCGGTCACCTGCGGGGGCTTGTCGCTGCAGGGGGCGTAGACACGGCGTGTCGTCCGGATCTGCCGGTAGGTCTGCGCGGTTGCGAAATAGCCCAGGCCAAACACGCGTCGCGTGTCGGCGCCGCGCGGGCGGTAACGAAACGCGGTGGCCCACGTCTCTTGCCCATCGTCCAGGTAACTGAAACCACCGGCATAGGCGTGCCGCGCCGGCCCACCAAACAGCTCGTTCGGTGACTCATCCCTCTCAGGCGCATGCAGTTGAGCCAGATAATCGGCCAGCTCGGGCTGCTGTGCCTGCTGCAGCTCGGGGATGCGGTCGGCGCTGTACAGGTCATCGGCCGGGGAGCCCGGCGGCGGGGCCAGCTCGACACCTGCGCTGGGCGTGTGCGCTTCGAAACGGTTGAGGAACACGCCGCCGCGGTCGCACAAATACACCTGGATGGTGCCGTCATTCGCGGCGAGGGCGGTGATCCGGTCGTTGCCAATTTGGTGCCAGTGATCGCGCCGCTCGGCGCCCTCGGAATTCGGGAAGACAGCGATGTCATCATCGTACTGATCGAGGTCGTAGCGATAGGCCGGCAATCCGTGACGGTCGATGATCCAGCGCCCAAATGCACCGCTGCCCTCGTCGGTGGGCACAAAAAGACGCGGATCACCCAGCGCGGACAGGTCCGCTGCCAATTCTGCCATGATCGGCCTCCTCGTAGGGGTGGCTTCGTGTGCTTGCGGCACCCACTTTCTGGCTGCGGCTGCGCCAGGTTGTGCTTCGCGGGTAGTTGTTAGCGCTTTTTGCCCCAGCCGTCGCGCACGACACGCAGGGCATTGCCACCCAGGATCTTTTTGATGGTTTCTGGCGTGTAACCTTCGACCAGCAGACGCTGTGTGAGGCGCGGCATCTCCGAGGTGTCCTTGAGATCTTCGGGTGGCGTGGTAAAACCGTCGAAGTCGGTGCCGATGCCGACGTGGTCTTCGCCTGCGACGTCGATGAAGTGCCTGAGTGTCTGTGCGATGTAGTTGATCCCGTGACCGGCGCCGTGTGGAAACAGCCAGTAGGGCATGAAGATCACGCCCACGATGCCGCCATCGCGCGCGATACGTTTGATCTCCCACTCCTGCAGGTTGTACGGCGACGGGTTGATGGCATAGGCGCCGACGTGCGTTGCCAGGAAGGGCACGCGCTGCCCGCGGGCATCGGCCAGGTCGAACAGCTGCTTGCGCGCGACGGGCGTACAGTGCGAGAGGTCGATCAGCATCCCCAGGTCCATCATGCGCTCGACGACACGCCGGCCAAAGTCAGTCAGGCCCAATGTCAGATCCCGCCAGATGTCGCGCGTCACCGAGAGGTTGGCAAAATCCTCTGGGAAGGGAAAACAGGGAAACACGACGCGGTTCGGATAAAAGTGGGCCAGCGTCATGTAGGCCACCCCGCGCTGGTAGAGGGTCTCCAGGTGACGCAGGACATCGTCCTCACTGGCCTCTTCCATCCCCAGGCTGTGGGCGCCTTCGATCGCGTGCAGCACGGCGATCGGCCGGCTGGCCGCTGGCTGGTCCAGGATGGCATCCAGCTCGGCGACCGATTTGGCCAGCTGGGCCTTGACCGGCGCAGCCCCGGCGATGACCTCCTCGAATTCATCCATCAGGCGCAGCGTGACGTCGAAGGTCGACCCGACCATGACCTTGCGCCACACGTCGGGGCGCAGGATGCGGAAGAGTTGGATGATGGGGAAGTCCTTGATCAGCCCGCGCTCGGGGACGTGGATGATCGAAAGGATCGTCCCGTAACCGCCCTGCCTCATCTGCGGCCAACTGGCGCGTACCGAGAAGGGGCTGAAGCTGCGCGAGACGATGCCGCGCACGTTGAGGTTCTGTCTGATGACCAGGCGGCTCATCGCCGGATGGATGTGCAGGTCGAAGACAGGTGACGTGGCGTGGATGTTTTCCCATTCGCTGGCGGACATACCGACCTCCTGCCGCGAAAACTGTCGAAAAAACGGCGTTTTCGATGACTTTTGATCTGGTTGCACAAATACGGCTTACATCTTGATTATACAAGCGAACGCGCAAGGTGCGTAATCGCAAACTCATGTTCTATCGAGCGTAATCGTTGGAGATGCTCAAGTGAAGTGATTCGGGGGGACGAGTTCCGTCCTACTCGTACTCGTACTCCTACTCCTACTCGTACTCCTACTCCTACTCGTACTCGTACTCCTACTCGTACTCGTACTCGATCATTGCCGCGGATCCAAGTACGAGTACGAGTTCCGTTTCACTGAGTACGAGTACGAGTTCCGTCCTACTCGTACTCCTACTCCTACTCGTACTCGTACTCGTACTCGATCGTTGCCTTGGATCCGAGTACGAGTACGAGTACCGTTTCACGGAGTACGAGTACGAGTTCCGTCCTACTCCTGCTCCTACTCCTACTCCTACTCGTACTCGTACTCGTACTCGTACTCGATCATTGCCGCGGATCCAAGTACGAGTACGAGTACCGTTTCACTGAGTACGAGTACGAGTTCCGTCCTACTCCTACTCCTACTCCTACTCGTACTCCTACTCCTACTCGTACTCCTACTCGTACTCGTACTCGTACTCGTACTCGATCGTTGCCTTGGATCCGGGTACGAGTACGAGTTCCGTCCTACTCGTACTCGATCGTTGCCTTGGATCCGAGTACGAGTACCGTTTCACTGAGTACGAGTACGAGTTCCGTCCTACTCCTGCTCCTGCTCCTACTCGTACTCGTACTCGATCGTTGCCGCGGATCCGAGTACGAGTAGGATTACGAGTTTCGTCCTTGGCTCACGGCGGGCGTGGCGTATACGTCATCGTCGGCGTCGGCGTCACCGTCGGCGGCAGGGGGCAGTTGAGCAGCGATGCGTCGTCGACGAACGTGCGGCTGATCCCCCCGGTGCCGTTGTTGTACGTGCCAAACTGCAGGCGGATCGGCGCGCCAGCGAACGGCGTCAAGTCGAGCACCGCTTGCTGCCAGGCCTGGCCGTTGCTGCGCTCCGTCCATAACCAGGTGATGTCACCGTTCGGCCAGATGCCGATGACGTAGAAGAAGTCGGTCCCCAGCGGCGCACCGCCCGCAAGCTCCGCCAGCGTCTGTGGCAGTGTGGCCGGGTCGGGCGGTGCCGCCTGCAAGTTGGCACCGCCGTCGCCCCATACGTTGTAATGCCAGAAGCGCAGCGTGCCCGACCAGTAGCCGGGAATCCCGATCGTCTGCTCGAACGGCGAGTAACTCACGACGTTGGCCCCGCCGCTTGGAATACCGCTGCGCATGCTGCGGCTGCCCCCATGTACTGGTGACGTGACGTACCCCGCCAGCACGGGGTTGCTCCGGATCACCCACGCGGCGTTGGTCTCGAAACCACCGTTGGTCAGACCTTCCCAGCAGGGGGATGGCGGCGTCGCGGTGGGTGTGGGTGTCGGCGTGCCGTAACCGGCGAACAGGTAGAACGCCCCATCCGGGCTGTTCAGCCAGGTACCAAAGCCTTCGGCCAGCAGGCCATCGACCGGCTGGGTATCCCAGGTGTACCCCGCCAGCTTGTGCCAGGTCTCGCCCAGGTCATGACTTTCGTACAAGCCGGCCTGTGTGCCCAGGAAGAGGTGCGACACGTCATCCAGCCGGTTGACGATCTCGAGCAGCCCGTAGGTCTCGCGCCCCGGCGCCCAGATGATGTCCTCCAACCCGGCGGTGAAACGCTGCCAGCTGTTGCCGCCGTTGGTGCTGCGCCAGACACCGTTCGGCTCGGTGAAGTAAACGCGCTGGGCGTTGGTGGGATCGACCCACACGTCGGTGATCCACCAGATGTCCGCGTACAGCGGTGTCACCTGCTGCCAGGTCTGGCCGCCGTTGGTGCTGCGGGCAACCATGCCGCCGCCGCCTTCGCTGACCCCGCTGGCAAAGACGGTCGTCCAGGCCGGATCGACCGCGGCGACGTCGGAGACGAAGTACAAACCCCAGAGGTCCGAATCCTGGTGCTGCCAGGTATTGCCGCCGTCGCTGGTCAGGTAGGGGCCATCACAGCCAAAGGCGTAGACGCGGTTGGGGTCGGTGGGGTGGGCCACGACTGGCTGCAGGTCACGGCCGGCTGGCAGCTCGTGCCAGGTGCGGCCGGCGTCGCTGCTGTGGTACATCGGCTCCGGCTGCCCACCCGCCAGGCATGCCGGCGTGAGTCCGGTCCAGATCAGGTTGGAGTTGGCAGGGCTGTAGACGAAGTCGGGCCGCGGAGAGGCATTGGTCGTCAGCACCCAGTCCGTCGCGTTAACCTTGTGATTCAAGCCAGCCGCGGTAAAGGCGTAACGCTGCAAGACGCGGTAATCGGCAATCTGGCGCGTGGCCGGATAGCCGTTGACGATGAGTTGGTACTGGTTGGAGGGCGGCGGCGGTGGACCGGGGGGCAGGGTCAGCTCGACCCAGGTGTGGCCGCCGTCGTCACTGCGCAGCAGGCGCGTCCGCCATCCGTTCATGTCGGTCAGGTTGACGTAGAGCGCCGATCCATTTGGCCCCCAGCCCACGGCCAGCGGCTGCACCCCTTTGTCGGGTCCGAAGTCGTGCACCACCTCCCAGGTGACGTCGTTGGTGTTGGGGGTGTTGGCGTTGAGGCTGCGCCACAGGATGCCCGGACTGCGCCCGCCGACGTACAGGGCATTGGCGCCGTTGTCGAAGGCCAGGCCGGTGTTGATGAAATAGGATTGGGCTGGCATTGGCAGCCAGCGCCATTCGCCGGACGATACGCCGCGGTAGACGCTGCCGCCGCCGTACTTGGACACACTCATGATGTACAGCGTATTCGGGTCATCGGGATCGATGATGATCGGGTTGGCGACCGACCAGCCCTGCAGGCCGCCGCTTGCTGCGCGCCAGGTTGTGCCGCCGTTGTCACTTTTGATCACGAACACGCCGCTGCCAAAGTCGTGACCCTGGTTGGGGGCCGCCCACAGTGTGGTGGGGTGGCCATATTCGACCGACAGGGCGTGCGTACGCACGGTGTGCAGGAACTGCCACTGGCCCGCGGTGTTGGTGCGGAACAGCCCGCCAAAGGTGCCCAGGTAGAGGGTGTTGGGATTGGCGTAGTCCATGCCCAACCCGTTGCGACCCACCGCTGGCGGCACGCCCTGCGGTGCCTCCTGCCAGTGCGCGCCGCGATCGTAGCTCACGAGCAGGAGCTGGCTGTTGGTCAGGGCGTAGAGTGGTCCTGGCTCGCCGGGGGCGGCAATCAGCTCACGCACGATCGCCGGAAAGGCGGCGCTGGTTGGTGTCGGTGTGGGCGTCGGCGTGTCAGTATGCCCGGGGGTAGGAGTCGGTGTGACCGTGTGTGTTGGTGTGGGCGTGTCAGTATGCCCGGGGGTCGGAGTCGGTGTGACTGTGTGTGTTGGTGTGGGCGTGTCAGTTTGCCTGGGGGTCGGCGTTGGTGTGGGCGTGGCGGTGACAGGTGCGGCGTAGTTGCGCAGAATGAACGGCAGATAATGCGCCGGCTGGCCTGGCAGGGGCAGATCTGGCCGGCAGATCCACACGCCGGCCTGGTCGACGAACATGGCGCTGGTGCCGCTGGTGCCGTTGTTGTAGGTGCCGAACTGCAGGTCGAAGTCGCGGCCGCGCAAGCTCAGCAGGTCGATGCTGGTGAGCAGCCAGGTGCGCTCGTTGGCCCGCCAGGTAGCCAGCATCTCGTAGCTGCCGTCATCGAATTTCGCCAGGACGTACTGGTAGTCGGCGATCTCGGGACCCGCCGCCAGCCAGCCGCCGGCGGGCATACGCGTATCACCGATGGCGGCCGGGTCGCCCAGAATCGGGTAGCGCCCGAAGGTCAGCACGGCACTGGTGGCATCGGTGGGGATGCTGAAACGCTGGCGGAAGTCGGAATAACTGAGGACGTTGGGTTCACCGGGGGCGATGCCGCTGCGCATCGCCCAGCCGCCGGCGAGCCTGGGATTGCTCGTATAACCGGCGGGGTAGGCGGTGGCAGGAATTTCCCAGGCGCGGGCGATGCCGGCGTAATCCAGGTTGGGATCGGTCTCGAACCCGCCGTCGGCCAGGGCCTGGTAACAGCGGCTGCCGTAGACGTACGCCGTGCCGCCGCTGGTGGCATAAAGGAAGGGCAGGGGGGCCGCGGCGAGCAGGTGCTGCGGTGCGGCACCGGTGGGCAGCAGGGGCTGCGGCGCCCAGCGTTGGCCGCCGTTGTCCGAGCGATAGACGCGCGGCGGGAACTCGCCCGCCATGAACGAATCGTCGAGGGCCACGTACAGCGCCTCGCCGGCGGGGTCGATGACCAGGTCGTGATAGGATGTGACATAATATCCAGGCAGGCCGGCGGTCGTCACCTGCCACGTGGTGCCGCCGTCGGTCGAGCGCGTGATGCCGCTTTCGGGCTGGATGCCCGAGCCTTCCATTTCGCGGTACGCAGCCCACAGGGTGTGGTCTGTTGCGTATTGCGGTGAAATGGCCAGGCTGCGGGTGGGGCTGGCGGCATCGAGCCGCTGCCAGGTCGTGCCGCTGTTCGTCGAGCGGTACATCGGTCCGAAGCCGGCGGCGAAGAGGGTGTGGTCCGACGCGTAGGCGGGTGAGATGGCCAGGAAGTAGACATCGAGGTCGGCCGGCTGGCCTACGGTGGGCAGCCAGGTGTCGCCGTGATCGGTCGAGCGGTAGACCTGCGGCTGGCCAAACTGCGCACCGCCAAGGAACAGGGTGTGGTCGGTGGTGTAGCCCGGCGAGACGACCAGGTCCTGCACCGCGTTACTTTCCCAAATCGCCTGCCACGATGTACCACCGTTGGTCGAGCGCAGCACGCGGCGGCCGGGCAGTTCGGCGGTAGTCGTCAGTACGAAAAGGGTGTTGTCCGTGGGGTAGGCGGGAGATGGCACAATCTTGAGCGTGCCGCTGATGGGGCCTGTTGGCCCGGGGCTGAGCGCGGTCCAGTGTTGGCCGGCGTCATTGCTGCGGAAGAGTCCGCCGGGTGTGCCGGCGAAGAGGATGCGGTCGGTATCAAACGCAGGTGATGCGGCCAGGGCCAGAATGCTGCCGCCGGAGGGTGCGGGCAGGTTTTGCCAGGGTGTGGGCGGTGGGTCGCGGGGCGACTGGCCGGCGGCGACGGTGACCACACCGGCCATGACGACGAACACGATCGAACAAACAACCACGAGGCGGTGCGCTGTCATAGGATCCCTCCTGCGCAGTTGGCGTCGCGTCGATCCCAAAGCCGGCGGCCAGGCGATCGACCTGGGTACGGATCGCCTTGGGAGCGGCGCGTCGTGTGATGGCATGCACAAACACTCTACAGACTGATGACGCCTGACTGGCGTCAAAGACGCGCGCGGTCGTGTTCCTGGATACCAGGAGGCTCCACTGGCGTTGACAGGCGATCACAACAGTTGTATGATACCCCCACGACATTACTGGTCTTATTGGGCATCGTTTTTCTATCATTAGTTACTCGGAGGCAACCATGAATTGGTCACAAGTTCGCCAGGCTCATCCAGATCAATGGCTTGTCATCGAGGCCTTGGAAGCCCACTCAGAGGAGCGGCAGCGTATTTTGGACCGCATTGCGGTGATTGAGGCTTGTTCTGATGGCCGCGGGGCGTTGAATTGTTATCGACAATTACATCGCGAGCATCCGCTACGCGAGTTCTACTTTGTCCACACCAGCCGGGACGAATTGGAAATCCTGGAGAGCCCATCGGTAACCGCGCGGAGGCTGCATGCAACTCCTGCTGGTGCATGATTTACCGTTTGTATCTGTTCAGATTGACTACCGCGACGCGATGTTGGATATCCCGCACATCCTCTTGGATACCGGCTCGGCCACAACACTGCTGTCGGCTGATATCGCCGAGAAGGTTGGCATCACGCCACACCCTGATGATCGATTGCGGAACGTCTATGGAGTTGGCGGCATTGAGACGGTTTTTATGCGTAGGCTCGACAGCATCCAGGTGGAAGGAAGCTCTCTCAGGAGTTTTGTGGTTGATATCGGTGGCATGGATTATGTGCGCGATGTCAACGGAATCCTGGGCATGGACTTTTTACTGAAAACCGGCGCTGTCATTGACCTGGCTCATCGTACCGTCGAGTTTCAGGAGATGGATTGATCAGACTGCTGGTACCTTTTCACGACCTACTTCCCAACACAATATAACGCGTGTCGGCATCACTGGCCGGCTCGAACCTGAAATCGGCGTGGGCTTCCACATCACCGAAACCTGCCTCACGCAGGAGGTCCAACGCCTCGCTGACGGTGTACCACGTCAGGCAGGGTGACGACACGTAGCTTTCGGTCTCGATAATCTCCCCATCCCGAACCACCTCGTAACGGTCTTCGGTGTGCTGCAGGCGGTTCGGCACATCGAAGGTGCAGCGAAACCAGTGTTTCACGGTCGCACCGTCCGACGGACGTACGGCCTCGGCGACGAGCGCCCACTCGCCGTCGTCCGGTTCTGGTATGAAGACGCGTGCCGACATCGCCAGGCGGCCGCCGGGCAGCAGGTGGGCGTAGAACCGCCGCAGCGCCTCACGCGCATCGGCGCGATCGGTCAGGTGCTGGAACGACGAAGAGGGCACGATAATCGTCCGGTAACGGCGCGGCAGGTCGAGCGTCTGCATCGCCTGTACGTACAGATTTGGCCGCAGGCTGACCTCGACCGCCTTCTGCCGGCACTGTTCGATCATCTCAGGTGAAATGTCGACGCCGTCGATGTCGATTCCCTCCTGCAGATAATCCAGCAGAATACGCCCTGTACCGCAGGCCACGTCGAGCGCGGGCTCGCCGCTGTCGCGGATGATCTGCAGAAAGTAGGGCCGGCTCGACCACTGCGACGTATCGCCGCGTAATAAATCCCAGTATTCTACGATCATGCTGCGATACAGGGGTTGCGTTTCGTTCATCGTGTTCTCCTTTTTGGATCAGATGGCGGTTGAAACCGCGGCTACGCAGACGAACGCCCCCTGCGGGGCGTGACGTGGCAAAATCACCCGCGTGTGGTCTCCCAGCCCGGCTTGGCCGGGCTTCGTTTGCGTAGCCGCGACATCCAGCGGTTGAAACCGCGGCTACGCAGACGAACGCCCCCTGCGGGGCGTGACGTGGCAGGATCATCCGCACAGGGTAATCGGGCGGTCAGATGGCGGTTGAAACCGCGGCTACGCAGACGAACGCCCCCTGCGGGGCGTGACGTGGCAGGATCATCCGCACAGGGTAATCGCGCGATCAGATGGCGGTTGTAACTGCCCGCGCATACGCAAATGAATGGTCTGGTAGCCATCTTTGCCGGATGCGGGTATAATACCTGCTCCTGGCAGTTGCGTATCAGACGTTGATGCGCGGCTGTCGAGTGCACAACCATTTGCCAAAAAACCTTTGCGCGCTTTGCGTCTATGCAAGGAACAGACCATGCCGATCCAACCATCTGCCACCCCCCACACCAAGGACTTCGAGCTGGGGCTCTACTCCTTCGTCGAGCTCACCCCCGACCCGGTCACCGGCGAGCGCATCAGCCCGGCGCAGCGGCTGCACAACCTGATCGAAACCATCGAGCTGGCCGACCAGGTGGGCCTCGACGTCTTCGGGATCGGCGAGCACCACCGGCCCGACTTTGTGGCGTCTTCGCCCGTTACGATCCTGGCCGCGGCGGCGGCGCGCACCACCACCATCCGCCTGACGAGCGCCGTCACCGTGTTGAGCTCCGACGATCCGGTGCGTGTCTTTCAGGACTTTGCCACCCTCGATCTGCTCTCCAACGGCCGTGCCGAGATCATGGCCGGGCGCGGGTCGTTCATCGAGTCGTTCCCGCTGTTTGGGTATGACCTGAAGGACTACGACACCCTCTTCGCCGAGAAGCTTGATTTGCTTCTTCGTCTGCGTGAATCCGAACGCGTAACGTGGTCTGGCACCCATCGCGCACCCCTGCGCAACCTGGGCATTTACCCGCGCCCGGTCCAGGAGCCGCTGCCGGTCTGGATTGCCGTCGGCGGCACACCGGAATCGGTGGTGCGGGCCGGCCGGCTGGGGCTGCCCCTGGCGATTGCCATCATCGGCGGTATGCCGGAGCGTTTTGCGTCGCTGGCCAGGCTGTACCGCGATGCCGGACGCCAGGCTGGCCATCCACCAGAACAGCTCAAGGTCAGCATCAACTCGCACGGCCTGCTCGCCGAAGACTCACAGCAGGCAGCCGACGACTATTTCCCGGCCTACGCCACCGTGATGAACAAGATCGGCCGCGAGCGCGGCTGGGGTCCTGTCACGCGGCAGCAGTTCGAAGCGTCGCGTACCCTGCGTGGCTCCGAGTTCGTCGGCACGCCGGACGAGATGATCGAGAAGATCCTCTTCCAGCACGAGCTGTTCGGCCACCAGCGGCTCCTGCTGCAGCTCGGCGTCGGCACGATCGCCCACGACAAGATGCTGCGTGCGATCGAGCTGCTGGGGACCCGTGTGGCGCCGGTGGTTCGCCGCGAGATTCAGCGGCGGACCGCACCACCAGCTTGAATAGCCGTTCAGCCTTCATCGAAACAGCGGTCTGGGCCTTCATTCGGCTTATCAGGTACAGCCGGCAGAATGCCCGCGACATCGAGATCATCGATCAGAATGCGGAGCGGCTCAACGCGGAAGCGTTAGATGTGCTGGCCTACCAACAGCCTACTTACAACAGGCAATCGGATGCACGTCGTCGCACGCCTCGATCGCGGGGCTGATCGCGCCCAAGTTGAGGATCAGCCCGCGGTTGGTGTTGCCGCTGACGGTCCAGGCATTGCAGTTGTACGGGAAATCGCCGAGCGCGCTCCCGCCAAACCAGTCGCTCGAAGTCTGGGTGTCACCGCCGTAGTTGCTGTTGACCGTGCCTACGATCGCGTTGTCGACCCAGACCTGGGCGCCGGTCACAATGTCGATGCCGGTGGTCTTCCACGCGTTTTCGATTTCCTGGATCGTGCAGAAATGTGAGCTGGGGTCTTCGGCGCGACAGGCATCGTGCATGGCCGTGCGGCCATAGCCGGCCGGCCCGGCACCGTTGAACGTGGCGCTGGTTGCGAAGACGTGCAGCACGCCGCGCGGACTGCCCGCGGTGTCCCACGACTCGGCCACTTCCTGGATGTCGATGACGTCGATCTGCCCGTTGTTGTCGATGTCCTTCTCGGGGTCGTAACCGTCCTGGGCCAACGCCACCCCGGCCACAAAGACCAGGGCAGCAACCCCCAGGGCGACCAGGCCGCCCAGGAATCCCTGCTTGAATGGTGAAAGGGTGCGCATGATTTTCCTCCGCTTGGAATGGTATTTCGGCTCGAACAACCCCACCGGGGCATCCTGCCTGGGGAAGACTGTATTGTAGCCCACGATATTTGTCCTGTCTACCCTTTTTGGCCAGATTTTTTACAGACTGGCGATGAGATGTGGGCTGAGCTGCTGTTTTTGAGAAATATCGTGTTTCTTGGAGGTCGACCACGCCGATCAAGGTGCCCTCAAGCAACCGGCTACACGAGTTGGTGGGGGACCGGGTCGGACAGTTTTCGATTTCAGTGAACGATCAGTGGCGCATCTGTTTTCGTTTCAGTGCAGGTGACGCGTACGATGTCGAATTGGCAGACTACCATTGAGGACTGCTACACGGAGATACAAGATGAGCATCCCAAACACAAGAGAGCGGTTGATCCGGCCAACGCACCCTGGTGAGATGCTGCGGGAAGACTTCCTGCCCGACTATGGTCTCACGGGCACCAGCCTCGCGTTGATGCTTGGCGTGTCACGCCAGACGGTCAACGAGCTCTTGCGCGAACGGCGCGCAATCAGTCCGGCGATGGCACTGCGGCTGGCGCGGCTCTTTGGCAATACGCCGGAGTTTTGGCTCAACGCACAGTGCGCCGTTGATTTGTGGGACGCCGTACGGGCTTCACAGGCGACGCTCGAACAGATTAAGCCGCTGCGCGCGGCGTGAGCATAGGAGTAAGCAGTACGGGGTAGGGAGCAGGGGAGTCGGCGGTGGCCGACTTCGCATTAGTTGCTGCGACTTACAGTCGCCACAACCGCTCGGGATACCGTCCCTGCCGAACGAGCTCCCGCACGGCGGCCTGCACACGCGGGCGGTCTTCCTGGTAGGTGACCCCAAACCACGACTCGGTCGTGGGCAGCACGCGCACGTGCGCTTTGCCCTCGTCGATCAGTTGGCCCACAAAACTTGGCAGGTAGAATTCGGCACTCAGGAGTTGGTCGTGCCGGGTCTGCACGAAGGCAGCAAAACGCTGCGCCAGCTCATCGAAAATGTGCGGCGTGAACCCCCAAACGTTCATCGAAACCACGGTGTCGGGTGCAAGCGCCACCCAGCCATCTGCCTCGTCCCAATATTTGATCCCATCGTCGAAGGCCTGAATCCGTGTCTGTTCCTGGATTGACACCAGGTAACCGTCGGGGGTCAGGTTACACACGCCGCGTGCGACATGCCCGTGCTCGGAGAGGGTGTTGCGCAGCGGGTAACCGATCATCGCCAGGTCGTACTGCCGGGTACGATCCCCGGCCTGGCGCAGGTGCTCAGCCATCGCCGTGTACGCGGTTGCGCCATAAAAATCGTCGGCATTGATCACCGCAAAAGGGCCATCCACCGCCGCGCGTGCACACAATACGGCATGCGCCGTGCCCCATGGCTTCTTGCGCCCAGGCGGCGCCACCACGCCCGCCGGCAGCTGGTCCAGTTCCTGATAGACATAACGAACATCGGCGTGCGGCTCGATCACCCGACCCACCCGGTCACGAAACGTCTCGGCAATCTCCTCCCGAATGACAAACACCACCTGCTCGAACCCGGCACGCAGGGCATCGTACACCGAATAATGAATGATCATCTCACCGTATGGCCCCACCGGCTCAACCTGCTTCAACCCCCCATACCGGCTCCCCATCCCCGCCGCCATCACCACCAAACTCAACGTTGCCACACCCTCTCTCCTTCCACCAAACCCTTACTCCGTACTCCGTACTCCGTACTCCCTACTCCGTCCTTACTCACTCTCTATTCCCCAACCCCCAACCCCCCACCGCCCAAAACAGAGACCCCCACCCCCCACCCCCCCCCCCC